>NZ_JAFCWC010000016.1:0-33577 GCF_049897365.1 Brevundimonas sp. DC300-4
TCAACCGCTTCGTCGTCGATCACAATCAGCAGCCCAAACCCTTCGTCTGGACCGCCGATCCAGACAAAATCATCGCCGCCGCTAACCGCGGGCACCAAGTGATGGAATCAATCCACTAGGAAATCCAACCTGCACCGGTACCATGAGCCCATCGTGGCCAGTCAAGAAAGCAGACCGCAATGCAGTTTCCAGGTTGGTGGGTGGACGGAGATCAGGACAGCGTCACGATAACCCGTGCAGTTTTTGACGATACGGAGCTTTCTGATTCCAGCAATTGGAAGAAGGCGCATCAAAATGACGACGACGCGTTGGCCCACGGCTTCGTCGAAGAACGGGATATGCTCCTTGAGGTTCGACGGCGCTTGGGCCTGTTTGAACAGGATGCAGCGTCTTGAAGCCCACGAAAGCAGAACTGAGGGAAGCGGCGAGTGAGCAAACTCCCCCGCAGCGCCTCGCCGAACTGGCGGTTCGGGACAAGACATTGGCGCGAGCGGTGGCGTCGAACTGCGCAGCGCCGGCCGAACTCCTCGACACTCTTTCCGAGCATCAGGATAAAGCCATCCGCAAGCGCGTCGTTCGCAATCCGGCAACGCTAGCAAAAACGGTCGCCAAGGCCGGCGGGGAGTTTCCATCGGACCTGCTCGATAACCCAGCTTTCGATCTTTACCTGATCGAACAACCCGACATGCTCACCGACTTTGGAGAGGCGACATTACGCGCCCTGCTCAAGCGCGAGAATTGCCCGGCCGGCTTTTTTGCCTACGCGGCCAAGCGGGGTGACACAGTCACCCGCCTAACTCTGCTGATGAACCCGGCAGCCACGACAGAAGCGATAGAAATCGTAAGAAAAAATGGGGATCGGTCGTACAATAATCCCGCATGGGCACCTTCGGGAGCCCTGATTGAGGCCTGCGACTTACATCGTTCAAGCGCCGGCGACCTGGATTGGCGCGCCCGTTTAACTGTTGGTCTCGAACAGGCTCGTGGCGACGACAGACCCAAACCAGAACAGTTCGCCTTAGCCGAGGTGGGCTTGATGCTTGACGGCACGACTGCTGCGACGCTCGGGCAGCCGCATCAGGCCAGCCCAATCAGCCGTATCCTGTATTCGTCTTTACATATTGATCTGGCGGCGAACCCCGCGACCCCTGCCCATGTGCTGGCCGGTTTGGCGCGCAATGAAAATACCGACGTTCGGAAAGCAGTGGCGTTAAATCCCAGTACAACTCCTGATGTTCTGGGCTTATTGGCGACTGACGCCGAAAATCCCGACATACGGGAAGCAGTGGCTCTCAATCCAAATATAACGCCTGAAATCCTGAATATATTGGTGGCAGATTCTGAAATATCAGTACGTTCGGCGGTAGCCAAAAACCCGTCTACTTCTTTCCAATTACTCCAACTAATTGCTTTTGATGATGCACCGGACCCACAGAAATACGCCCAGTGGCGTCTCGCTGGTGATCGCAATACGCCTCTAAATCTTCTGGAACATATATCGCGCAGTACGCATCGCGTGGTTTTGAACTCGCTAATTTCTAACCCTGCGGCTTCCGCCGAACTTTTGATAGGTCCGCTGGAACGTCTCGTCGGTCAGAATGTTCAGTATGATGTCGCGGTGGCCACGCATCGGTATACCCCGCCACATGTTCTAGAGTCCTTGGCAGCGAAGAAATACCGAAATAGCTATGAAACTTCTTGGTTACGGTCTGCGCTTGCTGCCAACCGTTCCTTGCCTCCCTATCTGTTCGCCGCACTCGTTGCGGAAGATGAATCCGAACAACTGAGGGCCACGATTGCCCGAAACAGGGCCTGTCCCGAAGAGTTGCTGCTTGTTTTGGCGGCCGCGGATTCGATTTCCATTCAAAATGCTGTTTACTGCAATCCCAAAACTCCCTTTGATGTAAAGAAAGCGCTCCAGTCATCTCTTGAGCGCGCTTTGGAGGAAATGGCTCTCAACGGAGACAGGTATGAAAAAATTCGGCTAGCAGAGGATCGATTTACTCCTCCCGGGATCTTGGAAGCTTTAGCCGGCAGTGACAACGTTGTTATCCGACGCACGATCGCGAAGAGAAAACCTTGCACGCAAGCTCTTCTGGAGGCCCTATCGAAGGATGATTCTGCCGGCGTGAGATACGCTATCGCCGGGAACAGGGCCACTCCACCGCACGTGCTTGAGGCGTTGGCCAAGGACCAAAATCCATGCATCCGTTGGATGGTGGCTGAGAATAGCGTTGCCCCACCGGCTTTACGATCAAGCATGCCGCGGGGACCGGTGGGTTTTAGAGATTGGTTCCGGGGCAATGTGAACAGACTTCTGGCGAATGATGACAACACACCACCGCATGTGCTGGAAATCCTAGCAAGCGACTATGATAAACTCGTTCGCTATTGCGTCGCTTACCACAATTTTACTCCCTCGCAGGCGCTAGAGATCTTGGCGCGTGATGGGGAATGCGACGCCCGGGAGGCGGTAGCCCGTCACCCCACGACCCCCTCGCAGGCGCTAGAGATCTTGGCACGCGATGGGGAATCCGAGGTCCGCAAGTTGGTGGCCGGTCACCCGACGACCCCCTTGCAGGTTATAGAAATCCTGGCACGCGATGAGGACGCCTCGGTCCGAGGGGGGGTGGCGCAGAACCCGAATGCGCCAGAGCGATTGCTCGATCTGCTGGCACGCGATGGGGATGCCGATGTCCGGGAGGAAATGGCGTCACACGAAACTGCCCCGGAGCGAATTCTCGATGCCTTGGCTCGCGATGAGGCCGCCTCTGTCCGAAGGCACGCGGCATGGAACTCGAATGCACCAGAGCGATTGCTCGATGTTCTGGCACGCGATGTGGACAATGAGGTCCGAAGGGTGGTGGCTAGGCACCCGGCGGTTCCCTCGCAGGCGCTAGAAATCTTGGCACGCGATGAGGATGCTTCTGTCCGAAGGGCGGTAGCCCGTCACCCCACGACCCCCTCGCAGGCGCTAGAGATCTTGGCACGCGATGGGGAATCCGAGGTCCGGCAGTTGGTGGCCGTTCACCCGACGACCCCCTTGCAGGTTATAGAAATCTTGGCACGCGATGAAGTCGCTTTTGTCCGAGGGGAGGTCACTAGTAACTGGTCGACGCCTCCGGGCCTATTGCAGAGCCTCGCTCTCGATGAAGTTCGTCATGTTGCGTTTGGGGCAAAAGCTGCTCTGAAACGAAGGTTTCGTAAAAAATTATCAGAGCCGAGTAAAAATTTCAAAGAACTCGAACATAAGTTGGTTGCGTTGGGGGGCTCGCCAGTCAGTGGCTCTTCAGAATGGGAGTTGCGCAAGCTATTAATAGCTTTAAAATTAGAGGCCGCTAGGAATCCATACGCCCCAGTCGATCAATTGAATGTCCTGGCCCGTGACGAAGACATCGGGGTGCGTGTTGAGGTCGCCAGAAACCCTTCCGCCTCTGCCAATCTGTTAGCGAAGTTGGCCTTGGACAGCGCCCGGATTGTGCGTGCAAACGCTGCCTGCAATCCATCTTACGCTGGTACAGCATCAGGTGACGTAGCAATCGCTGAAGGCTTACAGCCCACGTTCCGATTGGGGCTAACCAACGCTGGGCGATCTGCCAGCAAGCACATCGAGGCGGCAAAAGCGGCGGCCGACCCCATCGCAGCGGCCCGAGAGTTAAAGGTTGGATGGATCAAGGACCTGACCCGGACAACCCGGCCGGGCATATCTCGCCTCGCAGCCCTGGCTCAACCAGAGTGCCCGCCTGATGCGCTTGCCCGGGCACAGCGGTCGAGTTGGTGGCTGGAACGGTGCGTGATCGCGGCAAATCCGGCGACGCCCCTGTCGGCCCTTCGGGGCCTCGCCAAGGACGGCAATGCCGTCGTTCAGGCCGCAGCGCTTGAGGCCCTGGCCGTTCGTAGTGCGAGCTCGACAGGATGACCCCCGGTGAACTCGAGCAGCAACTCGATCGTCTCGCGGTCGGACGCCTGCCGTATAGCGTGATGATCTGGGGGGCACCCGGGATCGGTAAGTCTTCGATCGTTGGCGCGGTCGCCCAACGCCACGGTCTTGATCTGATTGACCTGCGCCTGAGCCAACTGGCACCGACCGATTTACGCGGCTTGCCAGTGGCCGAGGATGGGAGGGCGCGATGGTATCCGCCTGAGTTCCTCCCTCAGGACGGCCAAGGCATCCTGTTCCTGGACGAAATTAATATGGCGCCGCCGACGATGCAGGGGGTCGCCCAGCAGTTGGTGCTCGACCGCCGTGTCGGTTCCTACAAGGCGCCTGAGGGCTGGTTGATCTGGGCTGCCGGCAACCGGGCCATAGATCGGGCTGCGGTGTTCGACATGCCGGCTCCCCTCGCCAACCGTTTCGTGCATTTTGAAGTCGAGACCGACCTGGCCAGTTTCCGCAGTTGGGGGATTGCGAGAGGGCTCAATGAGCGGATCGCCGCCTTCCTCGCCTTTCGCCCAGCGCTCTTGCATATGCCCAGCTACAAGGTCCCGGCCTGGCCGTCGCCGCGGTCCTGGGCAATGGCATCTCGGTTGCTGGCGGCGGATATTCCAATCGGCGCTGCTGTAGGCGAGGCCGCTCAGGTTGAGTTCGACGCGTTTTGTGCGGTTTACAACAGCCTGCCTGACCTCAACGCCATCGTGCAGGGCCTTGGTGGGCATTTCAGCTTCCCTTCCGAAATGTCCGCACGCTACGCGATTGTCATCGGTCTTGGTGAACGGGCTTGTACCGCAAATGCTGCCATGGCCGCGCTGGACTGGCTGATTACCCGGGCAGAACCTGAATGGGTGCAACTTCTGCTCGTTGATTGTCTGCCTGTGATCCGGGGCTCGAACCAGTTCGCTGCTTTTGCAAAGCTCTCGAGGGAGCACCCCGTCATCAAGGCGTTCCTTGCCGAGGAGCGGGACGTTTCACTGACGTGAACACGGCAGTCGAGGCCAGGGTCAAGGCTGCTCGCCGATGGGTGCTCAAGTTCCAGCCGTTCTTTGGAACCTTGGCCTTGTTTGCCGAATGGCGCGTCGACGAATCTGTGCAGACCGCCGCAACGGATGGTCGAACGATCTGGATATCGCCGTCTTATGCGGCCGGATTGACCGCCTCACAACTCGCCGGACTTCTCGTTCACGAACTTCTCCATTGCGCGCTCGAGCACTCGGCACGCCGTAAATTCCGTGATCCGATCCGTTGGAACATCGCGGCCGATATCGTGGTCAACGGTATGATCGCAGGAGTGCGAGGCCTCGAACTGCCATCAGGCAGTGTGCGTGACTATGATCTGCAGGGTCTTTCGGTCGAGGAAGTCTATGAACAAATCTCGACGGGGAAAGACCGCGGCCATGAACTTCTCCTTGTAGATCTCCTCTCGTCGCCGGCCTCGAAAGCTGATGGCAGTCAGAGTTTATGGGCCGCAGCGCGCGCGCAAGCGGCCATTATTGCGCACCGCCGTAGTGTTGGTTGGGGGAGCACTGGTGCGGGCGTCTCGCGCGAACTGACCCTGATTGCAGAACCCCAACTGCCCTGGGACGCGCTACTCTGGCAGTTCGTCGTTCGTTCGCAGCATGACTATGTTGGCTTTGACAGGCGATTTGTCGGTCGAGGCCTTTATCTGGAAGCGCTCCAACCGGTCCAACTCCGCCTGGTCGTGGCCATCGACACCAGCGGTTCGATCGACGAAGGCCAACTGGCAGCCTTCCTTGCGGAACTCGAAAGCCTGTTGGCCATCCATACGGATATACGCGGTGAGTTCTATTTTGCGGACGCCGAAATCTATGGCCCTTTCTCCCTAACACTGGCGGCACTGCGGGAACGTCCGATCGGGGGAGGAGGCACATCATTCGAACCCTTTTTCGCGAAAGTGGAAGACATGCATCCGCCACCGGACCTGTGCCTCTATTTCACAGATGGCTATGGAACTTTTCCCATCGATGCCCCACGCCCACCGGTAATGTGGATCGTGCCCGAAGGTGGACTAACCACCCAAGAGTTTCCGTTCGGACAGGTCGCCCGTGTGGTCCTCTGACCTGATGCCCCAAGACTCCTCTGGAGATAGCAATGATCCTCCGGTCCTCTGGGCCGTGATTGGTTTGGTCGTCCACAAACGCGAGGGCAATCAAAGGCCCCGTTCTTCCCCCCAGAACTTCGTGACAACGGGGAATCTCGGGATGCCGTCGGGGGTCAAATGGAAGTATTTCACGGTGACCACCAAGTGTGACTCATGAAGCAGTTCCTTGGCTCGCGCCTGACTGCCCTTAATGCCCGCGCGGAAGGTGCGACCATCCGGCAGGGCGCATTGCACGCTTTTCGCTAGACCGGCCCAGTGCCCTACCCCTTCATCGATGGAAAGACATCGGAACTCAGCATCCTGAAACTCCTTGCGTTTCAGAAGCGTCTTGGATCGCTTCTGTTCATAGGCGGCGTCGGCGCGCCACATTGAACCCTCATATCCATTTTCGATCCAACTGCCATGGAGTTCGTCATAGATCTGTTCGTCCTGGATGGCCTCGGTTTGGACGGCAACGATCGCAGGTAGACCTTCAACGACTTTTAGAAGCGCTTGAGAACGCTCTGAAAAAGAGCCGGCATGAGACGGCAGATCATACACGTGATATTCGACAAACTCAGCCGATCTGGTCAATTGCTGGGGGGAGAGGGTCTTTCGTCGAACAAGACTGACGATGGCATTGAAGTCGTCAAAGAGACTGTGGTTGTAGAGCTCCCCGTCAATAATTATGTCCGGCTCCTTGATAAAGAGAGGCCGCAAAGTTTCATAGATGTGGGGAGCGCTGTCGATTGACTGGCCTTCGCGAGTGAAGAGGCCCTCCACCCTCGCAATGCACCGAATTCCATCAAGTTTGGGCTGCGCGAAGCCCGGCGAGAAACCGCTGTATTTGCCCGCCAGCATAGGCTGAAAAAACTTCGGCTCGTCCAGCGTGGCTTCAGTCTTGTGATACTCGCGATCCAGTTGGTGCTCGTAGGCCGAGGCGATCTCAAAACCGGCCTGATCCAGATCATTGCGCGCTTGTTTTCCGATGCAATGGATCCAACCCGTCGGGGTTTGCGGGTTGTTTTTTATGCCAAACAGGACTCGATAAGACGTCCCGTCTTGCTCGATTTGCCAAACCCTCGTGCGGCCGCGGGTGTCCTTTTTAAAGATGATCGGATGAAGCATGCAATTTCACCGGTTGTCAGAGCGCTGTTTGCGTTCCGCATCGCTCACACTTTTGCGCTGCCGTTTCCGGATTGGCCAATATTGTTTATCGGGTACTGACGCGTAAATTCGGCCAAGTCGAAAACACACCTCTCCTTCCCGCTTGAACCGGCCTTCGGTTGCCGCCGTCCAAGCGATGTTATCGGAATAAGGTCCGCGGTTTCTATCGTGGTCGAATTCCACTGACCGATCTACTGGAAAATGCGAAGAAATTCAGCGGAGTCTGGTCGGTAGATTGACAGGAACTGACGTGACCCGTCCAGGTGCCGGCCCGGCGACCCGCCGTTCACACCAGAACTCAAGATCAGCCACGCAGCCTGCGGACTCCCACTATGACGTTGGGTCCAGAGGCGGCAGGTCAGCAGGAGCACTCGAATGGACGATGAACTCCTAGAATTGTTTCAGACCGACGTTGACGACGGCTCTCTACAGAAGGGCTTTCTATTCGTCTCCCGGTCCACTTACTGGACCCCCTGGATGGTCGGCGGGGTGCAGGATCGAATTGAGATCGGCCTGTTTTACGAAGCGTATGGCCAACCACGAGGCCCAGCCTTCGCACTTGAATGGAGTGAGTTCCAGCAAGGGGTGCAGGTGGAAATTCGCTCTCCTGTAGCGGCGTGGCGATTGCTGCCAATGCTCGACGGCCTGCAACCCATTCTCAACCAGATCGCCGCATCGATAGATGGCGATCCATTAGGGGCAGACGAGGTAGCCAAGTTGCTCGAACTGGCGGGTTTCCAAGAGGCTCGGCGAGGGCTTTGGCGGTAGGATTGCCTGAAGCTCCTGAAACGCCGGCAAGCTGGGCCAGCCGGCTAAATTGGCCAGCTTTCTAGCGCCACTCGGATGGCTTCGATGACAGCCTTGTCTCTCTTGCGTCCGCTCTCGATCTTGGTGAGCGCAACAAGGTCCTGCGCCTCCGTCAGAGAAGCCCAGCGTATGGTATTCGTCTCCTCGGATTTGAACGGCGTCGGCGAACCTACAGGCTGCATCAGAAAGTAGGCGGTCGACGTTGTCGAACCGGCGAATGGCATCGGCAAAGCCTGGATGATTTGCGCCTCGTATCCCGTTTCTTCGAGCACCTCTCGTAGGGCGGCTTTCTCAGCAGTTTCGCCGGGATCGGGCCGGCCCTTCGCCCTCGCGGCGACCGTGCTCTTCTGGCTATGAGTCCTGAGCCTAGCTGGCATGATCAGGGAAGGGCAGTTACAGCGGGTCTACGATGCTGTATATTGGCGTCTTCGCTCTAACTTGTGATTCAATTTCCAGGAGGTCCGTCCTGGTTTTCTTCATCAGAGAGATTACCTTGTCGAGGTCTCCTGGACCCAAGCGCTTCACGCCGCCGATGTGTTTCTCAAAGTCTGGCCCAAGCGCGGCAATTTTCTGATCCTTGGCGGCGTCGGTCCAAGCAAGTCCACGAACCTGAGCCACGGCCATTTCGAAATCCTTCTGGTAGGCGGCAATAATCACGTCCCGCTTTATGGCATGGTGTGGGATCAGTCGTCGTTCAGGCACTTCGCCGCGAGCCACAGACTCTTCGTCCTGCCGTGCGAGATCAGTCATGGTGTCGGAGACGTTACGAGTAAATTCCGACCGGTTGTCGCCCGGCTTCCCGAAGGCTTTCTTGAGATGGTCAAAAATCGACATGTCGTTCCTTGATTCAGCGAGCCCGCATTGTGGGGCCGCTTAAGACGAAGACAAATATGCGGAGGGAGTTGTGTCAACTCCCGCTAGTCCGCCCGTCGCAGCTAGTTAATCTCTGCCATCAGAGAGAGAGCGGCATCGGTTATCGTCCGTCGGCTTGGCCAGACGTCCTTCTTCGGGCAATCGCTAGAGAGAGGTTGCTCGATTCCTGGGCTGGTTCGCGGCCGACGCCGTCAAGACATACCAAGCAGCTGCTGATCTCGACGGCGCGACCGTTTTTGACGTAGCTAGACGTTACGGATGTTGCGAACGCCCGTGGCAAGGGATGGCGCAAGCCCTGCCCGCGAACATGGACTGGAGACCTTTTTGAGCCGCCAACACAGTGCACCAGTCCTTATCCCACGCGGGCCGGCCAAGGCGACCTCTCTAGCGTCGATCGGCTTCCGCAGCGGAGAAGATTCCGTCAGCGAAGAATACATCCAGCGGCTGGTTCACGAGCACCCGTCCTGTCTGCCTATCGCAGAGATCGACCCGACCTTTATCGGGCCGGTGCCCGTTTGCATGGAGTTGCAAACGCCCGCAGGCCCGATCGACAACTTCATGGTGACTCCGTCCGGCTTGCCCGTTCTGGTCGAGTGCAAACTTTGGAGGAACCCGGAAGGCCGTCGCGAGGTGGTTGGTCAGATCCTCGACTACGCCAAGGAACTCAGCCGATGGTCTTCGTCGGACCTCGAGCGGGAGGTGCGCCGTCGTCTGAAACGTGACGGCACGGTCCTTCTGGACCTAGTGCGTGAGGTGGACCCGTCCGTCGACGAGATCCAGTTCAACGACGCCCTCACCTCCAACCTCAGACGTGGCCGGTTTCTTCTGCTGATCGTCGGCGATGGGATCCGCGAAGGTGTCGAAGCCATCGCAGAATACCTTCAGGCGCATGCCGGCCTGCATTTCTCGCTTGGTCTTGTGGAGATGCCGATCTTCGATCTCCCGAACGGGGACCGTCTGGTCACCCCGCGCGTGCTGGCTCGGACCTCGGTCGTCACCCGAACGGTCGTAGCGGTGCCTGAGGGCTACACTCTTGAAGACACCGCCGACCCGTCGACGGTGCGTGAGCTGGATCCGGATCGGGCTGCTTTGTCTGACGCGCAGCAGAGGTTCTGGGCCGAGTTTCTGGCCGGCCTGTCGCTTGATGACCCCGAGCAGGCCGTGCCCAAGCCTGCCAAGCTTGGCTATCTGTCCTTCAATCTGCCCGCGCCGGCCGGCAGTTGTTGGCTGAACGTCTACCGGAGCATGAAGCTGGGCGAGGTCGGCGTCATGATCTCCTCAGCCCGGGGCACCGCGGGCGAGCATGCGATGCTTACCCTGGCTGACGCCTGGGAAGAGATTCGCGAAGACCTCGGAGGAACTGCAAGGCGCATCGACCGTGACGGTCGCCCCACGATTATTGACTCAAAAGTGTTCGGCTCGCTCGATGATGCGGCGGTCCGTAAGAAGGCGTTCGCTTGGCTAGCCGAGCGCGTGAACACCTTCGTCAATGTCACCCGACCCCGCGTGCGATCGGCCGTCGCCGATTATCAGGGATAGGCTTGTGCGGGGCTGGCATGCTGCGACTATAGGTGGAAATTGAGAGCCGTTCTGGCTCACCGTTTTGGGGGAGGAAATGACGGTTGAGCCGAGTATCGAGGTCAAACGTCATGGCCTGTCGAAGTCCCGCCTGACCGCGCTCGATCAGTGCGAGCGTAAGCTTTGGCTGTCGGTCCATCGCCGCGATCTGGGTAAGCGAGATGCCGGCGCGGATCATCAGATGGCCGTGTGCCATCAGGTGGGAGCGATCGCCTGTGACCTCCGCCCCGACGGGATCATGATCGAGGAGAGGGATCTGGGGGCTGCAGCGGAGACGACGCAGCGTTTGCTCGCCGAAGGGAACCGTCTGCCATTGTTCGAGGCGACCTTTTCCCAGGAGGGTCTTCTGGTTCAGGTGGATGTGCTTGAGCCTGTGGCCGAGGCGGCCTGGGCGATCGCAGAGGTGAAGAGCACCACCAAGACCAAGGACTACCACCGGGCCGACCTCGCCACCCAGGTCTGGGTGCTGCAGTCCTGCGGGCTCGAGATCGCTGGGGCCTCAATCCGCCATATCGACAACCAGTTCGTTCTGAAGACCGCCGGTGCCTATCGTGGCCTGCTCAAGGATCACGCCTTGCTCGACGACCTGACCGAGCTCCTGGCCAGAGTGCCGGACCGTGTGGCCCGCGCGCGGGCCGTACTGGTTTCAACTGAGCCGGCCGTGCGGACCGGCGACCATTGCAACACGCCCTTCACCTGTGAATTCCGGGAGCACTGTGCGAGTTTCGAACCCGCTGCGCCTGAGTGGCCTGTCGCTCTGCTACCGCGAACGGGCAAGACCCTCGCGGCCCGGTTCGGCGCGCAGGGTGCCTATGACCTTAGGGAAATCGAGGAGCGCGACCTCGACAACCCCATCCATCGGCGCATCCATGCCGCCACGTTGTCCGGGCAGGTCTACCATGACCACAAGGGTGCAGCGGCCGCAGTTGAAGGTTGGGCCTCGCCGCGCGCCTATCTGGATTTCGAGACGATTTCGTTTGCAGTCCCCAAGTGGGTTGGGACGCGTCCCTATCAGGCGGTGCCCTTCCAGTTTTCCTGCCACGTCGAAAGGGACGGCGGCGGACTGGACCATGTCGGCTTCCTGTCGCTGGATGGGGCGGATCCCCGCAGGGCCTGTGCCGAGGCATTGCTCACGGCGCTAGGCGCTCATTGTGGGGCTGTTGTGACTTACAACGCCTCTTTCGAGCGGGGCTGTGTTGAGGGTCTGGCGGAGTGTTTCCTGGACCTCGCTCCTACCTTGATGGAAATCCGCGACAGGATCGTCGACCTGCTGCCGGTGACGCGCGACCACTACTACCACCGCGATCAGCGCGGAAGCTGGTCGATCAAGGCGGTTCTGAAGACGGTGGCTCCCGACATGTCATACGAAGATCTGGTCGTCGGCGACGGAATGGCGGCACAGTTGGCCTGGCTTGAAGCCGTCTCGAATGGTTGCACGCCAGAGCGGAAGGCGACCATCCGGTCTGCGCTGGAAACCTATTGCGAGCGCGACACCGAGGCTATGGTGGTGCTGTTGCAACGGCTCACGCGTCCGGTGGAGGCTTGGGCCTTATGAATCTCGTGACCCGTTGCCTCTACCGCCGATCTTCACAGTCGCAACCACTGGAGCGGCTCGGCCATATTGGTCGCCGAGCGGCTCATCACCCCATGAGAACGCTTGGCCAATCAGCCACCCATCTTCACGGGTCTCCGGTCTGGTCACGCGTTGTCCTGGTTCCTATCCAAGATCCGCCAAGCCCGCTGATTCAACGCGCACTCTGTGCGTCCGGCACCCAAGGGCTGGCGCTGCGGGGCCAGAAAGAGCTTGCCCAGCATTGTCAGATCACAGTCCTATGAACGCTGCGTCATCCCAACCTTACCGTATGTCTTTCGCTGTTGGCGGCCTTCATCTGAACGAAAGCGTCGAGATCGCTCGCCTGCACGTTCCATCCGAGAGTTGGGAGATCACATTGCATCGGGCCCTCGAGGCGGGAATCGCTTCGCTGCCCAAGGCGGAGTCGCGGCGCCGAATGCTGAGGGAGACTGTGGTTCGGGTTTCAACCTTGAGTGCGGAGGAGATCGACTATCTCGTTCACGACGCTGACCGTAGCGAACAACAAGCCCTCTTATGGCTCGCAACCTGTCGCGCGTACCGCTTCGTGCGAGAGTTCGCTACGGAGGTCCTCCGTGAGCGCTACCTATCGCGTCGGTTCGATCTGCCGCTTGAGAGCTTCGACATCCTGTTCGCTGCAAAGGCTGAATGGGACGAGCGCCTTGCCGGCATCACGCCGGCGACCAGGACGAAACTCCGTCAAATTCTGTTCCGGATCATGCGAGAAGCGAACGTCGTGACGGAGGATCGGAAAATCGTATCGACCTTCATTTCTCTCAGGCTGAGGTCAATGATCGGGCATCACAACCAACATGACCTAATGATCTTTCCAGGGCTCCAGGATCAAGGAACTGTATCGTGAGGAAGCCGGAAAGTCGCAAGGAACGCTCTGAACACCTCTACAACGTGATCACCAGTCAGCGATTCCTGACCAAGCAGGGCCTAGGCAATGAAGTGCCATTCTTTATCTGCCCATTCCCGGCGGAGGAGGGATTATCAATCGATTCGGACCGCAACGATCTCATCAATAGGGTTTCACATGCGGGAAATATTGTCTTGGACATCAACATATATGATGTGGCGCTCTCGATACTGAGCGAACGAAATATCCGTGACACAATAATCGAAATCGAGCCCGAAAAAGAAAAGGCAGAAATTCGGGAGATACTCCAATCCGTTCTCGACACCAGTGCGACATTGATACCCTGGATATCAGATTTGATAAATTCGACTCCACACGATGTAATATTTTTATCCGGTGTTGGCGAAGTTTATCCTTACATTCGGTCGCACAACGTACTTAATAACCTACAACGCGCGGCCAAAGACAGGCCAACTATATTGTTTTTCCCGGGAAGCTATACGCATGCGCTAGCGACGGGAGCCTCTCTCGATCTGTTCGGTCGATTACATGACGACAAATACTACAGAGCGTTTAATATTCTTAACTACGAGGTTTAGCGAAGTGGCGATATCGATGCGCGAAATTTTCGAAAAACCCGTCGACCGTTCGATTGATGGTGTCATCAAGGCCGATGACGACGCAAGTCTGAGAACTGAGCTTGATGAATACGTTATCACCGGTGAGATCGGCCGGCGCCTCAGCGAATTTCTCGAAAGTTACAATAATTTCGAGACGGCGAACGGCGTCTGGATTTCAGGCTTTTTCGGTTCAGGCAAATCCCACCTGCTCAAGATGCTGGCCCTGGTGCTCGAGAGCCGCGAGGTGGACGGGGCCAAGGCATCGGATATTTTTCTGGAGAAACTGAAGGACGACCCGATGCTGGCCGGGGCGCTTCGAAAGGCTGTCTCGGTCCCCTCCAGATCGATCCTTTTCAACATCGACCAGAAGGCCGATGTGATCTCCAAGACGGATGTCGATGCGTTGCTTTCTGTTTTTCAGAAGGTTTTCGACGAGATGCGCGGCTATTTCGGGAAGCAGCCTCACATCGCGGAGTTCGAGCGACAGCTCGACGAGCGAGGGCAGTTCGCTGCCTTCAAAGAGGCATTCCATCAGGTTTCGGGCAAGGCCTGGGAAACAAGGGGCCGGCAGGAGGCCTTGCTGGAGGGACGCAACATCGCCCTGGCCTTTGCCCGCGCCACAGGAACCGACGCGGAGGACGCCAAGGATATTCTCTCGAACTATCGCAAGGATACCCGGGTCTCGATCGAGGATTTTGCCGATGCGGTGAAGAGCTGGATCGATCGCCAGGTTCCAAACTTCAGGCTCAACTTTTTTGTGGACGAGGTGGGTCAGTATATCGCTGACAACGTCAAGCTTATGACGAACCTGCAGACGATCGCAGAAAGTCTGAATACAAAATGCAGGGGTCAGGCGTGGATCATCGTCACGGCACAGCAAGCGATCACTGAAGTCGTCGGCGATCTTACCGTCCAGCAAGAAAATGACTTCTCGAAAATCCAGGCGCGCTTTGCAAACCGGATACCTCTGAATTCAGCGGACGTGGCGGAGGTCATACAGAGGCGGTTGCTGTCTAAAACAGATGCCGCAGCGATCGTGTTGGGGAACCTTCACGACAAGGAGGAGGCCAACTTCAAGACGCTTTTCGACTTTGCAGATGGCTCGATCAAGCTCCTCAACTATCGCGACCGTAAGCATTTCGTCAGCAGCTACCCTTTCCCTCCTTATCAGTACACGCTTTTTCAGATGGCGATCGTCTCTCTGTCTCAGCACAACGCTTTTGAGGGTAAGCACAGCTCGGTTGGTGAGCGGTCGATGCTCGGCGTGTTCCAGGAGGTGGCAAAATCGCTGACGGATCGCCCGGTCGGGGGGCTCGCTACGTTCGATCTCATGTTTGAAGGCATCCGTACCGCCCTCAAGTCATCGGTGCAGCAGTCGATCCAGATCGCGGAAAAAAACCTCGAGGACCCCTTTGCGGTTCGCGTCCTCAAGGCTCTCTTCCTCGTTAAATACGTCAAGGAATTCAAGCCGACTGTTCGCAACATCAGCATACTTCTGCTGTCAGAGTTCGACGTCGATCAGGTTGGACAGCGACGCAAGATTGAAGAGGCCTTGGGGCTGCTGGAGCGAAACACCTACGTTCAGCGCAACGGCGAGATCTACGAGTTCCTCACCAATGAGGAGAAGGATGTCGAAGCCGAGATCAAGGCGATCGACCTCGACCCCAGTGAACTCAACAAGGAGCTTGAGACCCTCGCCTTCGATACGATTGTGCGGCACCGCAAGCTGAAGCACCTGGCAACGGGTTATGAATACGCCTTCAGCCGCAGGCTGGATGATCAGTTGCTTGGCCGAGAGTATGAGCTTTCAGTCAATATCATCAGCCCGATGAACGATGACGCCGCCGCGCCGCAGGCGGTTCAAATGCGCAACATGGGGCGTGAGGAGCTGGCTATCGTTCTCCAACCTGATGTTCGGTTCGTTCGCGATCTCAGCCTCTACCGACAGACAGACAAGTTCATCCGGCAGGCGCGAAGCGGTTCGCCTCAACCCGGACGTGACAGGATCATCACGGAGAAGGGCGAGCAGAACGTGCGGAGGTCCAAAGATCTGGAACTGCGGCTCAGAACCCTGATGGCTTCCGCCCGACTTTTTGTGAGGGGCGACGAACTGGATATCGGCGGGGACGAGCCCCAGGACCGGATCACCAAGGCGTTCCAGGTGCTCGTCGACAAGGTCTACGTAAACCTGCCGATGCTGCGAAAGGTCAACTATGTAGAAGCCGACATTGCAAAGGCCGCCAGCCCCGCATCCGGCCTGTTTGGCGGCACTGCAGCAGCGCTGGACGAGGCTGAGCAGGATGTTCTGAACTACGTGTCAGGCCAGGCCCGCAATGGCATCAAGGTGTCGGTCAAGTCCCTTATCGAGCGCTTCGGTGGCAAGCCAAACGGTTGGCCGACCATCGCAACGCTTTGTCTCGCCGCCAGCCTTTCAGCCAAGGGTAAGGTCGAAGCTCGCCTGGATGGCGCCTTGCAGGAGGGGGCGGAACTCGCTCAGGCGTTGAACAACAGCCACAAGCTTTCGAACATTCTTTTGACGCCGCAGTTGGAGTTCACGGCCGCCCAGATCCGTGCGGCGAAGGAGCTCTATACAGAACTTTTCGGCCTGCCGGCTGACGGTTCCGAGGCCCGCACGCTCGGTGCGGAATGGGCCCAAAGCGTTGCCAATCTGGCGAACGAGCTGAACCTCATGCTGGCGCAACGGGATAAGTATTCTTTCCTCAAAGCGCTCGAACCCCTGCGCGATGAGATCGTCCTGATGAAGGACAAGCCCGCCAGCTGGTACATCACCGAGCCCGTCAAGGCTGGTGACCGACTGGTTGACCAAAAGGAGGCTGTTCTCGACAAGGTTCGAACCTTCATGGGGGGACCGCAGCGGGAAATCTACGATGATGCCCGGGCCTACCTGCAGGCTCAGGAAGCCAACATCAGCTATGTCGATGCTGCTGCGGGCGACAGGCTGCGCGAAACCCTCTCCGATCCTGACTGCTACCGGGGCGGGGCGATACAGTCGCTGAAGACGGGCCTTTACGCCCTCAAGGACCAGACCGAACTCGAGGTTCTCAGGGAGCGCAAGGCTGTCATCGCTGCGGTGGATGATTGTGCCGAGAAGATTGCCAGTACCGCGGAGTTCCGGGCGCTCACGTCTGAACAGCAGGACAAGATCCGGCGCAGCGTCGACGCTCACAAGGCTGGGCTGGATACGGTGATACTGATCCCGATCCTGCGGGACCGCGCCAGTGGCGCGCGTTCCGGGCTTATGCAGCAACTTCTTGCGCAGATGGCTGCCTTCGCCCCACCCGTGCTGGCTCCGACCACCCCCCTGGGCATGGGCGAGGAAGGTTCACCACCACCGGTACCACCGGCAACACCTGCCTATATCAAGGCTTCAGAGGTCAAGGTCGCCTACCCGCGGATCTACCTGGCTGAGGAATCCGACGTCGACCAGTACGTCGATGAACTGCGTACAGCCCTGATGGCGCAGATCGCCCAGGGCATGAAGGTGATTGTTTGATGGATACCAATGCGCTGAAGAAGTTCGGCCAGGCAGCCCGGAATCTCCTGATCGATCAGATCACCGGCAAGCTCACTGTCGTCCTCGATCCCGCCTCGATGGCGCGGCGGGAGCAACCCGAAGCGATGAAGGTCCTGGATGCCGCCATTGCCGCACGCGGCAGGGGGCAGGTCATCGAACAGGTGGCCTACACCTGGTTCAACCGCTTCACTGCGCTGCGGTTCATGGATGTGAATGGCTACACCAGTCCACGCGTCGTTTCCCCCGCAGACGGTGCAACGCGGCCGGAGATATTGTCAGAGGCGCTCGCGGGGAATCTGCCGGAGGGCGCCCCCGCCGGCGTCACAGCTCTGCTGGACGGGCGCGTTCCATCTCCGGACGCCCAGGCTGAGGCTTACCGGCTACTGGTCGTCCATGCCTGCAACCAGTGGCACGGCTCGATGCCGTTTCTGTTCGAAAAGTTCGACGACTACACCGAACTTCTGATGCCCGAGGATCTGCTGTCGCCCAGCTCCATCCTCGCCCGCCTGCGCGAAGCGATGACGCAAGATGCCTGCGCGGATGTCGAGGTGATCGGCTGGCTCTACCAGTTCTACGTCTCGGAAAAGAAGGATCAGGTCTTTGCCGGGCTGAAGAAGAACATCAAGATCACGGCGGAAAACATCCCCGCCGCGACGCAGCTGTTCACCCCACACTGGATCGTCCGCTATCTGGTGGAAAACTCTCTAGGGCGGCTCTGGCTGCTGAACCGGCCGGAGTCAAAACTGGCTGTGCAGATGGACTACTACATCGCACCCGAGGAACCCGAGACGGACTTTCTGCGCATCGACCGGCCCGAGGACATCCGTATCTGCGATCCGGCCTGCGGGTCGGGGCATATGCTGACCTATGCCTTTGACCTGCTGCACGCGATCTATGCCGAGGAAGGGTATGAGGCTGACAGCATCCCCGCACTGATCCTGACCCACAACCTGCAAGGAGTCGAGATTGACGACCGTGCCGGGGCGCTGGCGGCGTTTGCGCTGGTGATGAAGGGGGCGGCGAAGCTGGGGCGGCGGAAGTTTCTACGACTGGGGGTGCAGCCCAATATATGCGTGATGCAGGATGTGCGCTTTGCCCCGGCCGAGATGCAGGACGTGGCCGCCGTGGTGGGGCGCGATCTGTTCACGTCGGATCTGCGCGAAACGCTCGGGCAGTTCGAGCAGGCCAAGAACTTCGGCTCGCTGATCGTGCCGAAACTGCGCGATTCCGCTGAGGTGGCCCGTGTGGTGCGGCTGAAAGAGTTCGGCGGCGACCTGCTGCTGCGCGATGTGCAGGACCGGGTGCTGAAGGTTCTGGAGATGGCCGAGGCCCTCTCGCCCAAATACCATGTTGTGGTGGCTAACCCGCCGTATATGGGTGGGAAGGGGATGAACGTAAAGCTTCAGGACTTCTTGAAGGAAAAGTTTGCAGAAGTGAAATCCGACTTGTTCTCGGCATTTATGGTTCGGAACACGAAGTTGGCAGTCGTTAAAGGACAATTGGGGTTTATGACCCCCCTTGTTTGGATGTTTATTTCATCTTATGAACTATTGCGAGTTTTTATTCTAGAACAGAAGACCATAACAAGCTTGATCCAATTGGAATATTCTGGTTTTGAAGGCGCCACTGTTCCTATATGTACCTTTACCTTGCAGAATTCATATTCTCCCGAATTCATGGGAGGATTTGTGCGGCTGTCAAAATTTCGTGGCTCGGCGCTTCAAGGCCCTATGGCCCTAGAGGCTATTCGGAATCCACACTGTGGGTGGTTTTACAGGGCTTCCACAAAAGACTTTCGAAAAATTCCGAGCTCTCCAATTGCCTATTGGGCGAGCAACAAGTTATTCGATTTATTTGAAAAATCTCTGAATCTTGCCGACATTTCAACGGCACGTAATGGGATGACAACAGGCGAAAACGCCACCTTTGTAAGATCGTGGTTTGAGGTTTCTCAAATTAATACATCGCTGCGTGAGGGGTGCTTAAAAAAGACCCACCCTACCAGATGGTTTCCCTACAACAAAGGAGGCGATTTCCGCAAGTTTTATGGAAATGGTGAATTTTTGGTCGATTGGGAAGATGAGGGTCGACGGCTAAAAAAGTTCCCACGAGCGATTTTACGAAATCCCTCTTTTTATCTGAAAGGTGGAATCACCTGGACGCTACTGAGTTCTTCTCATTTTGGTGTTCGTTATATTCCAGACGGCTATCTATTTGATGTAAATGGAATGATGCTTTTCGCAAATAAAGACTATGATGATTCAGTCGTATTGGCGTTTATGTGTTCGCAAGTCTGTCGCGAAATACTTAGAATATTAAACCCGACGCTGGCCTTTCAGGTTGGTGACATTTTGCGCCTTCCAGTGTTAGATAATCTCGAAATAGCGGGTGCGGGTACTTTGTCCAAGAATACACGCGAAGCGGTTTCCATAACCAAATCCGACTGGGACGCATACGAAACCTCCTGGGATTTCACCTCGCTGCCCCTGCTCGCCCCCGAGCATCGGGCCGAGACGCTGGCGGCCAGCTACACCACCTTCCGCGCCCATTGGCAGGGCATGACGTCCGAGATGCAGCGGCTGGAGGAAGAGAACAACCGCATCTTCATCGACGCTTACGGTCTGCAAGACGAGCTGACCCCCGAGGTGCCGCTGGAGGAAATCACCCTTACATGCAACCCCGCCTATCGCTATGGCGGCAAGGCCATGGCGGAAGAGCTGGAAACCCGCCTGCGCGCCGACACCATGGCCGAATTCCTGCACTATGCCGTGGGCTGCATGTTCGGCCGCTATAGCCTGGACGCCCCCGGCTTGATCCTTGCCAATCAAGGCGAAGGGCTGGCCGATTACCTCGCCCGTGTGCCGGAACCCAGCTTTGACGTCGACGCCGACAACGTCATCCCGGTGCTGGACGCCGACTGGTTCGCCGATGACATCACCGAACGCTTCCGCAAGCTCTTGCGCGTGACCTTTGGCGAGGCAAAGCTTCAAGAAAACATGTCCTTCATCGAAGACGCCTTGGGCAAGGACATCCGCAAGTGGTTCACCAGGGACTTCTTTGAATACCACGTTCGCCGCTACAAAAAGCGCCCGATCTACTGGATGTTCTCGTCCCCCAAGGGCAGCTTCAACGCGCTGATCTACATGCACCGCTACCGCCCAGACACAGTGTCGGTCGTGCTGAACGACTATCTGCGCGAGTTCATCAGCAAGCTGCAGGCCGAACGCAGTAGGCTGGAAAAGCTGGCTGATGACCCGAACGCCACCCAGACCCAGCGCACCAAGGCGTTGAAGGATGTGGGCACCGTGATCAAGCAGATCGCCGAGCTGGAGGAGTGGGAGCGCGAGGTGGTCTTCCCGCTGGCGCAGGCGAAGATCGAGATCGATCTGGATGACGGGGTAAAGCGGAACTATCCGCTGTTCGGCGCGGCCCTGAAGCCGATAAAGGGGCTAGAGGCTGTGGATGAGTGACCGCATCTCCGCCAGTCTGCGGCGGCTGTTCGAGGAGCACCGGATCGTCTTCTGGTACGATGTCGATCGCGACATGCGGGCCGAGTTCGACGCCGCGGACCTGGACGGCGTGACCAAGCTCGAGATCGCGAACAACGAGTTCGGGCTAAAATACCGCATCCTGCGGCAAGAGGCGGACACGCAGTTCCTGCTGTTCAAGGACGGGCCAGAGCCGCCGATGGCCGAGAACTGGCTGCTTGATGTGCAGCTGGCGACAACAGTCTTCAAGGCTGACCAGGCCGCAATCTGGCTGGCCGAGCTGGGGTTGCCCCTGCAGTTCGAGGCAGTAGTTCGTGAGCATATCGAGTTCTTCCGCGCCAAGACCCGGGTCGATGCGCTGAAGCGGCTGATGCAGCCGTCGGACACCCAGACACAGATGCGCCTGCGAATGCTGGCCGTTTGCGCCGGTGCCGAAGGCGGCCTCGATACGGTGATTGAAGGGCTGTTGGGCGAGCTGGCGAGCGGAAACGAGGATGCGCTGCGTCTGCTTGAGCGGGCAGGCCTCACCCAGACGTTCTGGAAGCAGGTGGAGCAGGCTTACGGCTATCATTCAGACGAGTCGGACTTCGAGGATTTCGCGATCACGCTTTTCCAGTCGGCCTATTCGAGGGCCCTGGGCGAGGATGGCCGGCTGAATGCCGAGGCGCTTCTGGTGTTCCGCCGTTGGAAGAACAACCGCCATTGGGCCGATGCGTTCGAAACCCTGTCCGACCGATATCAGGACCTGCTGAAGATCCGAGCCGACCTTCGCAAGCGTGACTTCCGAACAGTGGTGGGGATTGATCACTTCGAGGACATCGACCGACACATCATCAGCCAACTGGTTCAAGCCATGTCGACCCAGACGGTCAGTGCGCCAGACGTGCTGGGATGGGCGCGCGAGCGGCGGCAGAGCCACTGGTATTCCAGGTTCGAGGACGTCTATCAGGCGATCGCGTTCGCCACAGAGTTCCAGCAGGCTTTGGCGACAGCGGACCTGAGCATGACCAGTCCGGCCGAAGGGGTCAGACGCTATGTCGGCAGCTGGCACCGCCTCGACCAGCTGTATCGCAAGTTCATCTACCACATGCAGAAGAGCGGACAGGCTTCACTGCTGGGCGACCTTTATGACGCGGTCGAGAACCGATACAACAACAACTTCGTTCTTGCCGTAAACGACGCCTGGCAGGATCAGATCGCGCATCTCGGCGAGTGGAAAATCCCGGGCTATGACGCTCAGGCTGATTTCTATCGCGAACAGGCCGCTTACTATCGGCGCAAGGATCAGAAGGTCGCCGTCATCATTTCGGACGCCCTGCGCTACGAGGTGGCGGAGGAATGCCTGCGCCATATCCGGGCCCTTGATCGCTTCGACGCCGAGTTGAAGCCGATGATCAGCGCCCTGCCCAGTTATACGCAACTCGGCATGGCCGCGCTTCTGCCGCACAGTGATCTTGCCCTCGCAGTTGACGGGAGCGGCGACATTCTTTCTGGAGGAGAAAGCACCAAAGGGCTGGCCGCCCGAGAGAAGCTACTCATAGCCGGGCGTAAGGGCGACAGCGCCAAGGCCTTGAAGGCCGAAGACCTGATGAACATGCGCACGGAGGAGGGCAAGGCCCTCTTTCGCGATCACCATATCGTCTACGTCTACCACAACCGGGTCGACGCGATTGGTGACAAGCTCCAGACCGAAGATCAGCTGCCTCAAGCGGTGGAAGACACCATCGAGGATCTGACCAAACTCGTTCGCAAGCTCACTTCCGCCAATTTTTCGAACATCCTGATCACCGCAGACCACGGGTTCCTGTATCAACACCGGGCACTGGATGAGAGCGACTTCGCGATCGCCGACCCACAGGGCGACGAGATCCTGTTCCGAAATCGACGTTTTGTTATCGGGCGTGGCCTGGGGCCAACCCCGGGTATGAAGCTTTTCACATCGCCGAGCCTGGGATTGTCCGGAGACCTGGAAGTCTTGATCCCCAACTCGATCAACCGAATGAGGGTCAAAGGGTCAGGCAGCCGCTTCGTCCATGGGGGCGCGACGCTGCAAGAGATCGTCATCCCTGTCATCCGCGTTGGCAAAAAGCGGGAGGGCGACGTTGGTCAGGTCGAAGTGCAGATCCTTGTCTCCGGGCGTAGTCTGATCTCGTCAGGTCAAACCGCAGTTACGTTTTATCAGGCGCAGGCGATGTCCGAGAAGATGCGCGCCCGAGAGCTATTGGCTGGAATTTATGCCGCCGACGGGACACTGATCTCAGACGAGTTCACGATGCTATTCGACTTCCGGTCGGACAATGCCCGCGAACGCGAGATGCCGCGTAAGTTCTTGCTGTCGCGCGAGGCGGACCGCTTCAACAATCAGGAAGCGGTCCTCAAGCTGCGAGAGCGGATCGGCAAAACCAGCCACTACGAAGACTACGCCAGCCACCGCTTCGAGCTCCGCCGTGGCATCACCACCGACTTTGATTTTTAGGGAGCCGGCTGATGAGTGATCTCGACGCCAAAATCAATCAGCACTTTTCTGGATTTGTGGTTCGCAAGGACCTTGTCAAAGCCGTCAAGGGCAATGCCATCGTGCCCACCTACGTGCTCGAATATCTGCTCGGGCAGTACTGCGCGACCGATGACGAGGCCTCGATCCAAACTGGCATCGAGACCGTGAAGGACATCCTGCAGAAGCACTACGTTCACCGCAGTGAAGCCGGCCTGGTCCAGTCCCGTATCAAGGAGCTGGGACGCTACAAGGTCATCGACCAGGTCAGCGTGTCTCTGAACGAAAAGACGGACAGCTATGAGGCTGTGTTCGAGAATCTGGGGATCAAGAGGGTTGCGGTCGATAGCGGGACCATCAAGGCGCATCCCAAGCTGCTGGTCACAGGTGTCTGGTGCATCGCCGACGTCCAATACGAGTTCACGGAGGACACCCGGGTCTCGCCGTGGATCCTCGATACGATCAAGCCCATCCAGATCGCCAAGGTCGATTACGAACAGTATCGTGAGATTAGGTCTGCGTTTACGACGGATGAGTGGATTGACCTTCTGATCCAGAGCATCGGCTTCGAACCTGGCGCCTTCGGCCGACGGAGCAAGCTTCTGCAGCTTCTGCGCTTGGTTCCGTTCGTCGAGCGAAACTACAACCTGATCGAACTGGGCCCAAAGGGTACAGGAAAATCTCATATATATTCAGAATTCTCGCCTCATGGACAGTTGATCTCGGGAGGAGAAATCTCCATCCCGAAGCTTTTCGTGAACAATTCTAGCGGACGGATCGGTCTCGTCGGCTATTGGGATGTGGTGGCATTTGACGAGTTCGCCGGTCGAGAAAAGACCGCGAACAAGGCGCTCGTCGATATCATGAAGAACTACATGGCCAACAAGACCTTCTCTCGCGGGATCAATCCCATGGGGGCTGAGGCCAGTTTTTCCTTCGTGGGGAACACGGACCACAACGTACCGTTCATGCTGAAGAACAGCGATCTGTTCGAGGCCCTGCCCAGCCAGTTTCACGACTCCGCTTTCATTGACCGACTTCACGCCTATCTTCCAGGCTGGGAGATCGACGTGATCCGCGGTGAGATGTTCACCAAGGGATACGGCTTCATTGTCGACTATCTGGCTGAAATCCTTCGACATCTCCGATCGGAAGATTTTTCTAACCGGCCAGATAAGTTCTTCAAGGTCAGTGAGAAGATATCAACGCGAGACAGAGACGCGATTTTCAAGACCATGTCCGGTTTTCTGAAGCTTCTGTTCCCGGATGGTAGCCAGACGGAGGCAGAGGTTGAAGAACTGCTGCGCCTTGCGATGGAAAGTCGCAAACGTGTCAAGGATCAACTCGCCCGCATTGATAGCACCTACCCTGAGGTCGATTTCTACTTTGTCGGGTCCGGTGACCAGAAGCGCCGGGTCACAACGGTCGAAGAAGAGGAGTACCCTCAGTTTTACAATTTAAGGCCGGGCCTCTTTGCCGAGGGCGATCATGCCCCGGAGGTTGACCCTGGCAATGACCGGGCTGAAGAAACTCGAATTCCCGAGGCTGCGCCTGCAGATGGCCTCGCATCGCGGAGTGCGCCGCCCAGGTTGGCCGAAGGTCACCAAGTCTTCGCTGAGAACCGCAAAGGGGTCAGCTATGACAAGCTCTTTGGTCCCTATACCGACGGGGCCAAACTCATAGTCGTTACGGACCCGTACATCCGTTATTTCTATCAGATCCGGAATCTGATGGAGTTCGTCGAGATGGTGATCCGCAGAAAATCTCCGGAAGATCAGGTCAGGATTCATCTCGTGACCGGGCCTGACGACGCGAACGCTCACCGTCAAGGAGAGCTTCTGGACTCGATCGCGACCGCCTGCACAGCCACGGGCGTCGACTTCACATGGGCCTTTGACACGTCAGGATCAGCCCATGCGCGCGATATTGTCTGCGATACCGGCTGGAAAATCGTTCTCGACCGAGGCCTTGATGTATTCCAGGCCCCCGTCAAAATTGACGGGTTTTCACTTGGTGATCGACTGCAAGAACACAGAATGCTGAAGGGCTTTTACGTCACATACGTGCGCGTAAGCCCGGAGGTAGCCTGACGCTTTAAGGTTCGCTCTCGCCCTTAAGCGATAGATTGAGCAGCCCCCGGTTTCGTGGGCACCGAGACAGGGTGTTTTGGAGGTGGAAAGCAAAGGCGAGCAAGCCTCTGACCGGCTCTGTCAGCCCAAACTTAGGCCGGCGGTAAGGGGAGGGCGGCTAGCTCTTTGGGATGGCCAAGAGCACCAATCCGTTCCGCTACTTCGACAGCTCGCCGGAGGTGATCCGGACGGTGGTGATGATGTACGTAAAGTACCCGCTGTCGCTTCGGAATGTGGAAGACCTGCTGGCCGAGCGCGGCATCGACATCTGCCATGAGACGGTGCGCCTGTGGTGGAACCGGTTTGGCCCGATGTTCGCCGCCGAGATCCGACGAAAGCGGGTTCAGAAGATGCGCGCGTTCACCCACTGGAGGTGGCATCTCGACGAGATCTACGTGAAGATCAACGGCGAGATGCATTACCTCTGGCGGGCCGTGGACCAGGAGGGCGAGGTGCTGGAATCCTTTGCCAGCAAGACCCGGGACAAGGCCGCGGCGCTAACGTTCATGAAGAAGATCATGAAACGGCACGGCCGGGTGAAGGCCATCACGACGGACGGTTTGCGATCCTACAAGGCCGCCATGAAGGCCCTCGGCAACGCCGCCAAACAGGAGATCGGCCGCTGGGCCAACAACAGGGTTGAGAACTCCCATCTGCCATTCCGACGACGAGAACGGGCCATGCTGAGGTTCCGGCAGATGAAGACGCTGCAGAAGTTCAGCTCAGTCCACGCCGCCTTCCACAACCACTTCAATCAGGATCGCCACCTCATCAGCAGAGAGACATACAAGGCCCAACGCTCGGCCGCCCTGGCCGAGTGGCAGACGCTCGCCACATAGGCATCGCGTTATCTGCCCAGAATGCGTCACTTGGAGACAAGTTGGCGTTGGACTGACAGCACCGACCTGACGCATTGACCACGCGTTGGAGGACATCGCCGCCGAACTCGCCTTTGCCGACTGGTTCGAGCTGATCGAATGGGAACTTCGCGCGCAGTATGTCTTCGAGCACGAGTTCCTGCGCCTCGCCCTGCAGCTGTTGAGACCCCTGCTCCGCCTTCTTTTTAGGCTCTTCGATTTTCTGGTGCATCGACGCGATCTGCGTGTCGCGCTCCTTGACGGTCAGTGACAGCGCCTCCTCAGCCTCCTGTTTGGCCGAAGCTCGAACCGCCGCCAGCCCCTCGCTGACCTGCCGCTGTACGGTGAGTTCCGCCTCCCGCAGCTTGTCGTCTAGCTCGCGCTGTTTCTTGAGCATCTCGGCTTCAGCAGCTTGGGCCGTCTTCAGCTTCTCTTCGCGCGCCTTGAGGGTCTCCGTCAGCTCTTTCAGCTGGTTGTCTTTGCCTTCTATATCGAGCGCGACCATGCGCTTGGCACGCTCGGTTTCCTCGGCCGCGATTTGCTTGCGCTCGGCATCCAGCCGTTGAGCCACCGTAGCGTCGAGCGCGTCGCGCTGCTTCTCGAGTGACGCCTTCTCAGCTGCGAGACCAGCCTCCGCCGCTGCTATTTCTTGGTCCTTGGCCGCCAGCTGCGCGGTATATTGCTTGCGCGTCTCGGCGACCAACGGCGCCGCCAAGGAATCCGTGAGCTTGATCTCGGTTTCGCAATTCGGGCACTGAATCGTCGGTTCGCTCATGATGGTCCTCCCCTGTCGCAAGCTCGCCCGCCGCGAGTCGTTAACAGTTCGAATCAGTCGCTAGATCGAAGCTACGCCATAATCGGACGTAGGCTTTGCCGTTACTACGAGCAGAGCTGTTCACACGGTCGGCCGTCGCCGTCGCCATCGAGGGTGTCGACCCGACACTGCACCAGATAGGCCCTAGCCTCGTCGCACGACCGCATCTGACTGCAGTACCGCTTTGACCCGCAGCGGATCCCCTCCGTCGACGCCGAGCTCTCGCCCCGCGCCGGCGATCGCCCGACCAGGCCCCGCACCTGAGTTGTCACCGCAGGTTGGCCAACGGATACCGCTTCAGGCGTGCGGTTACCGCGCCGCCATCGCCAAGGCTCAACCTGATCAGAGGCCGGCATCGACCACAGACCTATGCGCTGCGTTTTGGCGTCGCGCTCGACCTCGATCAGCGTCTCGTCGATCAGGTACTCGCGGAACGCCCAGGCCGCGCCGATAGCGACCATCTCGCGGTTGATGTTACGGCCGTTGACAGAGACCTGAGCGACCACGCGACCGTACCGGTCGGTGTCGGTCTGCACGACCTCGACAGACTGACCGTAGACCAGCTCAGACAACGACTGTTTGGACCGCTCGCCCCAAGGCTGCCGACGCTCTGGCGCGTCGATCTCGGCGAGACGAACGGAGCGTTCACGGCGGTCGCCGTCGAGAACCGTGATCGTATCACCGTCGGCGACACCGACGACGCGGCCATTAAAGGTCTCGTGCGCGCGAGACGTGGTGGGCGCCGGCAGTTGATTGGCGACGCGCTCGCATGCACCGAGCATGAGCACGCACGCGACCAACATCGCGGTGCTCCACCGCCTCTTCACGCGGTAGCCTTCGCCAACATGAGCCGCAGCATCAGTGCCTTTGTCGTGATCTGCACTCTGAAATCCCTTTGCAGCTCACTGCTGCGTCGCGACCAAGTCGGTCATTCGGGCAGTCTGCGATGTAGCTCCGAAAAAACCCCAACATCATTCCAGCGATCACGCGAACCGACCACATAGACAGCTTCCTTTGCCCGTGTGACCGCGACGTTGAGCAAGTTCGGCTGACGACCCGCCCAAGCTCGCGCGCCTGTCTGAGACGCCATCGGCGCCCCCAGCACAAAGATAACCGCCTCCGCTTCTCGACCTTGCACGGTGTGTACAGTCCCCACTCTCTCGCGCAGCCACGCGGTGGCGTCAGGGACCAAAGCCGCAAGGATCCCGCTTTCGGCAATCAAGCGACGCAAGTTGTCTTGAACGACCACAAACGGCGTTACGATGTAGAGGTCTGGTAGACCGCCTCCCGCAGTCGCCGTTGCGAGCAGATCGAGCACCACCTGCCCTTCCGCCGCAGACCACTTATCGACCGCTCGACCATTCACATTGATCCAACGCGACGCACCCAGCGCGTCGCGAATGGCCGACTCCTTTGGAGCCTTCGCCTGAACCATCTGTCGCTCGTAAGCGATCGCGTTTGCGACAGAGAACATTGGCTCGGAACAGCGACGATGCACCAAGAGAGGGACGCCCACGGTACGACTGCCATTCCCGCCTGCAAACTCCGCGACGTACGCCGTCGCCGCATCCGCGAGTGTCTGCACTGACGCACCTGGTGCGTTGTAGAGATCGGGATCTGCTCCGAACTGACGATGGATGGCGTCGGTCAACGTCTCGGGCAGCATTACGACGGGTTGGATCTGAAGGGGGTCGCCGACGACGATGGCGCGCTTGGCACGCATGAGTGCACCGACGGCAGACTGGGGCGTCGCTTGACCGGCTTCGTCAATCAGCAGCCACCCCAGCGACTCCGGCGGCAACCGCCCAAGCATTCGATCGACCGACGCGAACGTGGTCGAGATCGCGGGGACCACAAGGAAGAGAGAAGACCAGAGATGCGGTAAGAGAGCATCCTTCTCTGGTGATCCAAGTGATCCACCGCCGAGCGCATTCATCATCGCGCCGAGGTTATGTCGCAGCGGTTTGGCGCTGGCATCGATGAAAGCCTTGTGAACCGCCAACGCCTGTACGAACATGTCGTCACGCCTCTTTTGCAGCTCAGCGCTCAACCAAGGCGACGCTCGATGGCGATCTGCGTGTGATCGACTGAAAAACTCAGCATCTATGAACCGATCACCAATCTCTGCTCGGCGAGCTTGCGCACTGGTCAGAGTTTCGGACAGCGTGTGCACAGCTGCCGCCCAACCTGATTGAGGTCCCCTCGCACGCTCAAGCTCGTACCGAATGGTATTCGCCGCCTGACGCGCCACGACATTGGCCGCCTCAGCCTCAGAGGTATGCCTGTGAAGCCGAGAGCCGGCGCTGTCCTTCCGCACCACCCATTCACGCCACCGCCGAGTCCCGAACAATCTGGACCAGAAGCCGGGTCGTTGGGCAACAATCGCCTTCCAATCAGCCAGCTCGCGGAGAAGCCCGGGGAGAAGCGACCATGCCAAACGCACCCGTTCCAGTTCCGCAAGCTCATCCTGCATTGCACGATGACTCGACAGAAAGGCTTCTCGGATCACACGCCAGCGACGCAGGGCGTCGGCATTGCTAGTCGGTGCGTCTTCTTCGGTCACGATACGTGGGGGACGCTCGGCGAGAGCAGCTTCGGCCTCTGCCGTCTCTTCGATGACCTGCGGCGCCCCAGAAGCGGCGGCCAGGTAGGTCGAGAGACCGACCTCCGGATCCCACCAGAATGTCTGACGAAAACGCGACCGGTTTCCACTGTTGCCCAAGACCGCAGCCCCCAACCCCCATGTCGCCTGGCCGCAGAGTTCGTCAGACAGCGATCTAAAATATCGAAGCGTTGGTTGGTCGTCGGCAATGGCGCCGAGCGTTGGGATTTCACCGCTTACGTTCTCAACCGCCTTGTTGTTCGATGAAGCGACCAGCATCTCGAAGCCCCGAATGCTCTCATCGACCTCGTATAGATGTATCCAGCTGTTCCCCGCCCTCACCTTCTCGCCACTGTGCACAAAAGCTTCGCTGGGATCGTAAAACTGAGCCATCGCCAAGGCGCGGTCGGTCACAAGCCCGCTCACTAGATCTCTCAGAAGTGTAGTTTTCCCAGTGCCTGGCGGTCCATTGATCGCGAGAACACCACCATCTCTGAGTTCGTCGAGCGCAAGGTTGACGGCGGCCTGCTGAAGCAAAACCAATGGATGCCCGCCGCGGCTCGGCCATCGGGCCGGCGGAAATCGCGAAGGCTCGACGGCGCGAGCAAGCGCGGTGTCGTCGTGCAGCAGATCGTCACGCGCACTTGGTTTGATCGCACCGAGATATCGCGAAAGATTGCCTGGCGCCGATCCGTCGCGCATGAGCGCAGCGGCCTTGCTGAGGTCATTCAGAAAGAAGCTATTGAGCAGCAGCGCGTCAGGCGGCTCATTGCTCCGGTAATAGGGGTAGACGCGAACAGCGAACGACGGACCACTCGTTAGCTCCTTCGGCAAGCCCAGACAGCTCGCTAGCCATTTGTACGCGTCGTCTATGTCTTTGCGCGTGAGGGAAAGCGTTTCACCGTCCGCATTGCGGCGGCGCACTCGCTTATCGAGCTGCTCAAGGAGTTGCCGCTCTTGGTCGGGCCAGTCCGCCAAACCTTTTAGATCACCTGCAAGCGCGATCGGCATCCCCCAAGCGAAGCTGGAAATCGAGAAAGCGCTCTCTTCGATGGGGCGGCCCTGCCGATCAACGATGATGCTCGCAACGATGCTCTCACCGCGGGCCTGTGGTCGTTCAACGCGCAGATCGACGTAGGCTTTGCTCAATCGATCAACGGCCGGCGCCATGTCGATCGAACCAAGCACCACATGATAGAAAAGACGTTTCCCCGGACGCGATTTTTCGCCGTCACCGGACCACGGTAGAGCGCCTGAAAGTTTCGCGATCGCTCGCGCGTCCCCTCCCGCGAGTTGGGCTGGTCTCAGATAGGTCGCTGGACTGAGCACCTCCAAGACCGTCCAAGCAGCGAGAATGTTCACAGGCTCGTTGGTGAGCGGGCCAGTGGGCTGCGCTTTGAAATTTGTCGTCGGTTGGGCTGGAGCGCCGGAGACGGCATCAACGTCGTCAGAATCGAATTTCTCGCTCTCTTCGAAGAGGTCGTTCGTGTCGACCGCGGCAGGTCTCGCGGGTGAAGGACGCCGCGCGTTCCGAGCAGTAGGCTTGTCGGGTTCTCTGCCGGGGGAACCACCATGCGATTTCAGGGCCGTGTCCACCTTGGCGCGCAACGCTGCAGCGCGATCGGTCTTGCGATGCGCAAGCTCGGCCGAGATCGCTTCAAGGACGGCCCGGTCGGTTTGATGCGCCGACGCTAGCCGTTCGAGCTCAACGATTCCCGTTTGAAAATACGGCCTCACGCACTCATCCCTTTGCATGGACCCCAAAATCCACGCCCGCGAGAGCGTTCGCCAAAAAGCTCCGCCTCACCCTCGCAATCGACTTAGAGCAAAGGTCGTCCGATCAACAGCCAAAGCGTGCAAAGAGGCGCGACCGCAAGGGGTGGACTTCTAGCTCACCGCCGCCCGCTCAGTGCATTTGTGTTGATCTGCACTGAAGCTTTATCCCCCGGTCGCGCCAGCTCCTATCCGCGTTCATCGATCTCGGGCGCTTTTGCGCCGAGCTTGTCCACGGCGCGGGCGTCGCTAAGCTTCGGCAATGAACGGAAACGCAAATGGGACTGACGCTGATTTGATGCCTTCGCTTTCTATCGAAGCGCAGTTGGGAGCAATATTCGACGACCCCGACTTTCTCACCATCCACCGTCGGATGTCGCCGTTCAATGTCTTCGAGGCTGTCGGCGCCATCCGAGGCGAGCTCCGTCACTCCAACTTCCTAGCCTATCTGCTCTCGCCCAATCGACCCCACGGCCTCGGCTCGCGTGCTCTCGCCGCATTCCTACGCCGTGTCCTCAGCCGGATGGAACCAGACGGACGGCCGATCATGTTGTTGGAACTTCTCGTGACCGACCTCGACGACGCAGTCGTCTATCGCGAGCGCGAAAACATCGACATTTTGATCGAACTGCCTGCTTTGAATTTGGTCGTCGCGATCGAAAACAAGATCGGAGCGAGCGCCGGCGACGGTCAGTTGAAGCGCTATAGCGACAAGGTTGCGCATGTGTATCCAAACCAAAAGAGCCTCCTGGTCTTCCTGACTCCCGACGGGACGTCGGCGGACCATGAAGGCTATGTCGCCTACGGCTATGCCGACTTAGCCGACACCCTTGAAGCCCTCCTCAGAGATGAGCCCGGCAATGGGGAGTCCGAAGCCGGACTGGTCGTGCGCCACTATGTAGAAATGTTGCGGAGGCACGTTGTGCAGGATGAAAAGCTACAGGCGGTCGCGGTCGCACTCTACGAGCGCCACAAAGAGGCTTTTGATTTCATCTTCGACGCAAGACCTCCGGCAACCAGCCTAATAACGGTCGTTCGCGAAAATGCTTTGGCGATCGATGGCCTCGTTGAAGACAGTGGTTCTGGCAGCCTCTTTCGTTTCGCGCCTCAGGTCTGGGACGACCGCTTAACGGTCATAAAGGGCGATCCGACCAGGTGGTCAAAGACCGGTCGGGGTTTGCTATTCGAGGTCAAAACCTACAACGGCTCGCCAGGCCGCTTGAACGTCTCCCTGATCCTAGGTCCAGGGGACACCCACATGAGAGCCGCTGTTTACGCTGAAGCTCTCGCTCAGCCACAGTTGTTTACCGGGTTGGTCAAGCCTATGGGCACCCAATGGGTCACCATCTTTAGCCGCGACCTTCTGACCGCTCAGCAGGCGAAGGGCCAAAGCTTTGAGGTTCAGGCCAATAGCGCCGGCCTGGCGTGGTCGGATTTCCAGGGAAGAACGCTGCAGTCTTTAATTGACGCCATAATCGACATTGATGCTCGGCTCGTCGCCTCAGCTTCTGGTGTCGGCGGCTGATTTAGAAGTGCTAGATGGAGGCGATCATCGGAGCCAGGCAGCGGGTACCGGTTCGTTCAGTGCCATTGTCTTCATCTGCACTGAGCTGCTCCGTGGCGCGGCGTTAGGACGGTCCTGCCATCACCAGGGCCCGAACGCATTGATCGTCCGGCCACACCGTTCGACAGCCGCAGAATGCGCGTCTTGCCCGGTGCTCGATAGCGTCGGCCAGGACCCGATCTCCTTGAAATACGCGTCCCCCTTTGCGACGCATTCCCCGTAGCTCGAAGTGGCAGGTTCGATCGTCGGTTCGACAGTGGGGACTTCACTGGGCTGGTTCGATTTCGGCGCAAGAGTCGAGTCTGCCTCTGAACCCGAAGAGGTTGGCAGTGGGGCCTGCGCCATCATCGATCCCGCAACGAACGCGATACAAACCAACGCTGCGGCACCCATCCCGAAGCCGACTCTTCGGAGCCATGCCTTAGACTGCATCTGACGGAGGGTTCGCATGGTGTGAGCCAGCTTAGCCTCACGGGCGGCCACGATTTTCTCACGCTCAACTAGCCTTTTCTCACGCTCGGATATGTTGTCGTCCCGCCATGTTTTTCGGGCGTCGGAGAGAGCGTCGTTTGCCGTCTTTAAGGTCGCGCCAATCTTCTCAAGCATGTTGTCTCTCCCCCGGCTCCGTCGGAGCGTAGCGCGAGGGAAGAGCGTGCTCCAACGCGATAGTGAACCGCCCCGGGTTTGCCGGAGGCCATTTGGCTTAAGTTAGGCGGCCAGGGGCTGTTCGGCTAGCATGGCATAGTAGGCAGCTTCGGCTTCGGCTGGCGGGATATGGCCTATGGGCT
>NZ_JAFCWC010000017.1:0-31832 GCF_049897365.1 Brevundimonas sp. DC300-4
CGCTTACGATCGGTCGGGCTCAGATGCACGGTGACGCCTGTACGCATCCCGCAGACTCGCACGACGCCACGCCCCGGGAAATCCCACCCCGGACTCTTATGTCCCGATCATTCCACTAGGCTGCCTCTCGATGGGTCCGATTTCGACGCCGATCCACACAGCAGACGCACACTTCGCCGCTTTCGGGCCGAGGCGGATGCTGCATGGTCGGCTGCGGTCGCCTGATTTCAGGCCGGGTAGGGCGCATTTCGACTGGGTGCGGTTAACCTGTCAGGCCCTCGGTTGCGGCCGCGCGAGATGGCGTGCCGCCATGTCGCGGTCGGCAGTTGCAGCGCTGTTTAGTTCCGTTACGCTGTAACAGGTAAGGGAAAGCCGGATATGATGACAACGATCAGACGAGTGCTCTTGGCCGGCCTGGCATTCTCCCTTCTCGGCGCACCCGCGCATGCGCATGCGCAGGTCAGTCAGGGCCCGGTCCAGCAAACGGTCGGCACTTTCGACGACAAGTTCCGCCAGTTCGAGGGCGAGGACTGGCCCACCCCGACCGAATATCGCAACGCCTCAGGCGCGCCCGGCCACCGGTACTGGCAGCAGCAGGTCGACTACGACATCGACGTGTCGCTGGATGAGGCGCGCCGGACGCTGACGGGCGTCGAGACCATCACCTATGCGAACAACTCGCCCGACCGGCTGGGCTATCTGTGGCTGCTGCTGGATCAGCAGAACTATCGCCGCGCGTCGCTGGCGGAGCGCAGCCGCACGGTCGGCGATAACACCACTCTGTCGGTCAACGAAGTGCTGCGGGTGCAGCGGTTCCAGGAGTGGGAGGGCGGCTTCAACGACCTGAAGATCACCGGATCGGACGGGCGCGACCTGCCGTTCACGGTGACGGATTCGCTACTCCGGATCGACTTGCCCCAGACCCTGGGGACCGGCGAGACCTTCGCCTTCACCATCGCCTTCACCCTGCCCCTGCCCGAGACGAACGTCGTCGGCGGCCGCAGCGGCTACGAATGTTTCACCAAGGAATGGGAGGACGGCAACTGCATCTTCCTGGCGGCCCAGTGGTTCCCGCGCCTGGCAGTCTATTCAGACTACGAGGGCTGGCATAACGCCCAGTTCCTGGGCTCGGGGGAGTTCACCCTGGAGTTCGGCGACTATGACGTATCGATCACCGTGCCGGCCGACCACCAGGTCTCGGCGACGGGCGCGCTTCAGAACCCGGACATCCTGACGGCGGCCCAGCGCGAGCGGCTGGACCGCTCCCGCACGGCCGAGGAGCCCGTCTATATCGTGACGCCGGCCGAGGCCGCCGCAGCCGAGGCCAGTCCCGCCCGGTCGGGCACCCGCACCTGGACCTTCGCCGCCGAGAACGTGCGTGACTTCGCCTTCGCCTCCAGCCGCAAATTCATCTGGGACGCCATGGGAGTCGAGCAGGACAGCGCCGAGCATCCGGTCGTGATGGCCATGTCGTTCTATCCCAAGGAGGCCCGGCCGCTGTGGGATGCCTGGTCGACCAAGGCCGTGGCCCACACCCTGGACGTCTACAACCAGTTCTCTATCACCTATCCGTATCCCACTGCGCAGTCGGTGAACGGCCCGGTCGGGGGAATGGAATATCCGATGATCACCTTCAACGGGCCGCGCCCGCTGCGGGGCGACGACGGCTCCCTGACCTATACGGAGCGGACCAAGGCCGGGCTGATCGGGGTGATCATCCACGAGGTCGGCCACACCTATTTCCCGATGATCATCAACTCAGACGAGCGCCAGTGGACCTGGATGGACGAGGGTCTGAACAGCTTCCTGCAGTATCAGGCCGAGAAGCTGTGGGACGCCGACTTCCCCGCCCGGGGCGAGCCGCGTCAGATCGTGGAATACATGATCTCCGAGAACCAGGTACCGGTCATGACCCAGTCGGACAGCATCCTGCAGTTCGGCAACAACGCCTATGCCAAACCGTCGACGGCGTTGAACATCCTGCGCGAGACCATCATGGGCCGCGAGCTGTTCGACCGGGCGTTCCGGGAGTACGCCGAGCGGTGGGCCTTCAAGCGGCCGACGCCCTATGACTTTTTCCGCACGATGGAGGAGTCGTCGGGCATGGATCTCGACTGGTTCTGGCGGGGCTGGTTCTATTCGACCGACCACGTCGACATCTCGCTGGACACCGTCATCGCTGTGGCCCTGGAACCGACCGACCCGGAGGCGCGCGCCCGCCTCGCCCGTCAGCGGTTCGAGGATGAGCCGGTCTCGCGCACTGTGGTCAACAATCGCGGCATCGAGACGGTGGCCGAAGCCGATCCGAACGTCCGTGACTACTATGACGAGACCGACCAGTTCACCGTCACCGCCAGCCAGCGTCGCGCCGCCGCGACTGCCCAGACCGCCGCCGACGCCGACCGCCGCCAGGCGCAAACGTTCGAAGACAACGTCTATCGCTTCACCTTCTCCAATCGGGGCGGGCTGGTCATGCCGGTCATCCTGAAGCTGAACTGGTCGGACGGCTCCGACGAAATCGTGCGCATCCCGGCCGAGGTCTGGCGTCGGAACAGCCAGCGGGTGACGTGGCAGCATGTCTCGTCCAGGACGCTGGTCTCGGCCGAGGTCGATCCGCTGTGGGAGACAGGCGATGCGAACCGGGCCAACAACGCCTTCCCCCAGTCGATCACGCCGAGCCTGGTGCCCCTGGCCCCGGCCGGACCGTCCGGACCCAACCGGATGCGCGACGACGACCGTCGGGTGACGCCCGACAGCCTGCGTCCGCGGGCGGCGGCGAGCCAATGAGGCGACTGGCGCTCGGCGTGGTGGCGGCGGCGGTGGTTCTCGCCACGCCGGTGCTGGCGCATCGGGGTCACTCCGGCCTGACGGTGGTGGTGATCGACGCGGGCGGCGCCGTCAGCGTCACCCACCGGTTCGCCGCGCATGACGTGGAACCGGCGCTTGTCACGGTCGCGCCCGACGCCCAGCCGACGCTGGACGATCCGGCGGCGGTCGCGGCTCTTGAAGAGCATCTGGATCGACGTTTCCGGCTGGAGATCGACGACGAGCGGATCGACCTAAGTCATGCCGCGACGGATCTGGCAGGCGATAACATCCGGGTGGACTATAGCGGCAATCGGACGCCGGCACCCCGGGTCCGATCGGTGCGGGTGGACCTCGATTTCTTTCCGGGTGTCCATGACGATCAGGAACAGCAGGTCAACGTCCGCTGGGCCGGGGTCACGCGCACGCTGGTGTTTCGGCCTGGATCGGCCGCGCAGACAATTTGGTTCTAGCCACACCGAGGGCCAATGGATCAGTGCTGCGTAGCGGTTGGCAACTCGCGGGCTTCTCGCCGCCATCGCGAATGACGTCGTAGGTGCGGCGCCATGGTTGAAACCAAGAACTATTCGGCAGCCGTTGCAATCGCTGGTCAGCTAACAGGCTCAAGCGCCGAAAGCGGACGCGCCGAAGGTCCGCTGAGGGTCGGACTCAGCGGTTGGCTGTCGGCCCCAAAACAGACATTGGGTCTACCGCCGCAAACCGGACCCGCCGAAGGGCTGTTCGGGGTGGTTAGCGGACCTAGGTTCGAAAGCACAATGGGTCGGCTAAGGCAGACAAGGGAGGCGGCCTGTTGCGGACGCGGCCTTAGGACGGGTCTGGTCTGATGCTTGGCCCGTGGCTCGGGTCCTAGAAGGAGGTCCCGCCCAGCAGGTCAATCTTCGCGCGGCATTACGGTCAGCACACGGGTCACATGAGCGTGGAACTCGGCCATGTAGCTGCGCAGGAACGTCTCAGTCTCCTCCACCGTCACCTCCCCCTCGTCGGTGATCAGCCCGGGGGTGAACTGGATATAGCCCTCGACCGCGTTCATCTGCGGCGCATTCAGGAAGCCTAGGATGCTGCGTAGATGCTGCTGGCCCACCGCCGTGCCGATGGCTCCGGGGGAGGTCCCGATCACCGCCGTCGGTATACGGGCGAAGGAATTGGTCCCCCAAGGACGGCTACCCCAATCGATAGCGTTCTTGAGGGCACCCGGGATCGAACGGTTATATTCCGGGGTTACGATCAGCAGGGCGTCCGAGCCTTTGATCGCCGCCTTGAAAGCGTTGGCAACAGGCGGATAGTCGGCATCGTGGTCATAGCTGTAGAGGGGTAGATCGCCGAAGCTAATCTCGTTGAAGGTCATGCCTTCGGGCGCGAGACGGGTCAACGCCTTCGCCAGTTTTCGATTGATCGAGTCCTTTGCGAGGCTTCCGACCAAGTAGCCGACTTTGAAGGCGATCATTCGCGTTCTCCCGATGGTCGCCAACCGCGACCCCTCGATGTCCGCTAACGCACGACCGGCAGCGAGTATCCAGACGATGCGCCTGACCGGACCACGTGGGTTAATGTCCGCTAAGGGTTGGGAGCGAGCTATCTCCTGCTGGTGGAAGGCAGATAGCAGCGTGAGGCGCCGCCTCGGGAAAAGCGTCGTCCGGTTTGATCAGCCGCGAATGGACTGAATAGCGTCTTGGCATGCCTGCTCGCACCGCCGGCAATGCTCCGCGCAGATGCGGCAATGCTCGTGCTTGCTGGCGTGCTTCTCACATTCTTCAGCGCACAGACCACAAGCAATGGCGCAGGCTTGCATGGCAGCAACAATCGTCTGCTCGTTGCTACCCGTGCGCCGCGTTCCGAGCAAACCAGCCGCCAAACACATATCGGCGCAGTCAAGGTTCAGCCGGATGCACTGTCTCATCTGCGCGACCATCTCTTCGGCGAGACAGGCATCCGCACACGAGGTGCACGTCTGGGCACAGGAGTAGCACTCCTCAATGCACTTGATCAGAACGTCATTCGTGCTTCCGGCGACGTCGGGATGGGCAGCAATCATGTCTTGCATATGGTGCATGGTCATTTCCTTCTCGAATGGCGAGCCCCCACTCCAAGGATTTCGAAGGTCAGTAGTTCCGCCCATCGGGTCAAAACGTGCAATGTCCGGAATGGGTCCAGGCTGTGTAAAAACGTCGTTCTCTGGTAGAATCGGTTGGTCACTGGAGGGCCGGTCATGGGGCGTTTCGTCGAGGATGAAGACCGGCGGCAGTCGCTGTTGTTGCCGGAGTCGCTGGACGATTACGTGACCGGGGACAACCCGGTGCGGGTGGTCGAGGTGTTCATCGACGAGCTTGATCTGGGCGCGCTGGGCTTTGACGGCGTGAAGCCGGCGGCGACCGGCCGCCCCGCCTATCACCCATCGAGCCTGCTGAAGATCTATCTCTACGGCTACCTCAATCGCGTTCAGTCCAGCCGCCGCCTTGAACGCGAAGCCCAGCGCAATATCGAGCTGATGTGGCTGACGGGACGCCTGGCGCCCGACTTCAAGACCATCGCCAACTTCCGCCGCGACAACGGCCCGGCCATCCGGGCGGTGTGCGCACAGTTCGTGGTGCTGTGCCGTCAGCTGAACCTGTTCACCCGCGCCGTCATCGCCATCGACGGCAGCAAGTTCAAGGCGGTCAACACCCGCGACAAGAACTTCACCGTGGCCAAGGTGGCCCGGCGCATCGAGCAGGTCGACGCCAATATCGTGCGCTACCTGGCCGCACTGGACCGCGCCGACCGCGAGGAGAGCGATGTGGCCGAGGCCAGGACCTCCCGCATCAAGGACAAGATCGCCGGGCTGCGTCGGCAGATGCAGGCTCTGCGGGAGATGGAGCAGACCGTTCAGGACGCGCCGGACCAGCAGGTCTCATTGACCGATCCCGACGCCCGCTCCATGGCCACCAGCGGGCGCGGAACCGGCGTGGTCGGCTACAATGTCCAGACGGCGGTGGACGCCGAGCATCACCTGATCGTGGCCCACGAGGTGACCAATCAGGGTCATGATCGCACCCAGCTGGCACCCATGGCCCTCAAGGCCCGGCAGGCCACCGGCCTCGACGCGCTGACCGCCCTGGCCGACCGGGGCTACTTCAGCGGCGATCAGGTCCTGTCGTGCGAGGGCACAGGCATCGCGCCTCATGTGCCCCGCCCCTTGACGTCGAGCGGGACAAAGCGCGGCTTCTTCACCCGGCAAGACTTCAGTTACGACGCCGGGCGCGACCACTACACCTGTCCCGCCGGGGCCGAGCTGACCAAGGCCAACCGCCGCGCCGATCACGCCGAGGACTCCGACTTCTATCGCCACCTGAGCGCCTGCCACAGCTGCGCGCTCAGACCCCAATGCACCCCGACCAGGCTGCGACGGATCAAGCGCTGGGAGCATGAGGCCGTGCTGGAAAAGATGCAGGCGCGGCTCGACCACATGCCCGACGCCATGAAAATCCGACGACAGACCGTCGAACATCCCTTCGGCACGCTGAAGGCCTGGATGGGGGCCACCCACTTCCTGACCAGGACCCTCGAAAAGGTCCGAACCGAGATGAGCCTTCACGTCCTGGCCTACAACATCAAGCGGATGATCAAGATCTTCGGGGTCATCCCCCTGATGCAGGCCATCCGAGCCTGATCGCGCCGATCAATCAGCGCCTCATTCCTGCGGTCAGCCCTCTGTCTCGTTCGATGCCGAACACGTCGTCGCGCTGACCCTCGATCTCAAAACGCGTTTTTCCACGGCCTCGGTCGGACCACGACATCAACTTCAGGCCGAAAACCGGACATTGACCGCTAGGCTCAGGACTCATAGGCAGAAGAGCACGGTCGCCGCGAGGGCGATGGCGGACAGGAAGACGGTCGGGCATCGATCGTAGCGGGTGGCGACGCGCCGCCAGTCTTTGAGCCTGCCAAACATGATCTCGATGCGGTTGCGGCTCTTGTACCGGCGCTTGTCGTATTTGACGGGTTCGGTGCGGGACTTCCGACCGGGGATGCAGGGCGTGATGCCCTTGGCCTGCAAGGCCTCCCTGAACCAGTCCGCGTCATACCCGCGGTCGCCCAGCAGCCATTGCGCCCTGGGCAGGCTGTCCAGTAGGGCGCCTGCACCGGTGTAGTCGCTGACCTGGCCCGCCGTCACGAACAGGCTGATCGGGCGTCCGTTCGCATCAGTCACGGCATGAAGCTTGGTGTTCATGCCGCCCTTGGTGCGTCCAATCAGCCGCCCAAGACCCCCTTTTTTTACCCCCAGGCTCGAAGGCGTGCGGTGCGCTTTGAGATAGGTCGCGTCGATCATGACGGTGCGCCGTTCGGCCTGGGCGCCAGACAGCCGCTGCATCATCCTGATGAAGACGCCGGCCTCGCTCCATCGCTTCCAGCGATTGTACAACGTCTTGTGTGGGCCATAGACCGGCGGCGCGTCACGCCAGCGCAGCCCGTTGCGATTCACGAAGATGATCCCGCTCAGTACCCGACGATCATCCACCCTCGGCCTGCCGTGGCTCTTCGGAAAGTGCGGCCTGAGCCGCTCCATCTGCTCGTCCGTCAGCCAATAAAGGTCGCTCATATCCAGACTCCTCGCAGAGCCTGAATCAGATCGAGCGCATCACATCAATGGGTCCTGAGCCTACGGCCAACCGAACAGCTGCTGATCGAAGGCGCGGTCCGCGTCGAGACCTACAGCGATTTCGGGGAGACCCTGAGCGGCAAGCTGGCGAGTTCATTTGCGGTGAAACCAACCGTCCGTCTGCGCGGTGCGGTCTCCAACAGCGTGCGCGCGCCCTTCCTCGGCCAGACGGCCTTCACCGATCGCACAGTCAATTTCGGCGCCGGCGGTACCTTGGCCAGCACCCGGACCCTCTCAGTCTCTGACCCCCTCGCTCGGTTATTGGGGGCCGAGGATCTGCGCGAGGAGCGAGCCTTGAACTTGTCCGCCGGGGTGACGGCCGAACCGGTCGCCGGCCTGACCCTGTCGCTGGACGCCTTCCGTATCCAGGTCGACGACCGCATCACTCTGTCGGACCGGTTCTTCGGCCCGGCGCTTGAGGCCTTAGTTCAGGCTCAGCCGGGTGGCGCAGGTCTGCAGTCCGTGCGCTTTTTCACCAATGCCGTGGACACCGAAACCACCGGTGTCGATGCCGTGGCCAACTGGCGCTTCCCGTTCAGCGCAGGACAGCTGACACTGGGGGCGGCATACAGCTATGCGGAGACGGAGATCACCGACCGCCCGCCACCCCGGCGGCGCTCCTGGCGCTGGACCCTGCCTTCGCCCTGATCGGGGCCGAGGAGGTCAACACGCTGGAGGAGGCCGCGCCGCGCTGGAAGGCACTGCTCTCGGCGGAATGGACGGCCGATCGCTACCGGTTGATGGGGCGACTGAATGGCTACGGGTCGACGGTGCGGGTGTTCAATTTCGGCGGGGGTTTCGAACCCCGCCAACGATTTGGCGCCGAGACTAGCCTGGATCTGGAAGGCGGGTTGGACGTTACCGAGAGCCTGAAGTGGACGGCGGGCGTTACCAATCTGCTGGACAACTATCCCGACCGGTCCGACCCAGCGATCAACTATTTCGGCAACCTGCCCTGGGACGCTCTGTCTCCGGTCGGGATCAATGGCCGTTACCTTTACTCCCGACTGACGGCGAGGTTCTGAGCATGACCCATCTCAATAGACGCGGCCTGATCGCGGGCGGGGCGGGACTGACGGTCAGCGTGGCGGCGGGGTCTGTCATGGCGCAGAGCGTGACGCGCTTCGCCGGTCGGCAGGCCGGACGTGCCGTTGCCGACCACGCCGCCTTCTACGCCCTGCTGTCGCGCCGGGCCCGCAACTCCCGCGACGGCGTGGTGCGGGTCGACTACGCCGGCTGGCTCGCATCCAGTGCCGACCGGCCGGCGCTGGGTCGCTATATCGACACCCTATCAGTGCTGGATCCGCTGACCCTGACCCGGCCTGAACAGTTCGCCTACTGGGCCAATCTCTACAATGCCGCGACGATCCGCGTGGTGCTGGACGCCTGGCCAGTCCGGTCGATCCGCGACATTCGCTCGTCCCTGCTGGTCGCAGGGCCGTGGAAGAAGACGGTCGTCCGGGTCGGGGGGGTCGACCTGTCGCTGAATGACATCGAGCATGAAATCCTGCGCAAGGGCTGGTCTGATCCGCGCGTGCACTATGCGGTTAACTGCGCCTCGTTCAGTTGTCCCAACCTGCCGCTGCGCGCCTGGCGGGGCGCGGGCCTCGGGGCGGGGCTGGACGCCTCCGCACGCGGCTATGTCAATCATTCACGTGGGGTCGATTTTAACGGGTCGTCGCTGACCGTGTCCTCGATCTACAAATGGTATGCTGCCGACTTCGGCGGCACCGACGCCCGCGTCATCGCCCACCTCAGCCAGTATGCCGCCGCGCCGCTGGCCGCCCGGCTACGTCAGACCAGCCGCATCGCCGGCGACGACTACAACTGGGCGATAAACGCGACGACGGGAAGCTGATGAGCCGGATCAAACCCTATCTGCCGTTGCTGCTCCTCGCTGTCGTGGTCATCGGAGTGTTCGCCAGCGGCGTGACCCGCTACCTCAATATTGAGGCGCTGCAGACCCATGAGGCGGCCTTGCGCACCTTCGTCAGTGACAATCTGCTCCTCGCCCTGGCCACCTTCATCGCTGTCTATGCGGTGGCCACGGCGGTCAGCCTGCCAGGAGCCCTGATCATGACCCTGACCGGCGGCTACCTGTTCGGGCCCTGGGTCGGTGGCACGGCCACCGTGGTCGGAGCCACCCTCGGGGCCATCGCCGTCTTCTATGCCGTCCGCACCTCCCTGGGCGCCGCCATGCGCCGCCGGGGCGAGGCCTCGGGCGGCAAGCTGAAGGCGGTGATCGACGGCGTCGAGGCCGGAGCCTTCGGCTATATCCTGACCCTGCGACTGGTGCCGCTGGCCCCGTTCTGGCTGGTCAATATCGCGGCCGCTCTCGCCCATGCGCCGCTGCGCGCCTATGCGCTGGCGACCTTCCTCGGCATCATGCCGGCGACCTTCATCTACAGCGGCATCGGGGCCGGGATCGGTGAACTGATCGCACGCGGCGAGGCTCCGGACGCGGGCGTCATCTTCGAACCGAAAATCCTTCTGCCCCTGGTCGGCCTCGGCCTGCTCTCGCTCGGGGTCACGCTGTACCAGCGCCGCCGCGCCAAGACCGGAGACGCCCTGTGAGCGCGAAAACCCTCAAGGTTGACATGGCCGTCATCGGAGCCGGCTCGGGCGGTCTGTCGGTCGCGGCGGGTGCGGCGCAGTTGGGGCTTAGCGTCGTGCTGTTCGAAAAGGGCGAGATGGGCGGAGACTGCCTCAACTATGGCTGCGTCCCGTCCAAGGCCCTGATCGCCGCTGCCAGCGCCGCGCATGAGGCGCGTACGGCCGGAGGCCTCGGTGTCTCGTCCGGCGCGGTGACGGTCGACTTCGCCAAGGTAATGGCCCACGTCCACGCCGCCATCGCCGCCATCGCCCCCAATGACAGCCAGTCCCGCTTTGAGGGCTTCGGCATACAAGTCGTGCGCGAGGCCGCCCGCTTCGTCGATGACCGCACGCTTGCCAGCGACAGCGTCCGCGTCGAACCGCGCAAGATTGTCGTGGCGACGGGCTCCCGCGCCGCCGTGCCACCTATCCCCGGCCTCGAAACCGTCCCCTATCTGACCAATGAGAGCCTGTTCGACCTGACCGAACTGCCGGAGCGTCTGATTGTGCTCGGCGGCGGCCCGATCGGCGTCGAACTGGGCCAGGCTTTCCGGCGACTGGGCTCGGAGGTGGTGATCATCGAGGCCGACGCCCTGCTGGGGCGCGAGGATCCCGAAGCCGCCGCCGTGGTTCTGGCCCAACTTCGCGCCGACGGCGTCGAGGTGATGGCCGGCTGCAAGGCGACGCAGGTCGAGGCCGGACCAACGCTGACGGTCGAGTGCGACGGCCGGACGCGCAAGATCTCGGGCAGCCATCTGCTGATCGCTGTCGGTCGCAAGCCTTCGTTGGACGGGCTCGATCTCGACAAGGCCGGGGTCACTACTGACCGCAACGGCATCGTCACGGACAAGTCCCTGCGCAGCAGTAACAAGCGGGTCTACGCCGTCGGCGACGCCGCGGGGCGCGGACAGTTCACCCATCTGGCCGGAGCGCATGCCTCGCTGTTGGTCCGACGGGCTGTCTTCGCCCTGCCGGTCAACGCCGATGGTCTTCGGGTTCCACGCGTCACTTATTGCGACCCGGAGCTGGCCTCGATCGGTCTCGGCGAGGCCGAGGCGCGCAAGACGCATGGCGAGGAGATCCGCGTCGAGACCTTCGACTTTGCCGAGAATGATCGGGCGATCGCCGAGGGCGACACCCGCGGTTTCGGCAAGCTGATCACCACGAAGAAGGGCAAGGTTCTCGGGGTCACTCTCGTCGGCCGTCACGCCGGGGATCACATCCACCTTTGGTCGTTGGTGATGTCGGCGGGCCTGAAGCTTAGCCAACTAACCAGCATGATCGCCCCCTATCCGACCCGAGGCGAAATCGGCAAGCGGCTGGCTGGTCAGTGGTACACCCCCGCCCTGTTTTCGAGCCGGACCCGCAAACTGGTGTCGATCCTGAAACGGTTCGCCTGAGCCGGGTTTGGCTCGTCAGCTCTGGTCCGCCTCTGCGCAGGCGTCCGGCATCCGCCGTCCGTGTGCGTCGGCAGCGTTTTCGGCGCCTGCTGTCGGTTGATTGTCGGCAGCCGTTCCGTTTCGACGACCGCGCTATCGTAAGGGTGAGGCCGCCAGCAGTCAGCGATACTCCGGGTTGGGATGTTCGAACCGCTCACCCTTGTCCCAGGCGGTCTTCTGATTGCCATGGGCCGGAATGCCGCCAGCGTCCTTCAGCATCCGCGCCATATGCATCAGGTTCCAGGCCATGAAGGTGGTGTTGCGCTGGGTGAATTCATTGTCCAGCCCGACCTTGCCGTCGTCACCGTAGGATGGTCCGGGTCCCGCCTCGCCGATCCAGCCGGCATCGGCCTGGGGCGGGATCACATAGCCGAGGTGCTGAAGCGAATAGAGGATGCTCATGGCGCAGTGTTTGATGCCGTCCTCATTGCCAGTGACGATGCAGCCGCCGACCCGGCCGTAGTAGGCCCACTGGCCCTGGTCGTTCAGCCTGCCGGAATAGCCGTAAAGCCGCTCGATCACGCGGGTGCAGATCGACGACTTGTCGCCTAGCCAGATCGGCGTGCCGATGACGAGGATGTTGGCTGCCATTACCTGTTTCTGCACCGCCGGCCAGCCGTCGCTGTCCCAGCCGTGTTCGGTCATGTCGGGCTGCACGCCCGGCGGAATGTCCAGATCGGCGGCGCGCAGGATGGTGATCTTGACCCTCTGGGCCTCCATGATGGCGATGGCGACGTCCATCAGGGTCTGGGTATGGGAGGTCTCGCTGGAGCGCTTCAGGCTGGTGTTAATAAAGACGGCGCTGAGGTCATCGTAGTTCGTCATGATCATTCTCCGTTTGAAGGGGCCGGCGCGCGCATGCGCCGGACGAAGCCCAGGTCGAGGTAACGCTTCAGGCGAAGGGCCGGTCCCCCCAGCGACCAGAACTGGCCGCGCAACGCGAGGCCCCGGTCGTCGCCGAGGTCCATGATGGACAGCCATTTCCTTTGGGGACGATAGAGGCGCGCGGGTCGACCGTCCCCGAGCGCGGCAAGATTGCTCAGCATGATGGGAGCGGCTCGGACGCCGAACACGCCCGCCGCCGGCCGCTCATGGCCATCGATCACGGCGCAGTCACCAACCGCGAATATTGCGGGGTCGTCGACGGACTGCATCGTGGGCCTCACGCGCAACCGGCCATCACCGTCCACGGGCAAGTTCAGATCGGCGATCAGAGATGGGGCGGCAAGCCCGGTGGCCAGGACCAGAACATCGCAGGGACAGATTGTTCCGTCCGACATGTGGCAACCCCCCTTTGACCGTCCGACCACCACGTCGGTCTGGAAAATCACACCCCGTGCCGTCAGCGCCGCCAGGAGCCGGGTCCGGGCGGATGGTGGCAGGCTTGCCCCGGGCTCCGGCGCAATCACTGTCACATCGGGACGAACGCCATTTCGTTCCGCCAGACCACACAGGCTGGCTGCGATTTCCAGGGCGCTGTGCCCCCCCCCGGCGACCACGACACGCACCGTTTGGCGGTCCCGGGCCCACAACGTCTCAAGCCGGGCGCGCAACGCAAGAAGCGCGGCCAGAGGCTTGATAGGCCAGACGTCCTTTTGGGAGATCAGCCCATAGGGGTCCGACGCTACGCTGCCGATGTTCAGGGAGAGGCGATCGTAGGGCTTGGTCTCACCGCTTGCGACGATGACAAGGCGGGCGGCGCGATCGATGCCGATAACCGGCTGCGGCAGATGACGAACGCCAAAGGCCGCAGCCAGGGCCGCGATATCGATCTCGGCCGCTTCAGGCTGGAGCGCACCGGAAAGAACGCCGCTGGCCAAACCGGAATACTGGAACCGGGGCGGGGCGATCAGGGTGACGTCCACGCCGGCAGTGCGCAAGCGACCGGCCTGTCGCAGCAGGTGCAGATGGGCGTGGCCGGCGCCGACCAGAACGAGCCGGCGACCGACCACTCAGGCCGTCCCGCGGATCGGATAGTCCTTGGCGATGACGAACTTCAGCCCATGCAAAAGACCTTCGAGATCCGGTCTGGCGAATGGAGCGTTCGACACATCGAAGATCTGGATCGCGCCCTGCGGGTTCATGACGAACAGGCCCGGTTCGGCGAAATCGCGGTCGGTTTCCTCAGGCGAGCGCGGCGACGAGACGTACAGGCCCAGTGTCCGCATCTGAACTGGTGTCAGGTCGTAACCGACCGGGAAGGTCCAACCCTCCTCGCCCGCCTCTTTGATGGCGCGCTCGCCGGGATCCGCAGACAAGGCCGCGACCGTAATGCCCGCGTCGGCGAAGGCGGGCTGCAGAGACTCCAGCGTCTTCAGATATTTGCGGCACAGGGGACAGTGGGCCCCGCGATAAACCACCAGAAGACGCCAGCACTCCATACCGGCCGGAGCGAGCATCCCGCCATCGGTCTGGCTCCACTCAAGGGCGGGGAAGGCGCTTCCGGCGGGGATGCGGGCAGGGTCGGTCATGCGGTCGGCTTTCGGCTTTGGCGCATCGCATCCACGGACAGAAGCCGATCATGGGTGCGAAGCAGGAACAGGGTGATACAGGCCGCCAGCATCGGCCAGGCGGCAAAGAAAAGCAGGTTGTCGAAACCGTCCAGGTACTGTTTCCAGGACGACAGGGTCGAAGCCCCGTGCATCAGCAGGACGGCCGCGTAGGAGAACCCACGCAAGGTACCGGTCACGAACAGGAGCACGATCAAGGCCTGGACGACGCCGAGGACGACGAACACCCCCGGTCCTAATGCGGGCAGGCCGTAGAAGTTCTCCAAGACCGCACCGCTGTGGGCCGGGTTGATGAATTTGTCTGCCGTCCACATCGACATCACCAGGCCAACGCCCAGCCTCAGCAGCAGGAGAGACAGATCGAGATTGCGAATGGTCGGGTTCATGGGCGCTCCACATCGGCCGAACGGCTGCGGGCCTATTCGCGGGGATCGGTCAGAGGTTACACATCGAAGACCCTGCCGGGCGCTCAGCGGCCCAGTTCGGCCGAGACCTGAGAGAGATAACGCTCGATCCGTTTGGCGTTGGCACCGAGATCGCCTAGTCCGACGCGCGAGATCGAACGCACATCGATCTGTGATCCGGTGCCCGTGGTTGCCGGCCGCACCCGGATGATGATGTCATCCTTGAAGCCGAACCAGAAGGTCTCGGCGGTGGCTTCGATCATTCCGCTGCGTTCGTCCTCTGTTCCCAGCGTCCAACCCATGGACTGTGCGGCCTCTCGGACGGTGGCAAAGGCTGCAGGCGGCGCGACGTCGACATCCAGTGTCCGCAACGTCGGATAGGCCTCATGCCCGACCTGACCCAGGCTCTGCTGGCCGAAGGACGCAAATCTCGGTGACCGATAGGCCTCCGCGGCGCTGAGGGGGGCGGTCATGTCCAGGACGGGATTGGCATCCTCCGCCATGCGAAGCGCGAGCAGGCGAGCGCTTGGAGTGGGCGGGTCGGCGATATCGGTCGCGACGTCGTGGATCGGCGGGATATCGGCCGATTGCGACCTGACCCAGACCATATAGCCTAAACCCAGGACCGGAATGAGCAGGGCGATCGCAGCGGCCTGCCAGCCGCGCCGGGGCTTGCGGATCAGAACGGCGAACAAGGCGATCAACGCGATCACGCCAGCCGCGATCAGCAGACGCGGCCCCCACTGCACGATCAGTACCCCCAGGCCGAGCCGCCAAGACCAGAGTCCGAACTTCACGCCCAGCGCAGCCGCCATGAACCATACCGGGAGCAGCAGCGAGAGGATCAGGGCAAGGCCTGCGAGTTTCGATCTTCCGGCCATCACGATCTCCCTGTGCCCTTGGAACGGACCACGTTACCGGCCGGCGCGCCAGTGTTCGGGCAGGAGGGGAGATGAAACCGTTTGGCGTTCTCCTACGAATAAGACTGGGAATTCCTGGACCGGCCCTGTGACGCACGGCTGCGGACTGTCACAAGGATCTCCATGACGACGACCGCATCGCCTTTCGCCACTCACCGTGAGATCGCCCGTCCCGGTCTGTTCGTCGATCCTTTCGTCACGGCTGATGGGGCGTCACGCGCCGCTGTCGCCCAGACGCGGCTGGAGACCCTGTGGTTCAACACCGGGACGCTCTGCAACATCGCCTGCGCCAACTGCTATATCGAGAGTTCGCCGACCAATGACGCTCTGACCTATCTGACTGTCGAGGACGTGGCCCAGTATCTGGCCGAAATCGCCGACCACGGCCTGCCCACCCGCGAGATCGGCTTCACGGGCGGCGAGCCATTCATGAATCCCGGCATCCTGACGATGCTGCAGACGTCTCTCGATGCGGGACATGAAGCTCTCGTTCTCACCAACGCCATGCGGCCGATGCTGCGTTGGGGCGACCGGCTGGCCGATCTCGCAGTCCTTCATCGCGATCGTCTGACGTTTCGCGTCAGCCTCGATCACCACACCGAGGTCGTCCACGATGCCGAGCGCGGTTCCGGGTCATGGGACAAGGCGTGGGAGGGCCTGGACTGGCTTGGAGCACGCGACCTGCGGATTGCGGTCGCCGGTCGCCGTTTGGCCTCTGAGGGCGAGGCAGACGCGCGGGTCGCCTATGCGGACCTGTTCCGGTCGCGCGGGCTGGCGATCGACGCGGCGGACCCGGCAGCCTTGGTGCTATTTCCCGAGATGGAACCAGATCGGGCCGTGCCGGAAATCACAGAAGCCTGCTGGGGTATCCTGAACCGGGCCCCCGAACAGATGATGTGCGCCACAAGCCGCATGGTCGTGCGCCGCAAAGGCGCTGCAGAAGCCGCCGTCGTGGCCTGCACACTTACCCCCTACGATCCTCAATTCGAGATGGGTCGGACGCTTCGCGAAGCCTCAGGCCAGGTACAGCTCAACCATCCCTTCTGCGCCCAGTTCTGCGTGCTCGGGGGCGCAAGCTGCAGCGCCGGATGACGCCGCCTGTGCCATCACTAGACGACCTCGATGTCGTTATCCCGGTTCTCAATGGTGGCGATCGTCTGGTCCAGACCCTCAAGGCTCTGCCGGCGGTGCATCAGGTCATCGTCGTCGATGGAGGATCGACTGACGGCTCCGAAGTCGTTGCCGCCGGCGAGGGGGCTCACGTCCTGTTGTCGGCCCCGGGGCGTGGCGCGCAACTCGTTCTCGGGGCCCAAGCGTCCAGGGCGCAATGGCTCCTGTTTCTGCACGCCGATACCGTTCTGGATGACGCCGCATGGGCAGCGACTGCCTCCTTTATCGACCGACCAAAAGCAGCTGACTGCGCTGCTGTGTTCCGCCTCACACTCGACGACCCGGCCTGGCAGGCGCGTGTGCTGGAGCTCTGCGTCCGCCTCCGGGTCGCCTTTCTCGCTTTGCCCTACGGAGATCAGGGCCTTTTGATCCATCGTGACCTCTATGCCGAGGTGGGAGGCTTTGCCGCCCTGCCGCTGATGGAGGATGTCGATCTGGTCCTCCGGCTGGGACGACGACGGCTTTGTCTACTCGACGGTGCAGCCCTGACCTCGGCCGAGCGCTGGCGGCGTCGCGGCTGGATGCGTCAGACCGCTCGCAATCTGGGCTGTCTGACGCTGTATTTCATCGGCGTCGCCCCCGACCGGATTGCTGAGTTCTATGCGCGCTGATCCCACCCAGCAGCATCTGGTCCTTTTCGCGCGCCAGCCCCGCTACGGCGTGGGCAAGCGCCGTCTTGCCGCCGACGTCGGCAATCTCGAGGCGCTGCGGTTCGCGCGCGCGTCGCTGGGTCGCCTGCGGCGCACCCTGGGATCTGACCCGCGCTGGACCCTGTGGATCGCCGTCTCGCCCGATCGACCCACCGGCTGGGCCACGCCGGCGCGGGTGGTTGCTCAGGGGGCGGGCGATCTCGGCGAGCGCTTGAGCCGCGTCGTTCGTGCGCTGCCACCGGGGCCGCTGGTCATCCTTGGAGCAGACACCCCGACCGTGACCCGGCGGGACGTCGCCGACGCCTTTTCCGCCCTCGGTCGGCACGACGCAGTTTTCGGGCCAGCGCGCGACGGCGGATATTGGCTGATCGGCCTGCGCCGTCGGCTTCGCCAGCACCTGCCCTTCGACGGTGTGCGCTGGTCGACTGAACACGCTTTGGCCGACACGATGGCGGCAATGGACGGCCGAACCATTGCCCTGTTGCGGACGCAGGAAGACGTGGACGACGGCCCGTCGCTTCGACGTTACCTCAGCCGGCGCTGAACAGTCTCGGGCAGATCCCCGAAAGCTTGCGCATCAAGGCCGGGTCGCGGACGGCGGGATCGGTCACCACCGCCCGGTCCAGTCCGCTGTCGATGGGGGAGGCAGGGCGTGACTTGGGCAGGGCGCGGACCAACTCGCCCAGCATCCGCCGGGCCATGTCCGCATTGGCCCGCATCGTCGCCAAGACGTCCGTCACCTCGACATGGGCGGTTTCCGCGCGCCAGCAGTCATAGTCGGTGACCATGCAGACGTTCGCGTAGGGCAGCTCGGCTTCGCGCGCCAGACGAGCCTCCGGCATGGCCGTCATGCCGATGACCGAACAGCCCCAGCTCCGGTACAGCTCGCTCTCCGCCCGGGTCGAGAACTGCGGACCCTCGATGGCGACATAGGTCCCGCCCTCCACGGTCGTCGCTCCGGCCGCCCGCGCCGCAGTGGAGGCTGCGCTCGACATGACTGGACAGACAGGATCGGCCATCGAGACATGGGCAACGAGGCCTGGACCAAAGAACGAGGACGGCCGCGCAACTGACCTGTCGATGAACTGGTCCACCACGACAAAAGTGCCGGGCGGCAGATCCTCGCGCAATGATCCCACAGCAGAAACCGAGATCAAATCCGTGCAGCCGGCCCGTTTCAACACGTCGATATTGGCGCGGGCGTTGATCGCCCCGGGGGTAATGCGATGGCCCTGTCCATGGCGAGGCAGGAAGACCATACGTACCCCGTCCAGCTCTCCCATCACAAGGTCGTCGGAAGGCGCACCCCACGGCGATTCCACCGTCAGAGTCTTGCGGTTTGTCAGGCCGTCGAGGTCGTAAAGCCCCGACCCGCCCATCACGCCGATCACCCAGTCCTTCATTCCGTTTGTCTCCCGATCCGGCGTCAAATTACTTCGCCAAGGCCTTGTAGGACAGACCAAGCATCAGGCCGAATGCGATGTGCGAAACGATCGAGATGGTGTTCCTCGCCATAGCGAACCAAGGGAAGACTGAGGTCATGCCGTAGAAGTTGACGACGTAGAGGCCCAGTCCGACGGCGGCCCCAACAATCACGGCCATCAGCCAGCCAAAGCGACTGGCGATCAGGGCGAAGGCCACGCCGATGACGATCGACAGCATGAAGTGGACGGCCATGGCGGCCATGAGCACCATCAGGTCGAAGGTGGCCGGAGGCGGCAACACGCCCTCGCCCATGACGATGGCGGCGATCATCCGGGGCGGCCCCCAAGGACTGGCGCCGGACAGGGCCACCAGCACCATCTCCATCATCATGAAGGCACCACCAGCGATGAGGCCAGCCAGGGCGCCGGCCTTCAAACGAGACCGGCTTGAAGTTTCAACGTGCATTTGGATGGTCATGACATCTTCCAGAAGTGGATAGGGCTCGACGCCGGAGCAACTCCATTCGCGGACATGGCGCGCTGGTTACAGCCACATCCGGTTCTGAGACATTTTCAGTCTCGAAGGCCGGCAGCGGTACTGCGTTGTCTCGGGCTAAAGCGGCGTGTTGTCGCCGGATGTTAGAATCCGCTTGTGGCGCTCGTCAGACGTTCCTTGCCAACCGCCGCTCCTGACTCAAAAGAGCGGTTGGGAGTGTCTGCTTCCAGGCTTTGACCTGATCCGATGCCCGGTTGGGGCTCGCGCAGGACTTCTGTCGCACTGCGTTTGCGCTTGACCTGTCGATCGATCGAACCGAAACGGTCGATATGCACATGCGAACCAACCTCATTATCTGCGTTGCAGTCGCTGCACTGCTCGCCGCCTGTGGCCAAGATGGTGGCCGCCCCGCCGCGGGGGCCGATGCGGGTGTGGTCAATCTCTACACCGCACGCCACTACGACACCGACGACGCCCTCTACGAGCGTTTTACCGAAGAGACCGGCATCCGCGTCAACGTCATTGAGGGCAATGCCGATCAGCTGATCGCCCGGATGACCAGCGAGGGTTCGGCCAGCCCCGCCGACCTGTTCGTCGCCGCCGACGCCGGTGCCCTGTGGCGGGCCCAGAGCGCCGACCTACTGCAGGCTACGACGTCCGAGGCGCTGAACGCTGCAATCCCCGCCAATCTGCGCGATCCGGAGGGACGCTGGTTCGGCCTGAATCGCCGCGCCCGGATCGTCGCGTACGACTCCAATAAGGTTCAGCCGGCCGACATCGACACCTATGAGGAGATCGCCTCGCCCCGGTTCCGGGGGCAGCTGTGCGTGCGCTCGGCCGACAGCGTCTACAACCTGTCGCTGGTCGGAGCGCTGATCGAGGCCTGGGGCCCCGAGAAGACCGGCGAATGGGCCCGTGGCGTCGTCGCGAACATGGCCCGCCGGCCCGAAGGCGGCGATCGCGACCAGATCCGCGCCGTCAACGCCGGGGTCTGCGAAATTGCCCTGACCAACAGCTACTACTATATCCGCCTGGCGAACGGCGAGGATGCCGCCGATCGCGCGGTGACCGAGAAGGTCAAGCTGGCCTTCCCGTCGCTGGACGGGCAGGGGGCGCACGTCAATATCTCGGGCGGAGGCGTCACCGCCAATGCGCCGAACCGGGACAACGCCGTCCGCTTGCTTGAATTCCTCGCTTCGCCTGAGGCCCAGACGATGGTCTCGGCGGGCAACAACGAGTATCCGGCCAGCCCGAACGTTCCCGCCCCCGCCCCGACCGATGCATATGCCGACTTCACGGCCCATCCGATGTCGGTCGCGACATATGGTCCGCGTCAGGCCGAGGCGCAGAGCCTGATGAGCGCGGCGGGCTGGCGATAGCCTCCGAGGCGCTTTCCACGCCCCCTGACCGGCGCGCTCCTCGCGTTGGCGGGCTCACGATGCTGAGGCTGCTGGCCTGGCTGGCCGCTGGCGTCGCCGTCGCCCCGTTGATCGGGGTGATCGCTGCAGCGTTCGGGGATGGCGGTGCCGACATCGCCGCCTCCGACTTGGTCCGCTATGCACTGACCTCGGTGGCCCTGGCCGTCATGGTCGCCGTGGCCACCGCAGTGATGGGGTCGGTCTCGGCCTGGCTGGTCGTCATGCACCGGTTCCCCGGCCGGACGGTATTTGCCTGGGCTCTGGCCCTGCCGTTGGCAGCCCCCGCCTTTGCCGTCGCCTATGCCTATGCCGATCTGTTCGATGTGGCGGGAGACCTGCGGACCTGGATGCGGGCAGTACCCGGCATCGACTGGGGCCCCCAGATGCGCAGCCTGCCGGGCGCGGCCTTCGTGCTGTCGCTGGCCTTCTATCCTTACGTCTATCTGACCGTACGCGCCGCCTTGGTGAACCAGTCCAGCCAGGCGATGGAGGCGGCGCGCAGTCTCGGCTGTACCCCGATCCAGGCGCTGTTCCGCGTCGGCTTTCCACTGCTGCGCCCGGCCCTGGCCGCCGGCGTCGCCCTGGCGGTGATGGAGACCTTGGCCGATTTCGGCGCGGTCCAGTTCCTCAGCGTCCAGACCCTGACCACCGGCGTGGTGCGGTCTTGGTTCGTCTATGGCTCGCTGGAGGCCGCGGCCCGGCTGGCCCTGCCGCTGCTGGCGGCCGCCGCCGTCCTGCTGTGGATCGAGCGCCTCAGTCGCCGGGGCCGCGTCGATGAAGCTGGGCGCGCCCGCTGGCGTCCCATCGAGCCCGCGCCGCTAAGCACCGGGCGCGGCGTGCTGGCCTTCGTTTTTTGCGCCGGCCTGTTGACGCTGGGGCTGTTCCTGCCCGTCGGATGGCTGGCCTTCAACGCCATCGACATCGCCCCGGACTGGAGCCGTCTGACCCTCGCCGCCGGCCACAGCCTCGGTCTGGGCCTCGGCGGAGCCATCGCCACGGTCGCGCTGGCGACCTGTCTGGCCCTCAGCGCCGAGCGGATGCCGGTCACCGCCCGGATCAGTAGCCTGGGCTACGCGACGCCCGGGGCGGTCATGGCCATCGGCCTGCTCGCCCCGGCCTCCATCCTCTGGCAGAACGTTCCCGGCGCGGTGTCGGGTTTGGGCGCCGGGTTGATGTTGCTGATCTACGCCTATGCCGCGCGGCTGATGGCGGCGGCGCTGGAACCGGTCGAGGCCGGTCTGACCCGTGTCACTCCCTCGATGGTCGCCGCCGCCCGCACTCTGGGCAGGGGCGAGACCGGAGCCGCCCTGTCCGTTCGCCTCCCGATCGCGGCTGGTGCCCTGCTGACCGCCACCCTGGTCGTCTTCATCGATGTGGTGAAGGAACTGCCCGCGACCCTGATCCTGAGACCCTTCAACGTCGACACCCTGGCCGTCATCGCCGACAATTACGCGCGCGACGAACGCCTGCCCAACGCGGGTTGGCCCAGTCTGATGATCGTCGGCCTGACCCTGCCCGCCGTGATCTGGCTCACACGCAAGATCACGGCCTCGCGCCCCGGAGATCCGCATGGCCACGCCTGACGCCATTGTCTCGGTCACGGGGGTCAGCCGCGCCTATGGCCGCAAGATCGCGGTCGACCATGCCGACTTGACCCTGTCGCGCGGCTGCATCCTGGGCCTGCTGGGCGCATCGGGCTCGGGCAAGAGCACGCTTCTGAGAACCATCGCCGGCCTTGAGTCCGTCGATGCCGGCACGATCGCGATCGACGGGCAGATCGTCTCGAAACCCGGTCGCATGACTCCGCCGGAGGCCCGCCGCGTCGGCATGGTGTTCCAGGACTTCGCCCTGTTCCCGCACCTGACTGTGGCCCAGAACGTCGGCTTCGGGCTGAAGGGTCACCACGACCGCGACGTCGTCGTCGCCGACCTGCTGGAGCGCCTGCGTCTGGCCGACCGGCACAAGGCCTTCCCCCACGCCCTGTCCGGCGGCGAACAGCAGCGCGTCGCCCTGGCCCGTGCCCTTGCCCGCGATCCCGCCGTCATCCTGCTGGACGAGCCTTTCTCCAGCCTGGACGGATTCCTGCGGGCCGAGGTGCGCGAAGACCTGGTCCAGGCTCTGCGCGACAGCCGCACGTCAGCCATCGTCGTCACCCACGACGCCGAGGACGCCATGATGATGGCCGACGACCTCGCCGTGATGGACGCGGGTCGCATCATCCAGACCGGAACGCCGCAAGACCTTTACGCTCACCCAACCTCGGTCGCAGCGGCCCGGCTGCTTGGTCCGCTCAATCTGGTCGTCGCTCGGGTGAGTGAGGGCGCCGCAACGTCTGTTCTGGGCCGGAAGGCATTCAGCGCGCCCGATGGGTCGGCATGGATGGCAATCCGACCGACAGATCTCAAACTGACCGGACCGCAGGATGGTATAACAGCCCGCGTGGTGTCGGTCAGCTTTGCCGGGGGCTTCAACGTCGTCAGGACAAGGACCGGATCCGAAACGCTGTCGCTACATGTCACAGGCCAGGCGCCTCCAGTAGGGGCTGCGGTCGGTGTGGTGGTGGATGCCGAACGGCTCATGATGCTGCCCGTCTGATGCGATAACGTTCGGCAATGAGCGGTCCGGGGTGCTCGGCACGTTTTGAGTAGATTTGGTGATTGAATGTCGCCTTCTGGGTAAGTTGGGAAAGTCCGGAAGTGGCGCTAGCCGAAGCTTGATGGGTTCGGCAGCGGAAGTCAGCTTCCCCCCCCCCCCCCCCTCAAGGGCATCGGGCGTGTCGGCTTTCCGCCGTGACTTCGATAGCCGCTACCGACCCGTTGTGGATGTTCGACGCACGAACCTCGCGGGTCCCAGTTGGCGCTAGCCGGACCCGTCTGGCCGGCATGGTGCTCGTCTGGGTGTGGATTGGCGTCGAAATCGGACCCATCGAGAGGCAGCCGGTCTCGCCCCGAAATATTAAGCTCATTCAATATGTTATTTTATATCAAGTGGGGTCCCGCCTTCAACGCCGACCAACAACCTTGGCTGGGAGCGATCATAAGTTCATCAGGGCGCTCTCGCTGGCCGCAGGATTTGTCGTATCGGCGAGTTGCGGGAACGGATGGTCGTCGACTACGGTTTAGATTCTAGCTTGGCGCATCAGCTATGGGCGAGCACCTATCCATGAAAACGATGCAGTCAGCGAACGCTCCGGACCGGCCGGTGTGGGATGATCAACACCTGCGTCTGGGGGTGGAAGCCGCTGGCGTCGCCCTCTGGTCGTGGAACGTCGATACGGATCGCCTTACGATGGATCAGTCGGGATACGATCTTTGGGCCGTGCCCACGACCACCGAAGTCACCTTTGAAGACCTGTCCGCCCACATCCATCCGGCTGACCGGGATAGGGTCAGAGCCGGCTTCAATGCGACGCGGGGCATCGTAGGCCCTTACGAGATCGATTTCCGCATCCTGATCAAGGAGGAGGTCCGCTGGGTGTCTGCTCGGGGACGCGGCGATGATGAGGGCATTCTCAATCGGGTAATGTTCGGGATTTTTCTGGACGTCACTGGCCGTAAACAGGCCGAGGAAGCCAACGAGTTGTTGGCGGGCGAGATGAGCCATCGGGTCAAGAACCTCATCACGATCGCCGGGGCGCTCACGACAATGACGTCGCGGTCGACCGAGACCAAGGAAGAGATGGTCAGCGATCTCACGCACCGGCTCGCCGCGTTGGGACGCGCGCATGATCTCGTTCGACCTGTCCCGGGCCAGACGGAGAACGCAGCTCTTCTCGGTGATCTGCTCTCGGTCCTGCTGACGCCCTACGATGATCTGGGGGCGTTCAGCGGGCGCGTTCGGGTTGCCGTGCCCAGAATGGGAATTGGGGAAGTCTCGGCGACCAACCTGGCGTTGGTGCTGCATGAACTGGCGACCAATTCTGTCAAATACGGTGCGCTTTCGGTGCCGACTGGACTTCTCGATGTGGCCTGCCAGATCGATGAGGATGAGGCGGTAATCGTTTGGACCGAACGGGGCGGGCCTCCATGCGTCGCCCCAACGTCCACGAGCGGCTTCGGGAGCAAACTCTTGAACCGCATAATGACCCATCAGTTTGGCGGCTCGATAGCGTATGACTGGCCCAGCGAAGGGGCCATCGTGACGCTTCGCCTCAAGGCGACGCGGTTGGCCCTTTAGGGCGTTCCTAGATCAGCAATCACCCAGGCGCCGGATGGCGGCAACGGGTGGATACTGTTGAAAAAGTTCGGTGACCGTTGAAACGGCGCAAACCGCGTGTTGGCCACCAAATCCCGCTCTTGCGAAATCAATCGCTTAGTTTTTCGTAACGGTGCCAGATCGGGTAAAAAAGCCCGATCACGTGAGGCTTGCGGACTGCTTCAAAAGTATCGGTGGAAAGCGGACATCACGGGCATCACGATGTAACCTGCCGGGAGATTTGAGCGAAAGAGGATTGGAGCTAACATCCAGCCTCTCCCACCAATACAGGCCCTATGACTCGTTTCCGGCGTAGCCTTTTGGCCTTGATCAGTGCGACGTTTGCGCTCTCTTCGATGCTGTTCGTGGCGACGGTCACGCTGGCGTCGAGCACTCTCGCGAGTGAGGCACCAAGCATGGTGATGTCATCGGCAATGCCATGCGAGCCCGACAAGCCAATCTGTTCAACAGATTGCGCCGTCTTGTGTCATGCACTTCTCATCCAGTTGCCTATGCTCGCTCGGCCTGAATCCACCTCCAGAGCAACCTATCGGGTCCTAAATACGTCGCTGAGGTCGCTCATGGTTGAAGCAGAAGACCCGCCACCCCGATGAATTTCGCAGATCGATCCAAAAGCTTTTTTCCAAATTATCGAAACGGATTTCACTATGAAAAGAACTTTGACGATTGCAGGTCTCCTGCTTCTCGCTTCCGGGACCGCCGCCTTCGCGGCTTCGCCCGATATGGTCATCAGTGCTGTGGTTTCTTGCTGCGATGCCATCGCAGCCTGCTGCGGCGGCACGATGCCCTGCTGCCCATAGACTAACCTGAACTCACGGAAGGAGCACCCGGTCGAAAGGCCGGGTGCTTTTTTTATGGCCCGTCACCGGACCTATTCAATGTCTGCAACTGATGCTGTGGACGGCTCTCCACCCCTGCGGGAGCATGACCCAGGCATCTTCCGCACCGGTCGCGACCTCGCGGCCTGGATCGGGCTTGTTCCGCGACAGAACTCCAGCGGCGGCAAGGAGCGGCTTGGCTCGATCTGCAAGGCCGGCCATCGCTACTTGCGCCAGATGCTGGTCGTGGGCGCAATGGCGGTGATCCGGCACGCAGAACGCTCGGCCAAGAAGCGTCCATGGCTGGCGCAGCTTCTTGCGCGGCGAAAGGCGAAGGTCGCCGCCGTCGCATTGGCTAACAAAACCGCCCGGACCGTCTGGGCGATGATGATGACCGGAGAGCGCTACCGCGAGCCGCTGCCGGCCTGAAGACAAGCGCAGTCCGCTGCGCTCACGATGTTGGAAAGGGCAAACTGAACTGATGCAACAAGCCGGTTGAAACCGCCGGACCAGGAGACCCCGCTTCGACCCTGCACCGCGAGTGCTCGCAACTGGTCGGGACCTGGCACGCGCGATCAAGGCATTATGGCCAGCGGCCTTAAGCGCCGCAGCAAAAGGCCGAACACATGGCCGCACCAACCAGCGTTGCAAATCGTTCGATTACCCCTTGCCGACGGAGAGCCGTCCACACAGGGTCGAATAGCGACCTGGGCTGTTGATCGGCGTTGAAAACGGGACTTCACCGGATATGAAACAATACATTGAATGAGCTTGATATTTCGGGGCGAGACGTGGGCTCGACAGAAGCCTGTCAGCACACGTGCCAACGTATTGTTATATAGCGAGTTCAACTACCTAGGCTGCCTCTCGATGGGGCCCGATTTCGACGCCGATCAACAATCCTGACAGCGCCTGACATCCAGGCACTTTATTCGAGCTGCTTGTAATATGTCATCGCTATTACGTTTCTACGTTCGATGACGACTGTTTGTTTAAACTGCGACCTAAATACGACGGTCTCCAGACAAAACCATTACAAACTCGTAATTTCATTGGCGGTCCGAAGTTGACCGAGGCTAACGTCCTCGGACGCGCGTGGTCCAGGCAGTCGCGAATCCATCCACGGTGAAGCTTGAAGCTTGGCCAATGTTCGGGAGTACGATTTTGAGGAAGCAGCCCATTCGCCAGAGAATGCTCACCACCACAATGATGGGCGGCGTTGCCCTAATCGCCATGGCCGCTGTTCCGGTGGCCGCTGTCGTTGCCATGCCGACGACGGCCGTGGCTCAGGACTTCAGCTCCGGCTCCCTTGAAGGCGTTGTTCGCGATGCCTCGGGCAGCCCCGTCTCTGGGGCGGCCGTCTCGGTGCGTTCCAACGAACAGGGCGTGACGCGGTCGCTGACAACGGATACGGCCGGCCGTTTCCGCGTGCCCCTGATCCCGATCGGCGCCTACACCGTGACGATCACGTCGCCCGGCTACGCGCCGATCTCCCAGTCCGCCGCTGTCGGCCTGGGCGGCGCGTCCGGCTATGAGTTCAGCCTGAATGCCGAGAGCGCTGATGGCGCGACCAACCTTGACGACATCGTGGTGACCGCCGCGCGCCAGACCCTGGCCTTCAACGAGACGACCGCCGGCCTGGTGGTCAACCTCGAAGAGCTGGTCAAGACCGTGCCGCTGGGACGCGACATCACCTCGGTGGTGCTGCTGGCACCGTCGACTATCCAAGGCGATTCGACCTTCGGCAACCTGCCGGCAATCGGCGGGTCTTCGGTGGCCGAGAACGCGTTCTATGTGAACGGCCTGAACATCACCAACTTCGATAACTATATCGGTGCCTCGACGGTGCCGTTCGACTTTTACCGTTCGGTCGAGGTCAAGACTGGCGGCTATCCGGCCGAGTTCGGGCGCGCCACCGGCGGTATCGTCAACGCGGTGACCAAGTCCGGTTCGAACGACTTCACCTTCGCCCTGCGCGGCAACTATTCGCCCGACTCCCTGCGGACCCAGTCGCGCGACACTTACCTGGCCCGGAACGAGCTCGACGAACGTGACAACTATTCCTTCACCGTCGAAGCCGGCGGGCCGATCATCCGCGATCGACTGTTCATCTTCGGTCTGGCCCAGTTCCAGGAAACGGAGAACTTCGACGCCAGCATCACGGGGCGCACCGCGACGCTCCAGCGGCAGGACGACCCGTTCTACGGCGTCAAGGTCGATGGTTACATTACCGACGACCACCGCGTCGAGCTGACCTATTTCGACACCACCCGCGAGACGGAGAACTTCACCACCTCCTTCGACCCGGCGACGGACGCGGTCGGCACCTATCCCGAGCTGCCGACGATCAATGAGCTCGGCGGCGAAAGCTATGTGCTGCGCTACACAGGCCAGTTCACCGACTGGTTCACCCTGTCGGCCGCTTACGGCCGTAACGAGGACCGCGACAACGGCATCCCCGCACGCACTGACATTCCGTTCGTCCAGGATGCACGCGCCGCGGGTCGCAGGACCAACCCGCGGCCTTTGTTCCGGGCCAGCCCCAACCAGCCCGCAGCGACCGTTAACGTCGCCCAAACCAGCCGGACCTTCTACCGCGCAGACGCTGACTTCTACTTCTCCTTCTTCGGCGATCACCACGTCCGCGCCGGCTATGAGCTCGAAGAGACCGAGCTGGACAAATCGGCGTTCCGCACCGGCCAGTTCGGTGCCAACCTGGTTTATCGTCGCGCCGTTCCCGGCACGCTTCAGGCCATCGGCGGCAACCTGCGTCCCGGTCAGGAATACGTCGAGTTCTCGACCTTCCGCTCGGGTGGCAGCTTCACCGGCGAGAACGAAGCTTTCTACATCCAGGACTCCTGGGATGCGACCGAACAACTGACGCTCAGCCTCGGTGTGCGTCTGGACAAGTTCGCGCTCAACAATGCGGCCGGCGAAGAGTTCATCGGCTTCGACGGAGAGCTCGGTCCGCGCCTCGGCTTCACCTTCGATCCGGGCAACGACAACCGCAGTCGCGTATATGGCTCCTACGGCCGCTACTATCTGCCGGTCGCGTCCAACACCGCCTTCCGGGGTGCGGCCAACGAACTGTTCTTCAGCCAGTTCTACCTGTTGAACGGCTATACCCCAGTCGCGCCGGGTACGTTCACGGGAAACACCGAGAACGCGGACGGCGCCGCTATCCTCGCCCAGCGTCCCTACAGCGCCGACGGTATCCCGCTGCAACTGGGAGCCCAGATCGTGAATTGGAGAGGCGCGGTCGCTTGCCCCGCCGGAGCTGGTGGCCCGGCTCCGGTCGGCTCACTGGGTTGCCGTGTCACGGGCGACGGCACGGTCAAGGACAGCTCGTCTTTCGCGGCCAAAAACCTGGAATCGACAGCGCTCGATGAGTGGCGTCTGGGTTACGAACGTCGTCTTGGCGATCTTTGGACGGTGGGTGCCGAGTTCACCTACCGCGACCTTATCCGCAACGCCGAAGACGTGGCGATCGACGCCGCCGTTTTGGCGCTTTGCAATCGCGAACGGATCGTTGGTTGCGGTAACATCTACACCGGTTTCCACCAGTACGTGCTGGTCAACCCCGGCGCGGCTTCAGAGATCCTGCTCCTAGACCCCCTGCCAGGTGAAACGACCCGCCGCACGGTCAACTTCTCGGCCGCAGACCTGAACTATCCGGAAGCCAAGCGTGAATACACCTCGCTGGCCCTGACCTTCGAACGCGCCTTCGACGGCATCTGGGCGCTGCAAGGTTCCTGGACGATCTCCAAAAGCGAAGGCAACACCGAAGGCTATGTGAAGTCCGACAACGGCCAGACCGATGCGGGCATCACTCAGGACTTCGACCAGCCGGGTCTGACGGACGGCGCGGAAGGTCTGCTTCCGAACCACCGCCTGCATTCGATCAAGCTGTTCGGTTCGTACCAGCTGACCGACAACTTGCTCGTTGGCGGCAACCTGTCGATCAACTCGGGGCGCAAGTTCGGCTGCTTCGGCGTCCACCCGACTGATGTGTTCGCTCAAGCCTATGGAGCGGCGTCCAACTTCTGTCAGGGAGTGTCAGTTCCGCGCGGCACGGCGAGGACCAGCGACTGGATCCAGCAGTTCGATCTGTCGCTTCGCTACACGGTGCCGGAATCGGCCATCCCGGGCGATCTCGTCCTGCGGGCCGACATCTTCAACGTCTTGAACTTGCAGGGCGAGACCGACCTCAACGAGTTCGGTGAAGACAGCGCTCTGACGCCAGACCCGAACTACCTGAAAGCGATCAGCTACCAGCAACCGCGCTTCGTGCGTCTGGGCTTCGACCTGACGTTCTAAGTTCGAACGAGCTGATACGATGAAAGGGGGCGGCGGATTGTCGGGTCCGCCGCCCTTCGCCTCGACCGGGACGACCTTGCGAGCCCCTGAAACGACTGTTACCCGCTAGCCATGACTCCAAAGGATGACCGGCCTCCGCGGGCGCGGATCGAGGCGGCGCTCATGGCCGCCAAGGCCGGCGACGGTGACGGCGCGGCTGCGATATTGACGTGGCTGGTCGAGGACGCCCCTCCGCTGGGCCCGAGCTGGGGTCCCGTCTCACGGCTGGCTCTCACCCTGGGCGGTACCTCGACGGCCATCGCGGCCGCTGGGTACCTTGCCAATCTGGACCGTCTCGACCTGCCGGCTCGCCTGAACCATGCGGCGATGGTGGCCCAGTATGGGGACGGTGCCGAGGCCCGCGATCTCGGCCTAGCCATCGTGGCCGATCACCCGAACCAGCCGGCCGCCTGGCATTTTCTCGGCAGTTGCCGGGCCACGCTTGGCGATGCAGAAGGAGCGATCGTCGACTTCCGGCGCGCCATTGCCGCCTCGCCGGATCCCTTTGCCGTGGCCCCCAGCTGGCTGGCGCTCGCCGGGGCCCGGACGTTCGAGGCGGAAGAAGACGACGACCTGAACGCCATGACGGATCTGCTGGAACGCTGTCCCCCTGCCGGCAGCGCCCTGCCCGAGGCTCAGGCAGTGCTCTACTATGCCGTGGCCAAGGCCCGAGACGACCTAGGGGCGATCGATGCCGCCTTCGACGCCTATGCCCGTGGTGCTGCTCTGGTCTCGGCGACCCGCCCGGACGAGCTCGCCGGTTCTGCGGCCTTCGTCGATGCGGTCATCGCCGGTTCCGCGAGCGAAGACTTGACGCGCTGGCCCGCGGGCATCGACAGCGATCGGCCAATTTTCGTCCTCGGCTTGCCCCGGTCAGGCACGACGCTGGTGGAACAAATCCTGGTCAATCACAGTGGGGTGGCCGGTGGAGGCGAGCTCAATCTGTTCCGTGCGGCCGCCATGCCCATCGGCGGGTTCTCGCCCGCCGCGATCAACGCCTTCGCTACCGCTGGCCCCGACGGGTTCGCTGCCATCGGCCGGGCCTATCTGCGTATGCTGGGCGACCGTTTCGGGCCGGAAGGACGGGTGGTCGACAAGACCCTGAATCACAGTCGCTATCTGGGGCTCATCCACCGCGTCCTGCCCCGGGCGCGTTTCATCTGGCTCAGGCGCGAGCCGGGGGCCACGGCCTGGTCGGCGTTCCGGACCTGGTTCGCCCAGGGCGTAGACTGGAGCTGGTCGCTGGAGCGGATCGCCCGATATTTCGACGACGAGGACCGCTTGCACGCGCACTGGAGCGAGGTGATAGGCGATGCGATCCTGACTGTCCCCTACGAGGCGCTGACGCGTGATCCGGGACCGTGGATCGCCCGCATCGTCGACCACGCTGGCCTGCCGCACGAGCCGGGCCTCGACGCGTTCCACCACACCGACCGGGCCGTGACGACCGCCAGCTTCGCCCAGGTGCGCAGGCCCATCTATACCACCTCGGCCGAGGCGTGGCGTCGGTACGAGCGGCACCTGAAACCGTTCTTCGACGCCCGCACTATTCGATGACCGCAGCAGACCGGGCCGAGGGGGTGGTACAGCCTAGGACCGGCCAAGCGTCAGGCCTTGGAAGTCGGCCGACCCGATGTCCGTTGTCCACCGACACTGTTGAAAAAAAAGTCCGCGAGCCTGTCGTGATCGTTCTTTTTGGGCCAACTGGGCACCGTTGCGAAACGCTGCGCGATTGATCTCGCTAAGGCGCGATTTCGGGGGCAGAACACCGTTTGCGCCGTTTCAGCCTGTGGATCGGCGTCGCAGTTGGAGCCCGTCGAACGAGCCTTAAGTAGCTGAACTAGAGCACTTTGCGATCTGATTGAATCGCAGGGGATTCCCAAGGGAGCCGGGTTCTGATTCAACATTCCTGCTGGAGGCGGAGGCCAGCATGAATGAGCAAGGCGCTTTCGGTGGAT
>NZ_JAFCWC010000018.1:0-30961 GCF_049897365.1 Brevundimonas sp. DC300-4
CCAACCTGGCCCGTCCGACCGCCGACGGCGTTCGCGAGCCTCTGAACCGTCGCGCCACCATCGGCATCAACTTCTAGGACGCCTGGACAAGGATCCCGATCCCGCAAGGATCGGGATCCTGACAGGTCCATCTTGAAGACGCCGACGGCGGGGCGAAGGCCCGGACGTTATCTGGCAAGACAATGCGGGCCCGCCCTTCTCGATCGAGATCGGCGGGCTCGTTTGTGTTTTTAGCCAGCTTGCATTGCGGCGGCCCGAAGCGGTTGTCGTGGTTGACGCCGGTCGAGGTCATCGGCAAACCGACCCCGCTTTTCTGGCTTATCCGCGCGTTGCCGAACGTGCCGGCAGACGTCTCAGTTCGGAACGCGCCATGCTTCGCTTTTTCAAGATTTTCTCGCGCCTTCCGGAACGCCTTCGTCGCGCCGAGGACCGCCTGCGACTGATCAACCAGTATCAGGACGCGATGTGGCTCGCGTTCAACGAACACCGGCGCGAGATGCGGACCGTCCTCGGTTCGATGTCCCTGCCAGAGGAGTCGCTCTGGCGGAACCAGCCGCCGCTGGTGCCGGGTCAGCCCGCCGAGAACGCCTTCGCGCTGGCCACCCTCTGCCGCCAATCCAGCTTCGAGGAACCCTATTTCTCCTTCTGGGCCGCGAGGCTCGGCGAGGCGCTACGCTATCACCGCAAGCTTTGGGAGTTCGTGTTCATCTGCCAGGCGTTGTGGGAGCGGGGAGCCGTCAAGCCTGGCGCGCGGGGCCTCGGCTTCGGCGTGGGCCTGGAGCCCTTGCCCGCCTTCTTCGCCTCCGAGGGCTGCGAAATCGTTGCGTCTGACCTCAGCCTCGCCGCAGCGGCGGCTGAGGGCTGGGCGCAATCGTCCCAGCACGCGATAGACAAGCTGGCGTTGCGTCGCCCGCTCGTGTGCCCTGATGACCTCTTCGAGCGGAACGTGTCGTTGCGCCAATGCGACATGAACGCGATCCCGGCTGATCTGGTCGATTTCGACTTCTGCTGGTCGGCCTGCGCCCTCGAGCATCTGGGTTCGATCGAGAACGGTCTGGCTTTCATCGTCAACTCGGTGGCCTGCCTCAAGCCCGGAGGCTGGGCCGTCCACACGACCGAATTCAACGTGAGCTCGAACACCGAGACCGTTGACGACATGTCGACCGTCCTTTTCCGGCGCAGCGATCTGGAAGGGCTGGCGGAGCGACTGAACACGGCCGGTCACAAGGCCGCGGTGTTCGATTTCGAGCCCGGGACGAACCCCATGGATGTCTATGTCGACGTCCCGCCCTATCGCGAGCAGCCCCACCTGGTCGCCGCGCTCATGGGTTTCGCGACGACCTCGATCGGTGTGATCGTCCAGCGCGGGGAAGGCGTCTGACCGTCAGCTTGCGCCGCCCGAGGCGGGATCGTCACGTCGGCGGAGAAAGAAGGGTCGCGTCGTCCTCTCGCTTGCATTCGGCTTCAGCGGTTCCCTCATCACCCAGCGCACCAGGCGCAGCCAGGGCGTCGCCCTGACGCCGCGATGCCCGGTCGAGAGAGGCGCGCCGAAATAGTAGTCGATCAACGCCCGTAGGTAGGGCGTGTTTCCCGGATCCAGCATGGTGGCGCGCCGGATCAGACGCCGCGCCGTGGTCTTCTCATGGTTCAGCCAGCAGATGTGCGCCGCCCACGCATGCAGGTGGGCTACGTCGCTCGTTCGTGACAGGGCCTCATCAACGATCACGCGCGCGTCGGCGATCCGCCCGGCCAGGACCAGGGCGTTGCCAAGGTCGACGACATAGGTCAGGCCGCGCTCGCTGGCCTGCACCACGCTCTCGAGTATCGTCAGCGCCTCGTCGTGAAGTCCTTCGCGGCTGAGCAGGCGAGCCAGACTGACCTGGGCATGATAGTTGCCGGGACTGACTTCGACGGCGCGCCTGGCCAACACCAGGGCCGTCGACGCCTTGCGCTGCGGCTGGGCCGCGGCGAGTTCGCCGAGATAGATCCCGTTCTGTGCCCGTCGCCTGCGCGCCTGCCGCTGGAAGCTTGGTGCGTCGAAAACCCCGGCCAGGACCTCCGTCAGAAGCGGCCCGAGCAGGCCGACATCCGCCAGATAGGTCGTGACCGGATGGGCGGTGTAAGGCAGGCGAATGGCGCGAAAACCCAGGTCCTGCTCGATGCGCTCTCCATGCCAGCGATCAGGACCGGTGGGATCAAAAATGACCACCGGGCGCGCCGAGCAGGAGATCGGGCCGCTCAAATCCGGCCTCCAACGGATCCGTTTTGCATCCTGGGTCCAGCGCAACTCGTGCGGGGCGACTCTGGGATCGATCGAATACTGTGGCGAAAGGGCTACGGTGTCGGTGGCTCCGACGGCGTCCGCAAAGCGCAAGGCCGCATATCCGCCCATGCTGGAGCCGTAGGTCACGACCCGATCTGCGCCCGCGGTCGCCGCCCGGACCGTCGCAAGGGCCGACGCCATATCCGGATACTGATACCAGTCCTCCGACCGCCCCATGACATGGATCGCGGAGATGCCCTCGGATCGCAGATAGGCTTCGCCGAAACCTGGCCGGTCGAATCCTGGCCCGATGGCGTAGTGATCGAAGGTCACCACCCAGCGATCGGACGGCCCGGCCGGTACGCGCCGCACGACGACGTCGTCGCTACGAAACAGCTCGTCCGCGTCGAGCGCGGTTTCGGAAAGCGACCCCATGTCAGAGACATAGTCCATCCGACGCGAAGGGCCAATGTTTGAGAAAGGCGCACCCGGGTGGTCAGGCGTCGAAGGTCGCTTCGATGACGTCGCAGACCCGGTCGATGTCGGCATCGGTCAGGGTGCTGCCCGAGGGCAGGCACAGGCCGTTGGCGAACAGGGTTTCGGCCACACATTCATTGATCATCAGGGCGTCGCGGAACACCGGCTGCAGGTGCATGGGCTTCCAAACCGGCCGGGCCTCGATGTTGGCGGCGTCGAGCGCAAGGCGGAGGCGGTCGGGGCTGCCGACGAACTCCGCGTCCATCAGCATGACGGTCAGCCAGCGGGTGTGGCGCCGGCCCGGGGCCTCCGGCGCAAAGGCGACCCCGTAGCGACCGCCGAGGCGGGCCTCATAGCGATCGAAGATGGCGCGCCGGCGGGCGACCCTTGCCTCCAGCGCCTCCATCTGGGCCAGGCCCAGGGCGGCGGCGAGGCTGAGCATCCGGTAGTTGAAGCCGACCTCCGCGTGTTCGTAGTGGACGGCGGGCAGGCGCGCTGCGGCGGCCAGATTACGGGCGCGGGCGATCAGCGCGCCGTCGTCGGAGGCCAGCATGCCGCCGCCGCCCGTGGTGACGATCTTGTTGCCGTTGAACGAGAAGGCGACGGCCGAGGCGCCATGGCCCGCGTGGCGGCCGTTGAGGGTCGCGCCGACGGCCTCGGCAGAGTCGAGGATCACGGGGACGCCGTGGGCGTCGGCGACCGCACGGATCGCGTCGATATCGCAGCACTGGCCGTAGAGGTCGGCGGGAACGATGGCGCGGACGGTCAAGCCTTCCGTCCGGGCGCGATCGAAGGCCTGTTCGAGCAGCCGGGGATCGAGGTTCCAGTCGGCGGGGTTGCTATCCACGAAGATCGGTCGTGCGCCTGCGTGAACGATCGGACTGATCCCTCCGATGAAGGTCAGGGTCGGGGCGATGACGGCGTCGCCGGGCTTCAGGTCCAGCATCGTCAGGGCCAGATGCAACGCGGCCGTGCCGGAGGAGACTGCCGTTGCGTGGGCGAAACCGGTCGCCTCGGCGAAGACGCGTTCGAAGGCCTCCACCACCGGTCCGGCTGAGGAGACCCAACCGGCGTCAAAGGTTTCGAGCAGGCGCTCACGCTCGGCGGGACCGATGTCGGGTGCGGAGAGAGGGATGCGAATGAAGGCGGTCACTGGCGCAGGAGACGCCGCGTCGCCGATTCCTGCAAGCCGGAGATCAGCCGCCGGTTCGGATCAGGGCGGCGTCGGAGGCGGGTTGGGCGGGGGTGTGGCGATCAACCATCGACTGGCCCACGGCGATGACGACGGTGGCGGTGAGGACGGCGGACGCGACGGCCGCGGCGACCATCCTGGCGCCCTGCGCGAGACGCCCGTCGTCGCGATTCCAGATGTCCTGATCCATGCCGCTCCCCCAGTCGTCAGCACGTCCTAGGACCACACCCGGAATCAGGACGCAAGTCGCTGAACCGTGTGCGTTAACGATAAATCTCGCCACACTCCGTGCATCCCTGCGAAGGCCGGGATCCAGATCGACAGCCAGGCGGCCGGGATGAACCGAAGGCTCCCCGGCGGCGGCGGCGGAGTTCGCCCTCGGCCCCCGGCCTTCGCCGGGGGCGCACAGTGTAGAGAAGCCGCGATCAGCCCGTGAAGGGGCGGATCAGGATCTCGACGCGGCGGTTTTGGGCGCGGCCCTCGGCCGTTGCATTGGAGGCGACCGGGACGCGCGAGGACTGGCCGGCGACGAACAGACGCTCGCGCTGGACGCCGCTGCTGATCAGGGCGTCGGCGACGGCGAGAGCGCGGCGCTCGGACAGGGGCTGGTTGATCGCGTCTCCGCCCGATGAATCGGTGTGGCCCACGACGTCCACCAGCGAGCGGTCGTACTCCGCCAGAACGCCGGCGACATCGCGCAGGACGGAATCGAAGCGGGGCTCGATGTTGGACTGGTTCACCGCGAAGGTGACGTCGGACGGCATGCGCAGGACCAGATTGTCGCCCTGACGCGCCACGCCCACGCCGCTTCCCGACAGTTCGGCCTCCATCGCGCGCTGCTGGCGGTCCATGTAGTTGCCGACGGCCGCGCCGCCCAGGGCACCGACACCGGCGCCGATCAGGGCGTTGCGACGGCCCTGCTCGCCGTCAGAGGTGTTGGTTAGATAGCCGAGGACCGCGCCGCCGAGGGCGCCGTAGATCGCGCCCGTGCCCGTGTTGTTGCGGCTCGGTGTCGAGGAATAAGGATCCATGGTGGTGCAGGCGCCGGCGCCCAGCATGGCGGCGACGCCGAGGCTCGTGACGATCAGGTTCATGCGCATAGGGAGTTCCTTTCAAAATGTACGGGTTTATATCCACCCGAAACGTGGGCTTACGGTGAAGGTTCCTGTCTGACCCCGAGATGAACGAACCGCGAGAATGCGGTATTGCGACCTCGATCTGCCAATTTGTGATGTCAGGGCGTATGAACCTCTCCCCCGGCGTCCTCGAATGGATTGCCGCGCACGAATTGAAAGGCCCGCCCGTGACCGCCACCCTCGACGCCACTTCCGTTGCCGCTAAAGGCATCAAGCCCGTTTCGATGTCGCGCTACGACGCCGACTTCCAGGGCTTCAGCGATGAGCTGGGCGCCTCGTTCAAACGCTATGGCTTCGCTGTGATCGCGGATCACGGGCTGGACGAGGAGGTCATCCACGCGGCCATCGACGACGCCAAGGCCTTCTTCGCCCTGCCGGAAGAGGTGAAGCGCCTGTACCACCAGCCGGGTACGGGCGGAGCGCGCGGTCTGACGCCGTTCGGGGTCGAGGCCGCCAAGGGCGCGGCTGCCGTGGATCTGAAGGAGTTCTGGCACACAGGCCGCGAACTGCCGGAGGGCCATCCCTATCGCCAGTACATGCGCGACAACCTGTGGCCGACCGAGGTGCCGGGCTTCAAGCCTCATTTCTACGGGATGTTCGAGGCGCTGGATCAGCTGGGTCGCAATATCCTGAAGGCCATCGCCCGGTACATGAAGCTCGGCGACGACTTCTTCGAGGACAAGGTCGAGCTGGGGAACTCCATCCTGCGGATGCTCCACTATCCGCCGGTTCCGGCAGGGGCGCCGGGCGTGCGGGCGGGCGCGCACGAGGACATCAACGTCATCACCCTGCTGCTGGGCGCGGAAGAAGCGGGCTTGCAGCTGAAGGACGCCGACGGTCAGTGGCTGGAGGTCGCGCCGCCGCCGGGCGCCCTTGTGGTCAATATCGGCGACATGCTGCAGCGGCTGACCAACCACGTCCTGCCGTCAACCAGCCACCGGGTGGTCAATCCCGCGCCGGACCGGGCCAGCTTCGCGCGGTATTCGACGCCCTTTTTCCTGCACTTCAATCCGGACTATGTGATCGAGACCCTGCCGTCGACGATCACGGACGAGAACCCGGATCTCTATGCCGGCAAGTCGATCATGGCCGAGGACTTCCTGACCGAGCGACTGAAGGAAATCCGGCTGCTTTGATCCAGTAAAAACACCGTGCATCCCCGCGAAGGCGGGGACCCAGGTTTTAGCACCGGCACCGCGCTTGGGATCGCTGTCGAGCGCGCTCAGTGACAGCTATCGTCCAAAGAACTGGGTCCCCGCCTTCGCGGGGATGCACGGAAAAACTAAAGCGCCGCTTCCGCCTGCACCGCGCCCGGGCTGGCGGCGAACTGGCCGCCGCGGCGGTAGCGCCACAGGTAGGACGGGGCGATGGCTTCCAGACCGGTCGCTTCGATATCGAGCGCCGACAGACCCTCGGCGTCCGGGGTCACGACATTGTCCGTCTTCAGCATCGCGACCTGGTCGCGCGTCAGGACGGGCGCGATGCCCAGGACGGCGGTGATCTCGGCCAGAGAGCCGATGGCCGAGGCGGCGAAGAAGGGCAGGGGCGCCAGCAGGCGGCGGCGGCCGGTCTCGCGCAGGATGTATTCGAGGATCTGCTTGAACGACCAGACCTCCGGGCCGCCCAGTTCGAAGGTGCGGCCGGCGGCGTCGGTCCGAACGACGGAGCGGGCGATGGCCTCGGCCACGTCGCCGACCCACACCGGCTGGAATTTCGTCACGCCGCCGCCGATCAGGGGCAGGGCCGGAGACATCGTCGCCATGGAGGCGAAGCGGTTCAGGAAGCCGTCGCCGTTCCCGAACACGATCGAGGGACGCAGGATGACCGCGTCGGGCTTGATGGCGCGGACTGCGGCCTCGGCCTCGCCCTTGGAGCGGCCGTACTCGCCTTCGGCGTGGATGTCGGCTCCGATGGCCGACATCTGCACCAGACGGCCGACGCCGGCGGCGACGCAGGCCTCGGCGACATTGCGGCTGCCCTCGACGTGGGCTTTCTGAAAGCCGCGAGCCGGGGTTTCGAACAGGATGCCGACCAGGTTTACGGCCGCGTTCGCGCCCTTGAGGGCGGCGGCGACGTCGGCGGGGCTGGTGATGTCGCAGCGGACGGGCTGGATCTGACCCACGTCGCCGAGGATGCGTAGATCCTGGGCCAGGGCGGGCTTGCGCACGGCGACGCGAACGCGCCAGCCGCGACGAGCCAGGGCACGGACGGCCTGGGTTCCGACGAAGCCAGAGCCGCCGAAGACGGTGACCAGACCGGGAGTGGATTCGGACATCGGGAGTTCCTTGAGCGGCGTCGTGAAAGCCCGCGCGGGCCTTGCAGGGCGGGGATAGACGATGCCCGGCGCCCCCGCAACGCAGGGGTGGCGCGCAAGCTGCGAGAAACCGCCGAAAACCGTGTTGACCCGCTCCGTGCACTGCCTTAAGGGTCCGCGCCTTCCGGTCAGGAACGCGTTTCGACGCGCGCCTCCGGGCCCAGGTGGCGGAATTGGTAGACGCGCTGGCTTCAGGTGCCAGTGATAGAAATGTCGTGGAGGTTCGAGTCCTCTCCTGGGCACCAGTTTCAAGCGGCGTCGCATCGCAAGATGCGGCGCCGTTTTACTTTTCTGGCGTCGCTACCGCTCGCGACGCGGTCGCTCGCTGCTTGAGCGACGGTTGGCAGGTCAGCCTGCTATCGCATCCGCGCCCCTGCTGGTTTAGGGGAGGACATGACCGTTTATCTGCATGAAGGCGACCTCCCGGACGGCCTGGACCTGGGTCCCGAGGTCGCCGTCGATTCCGAGACCATGGGGCTGCGCTTCCGCCGCGACCCGCTGTGCGTGGTCCAGCTCTCGGCCGGGGACGGCGACGCCCATATCGTGCGGATGAACCGCCCCGGCTACGACTGCCCGAACCTGAAGCGGCTGATGGCCGATCCGGACGTGCTAAAGATCTTCCACTTCGGCCGGTTCGACATCGGCATGGTGGAACTGCACCTCGGGGTCGAGACGCGGCCGGTCTACTGCACCAAGATCGCGTCCAAACTGGCCCGGACCTATACCGACCGGCACGGGTTGAAGGACGTGGCGCGCGAGATGGCGGGCATCGACCTGTCCAAGGCGCAGCAGTCGTCGGACTGGGGCGCGCCCGAGCTGTCGCAGGCCCAGCTGGAATACGCCGCCTCCGACGTGCTGCACCTGCACGTCATCATGCGCCGGCTGAACGAGATGCTGGTCCGCGAAGGCCGGATGGAACTGGCCCAGGCCTGTTTCGACTTCCTGCCGATCCGCGCGCGGCTCGACCTGCGCGGCTGGGACGAGATGGATATCTTCGCGCACACATGACCGACTTCGACCCCGGCGAGGACAGGAAGCGCGCCGACGAGGCTCGACTGGCCCAGCAGGCCGGTCGCTGGCGCTCGCGCTCCCGCCGGGTTCATCTGTACCGCCGCCTTCTGCCCATACTCATCGTGGTGCTGGCGGGCGGGGCCCTGACCTGGACCGTGTTCCGCACGGTGATGTCGGGGGTCGAACGTGAGGCGAGCCAGTCGAAGGAGATCCGCCTCGACAACCCCATGTTCCACGGCCAGGACGCGGCGGGCCGGTCCTTCATCATCGGCGCCCAGGGCGCGGTGCGGGACCCGGCGACGGGACGGTTCCGGCTCAATGGTCCGGTGCTCAGGCTCAACCTCGGCGGCACCAAGGTGACCGAGATGACCGCCGACGCCGGGATCTACAACGAGCAGGCCCGCAGCGTGACGATCGGGCCGAACGTGCGGATTTCCGACGGCGGATCGGGCTTTACACTGACGACGCCGGAGGCCGTGGTCGACACCGCGTCGGGCGTGGTGACGGGCGACAAGGGCGTTCAGGGGCGCGGCCCTCTTGGAACCATCTCGGCAACGTCCTATGCCATCTATGAACAGGGCCAACGGGTCGTGTTCAGGGGCTCTGGCGACAACAAGGTGCAGGGGACCATCAACCCCGCTTCCGGTGAATGACATGAAGACCAGCCACCTGATACTGACCGGCGCGAGCGTCCTGGCCCTGGGCCTGGGCGGCGCAGCCCTGGCGCAAACCCGTTCCAACGTCAGCAACCAGCCGATCGGCTACGGCGCCGACACGGGCGAGCTGACCAATACGGCGGTGTCGTTGCGCGGCCGGGCCGAGATCACGCAAGGCGACACCCGCCTGCGGGCCAACGCCATTCTGGGCGTGCGTGACGCCTCGGGCGGACTGACGCGGATCGAGGCAACCGGCGAGGTCTATTACGTCACGCCCAATGAGACGATCCGGGGGGACCGGGCGATCTACACCGTCTCCAATGCCACCGTTGTGGTGACCGGCGACGTCATCCTGACCCAGGGCCAGAACGTCCTGACGGGCGCCAGCCTGAGCTACAACGTCGATACCGGCGAGGCGCTGGTCGCGGGCGGAACGGCGGCCAACGGCGGCCGGGTGCGCGGGGTCTTCTATCCCGAAGGCTCCACCTAGCTCCTGATGGCCCGCAAAGAACTCTCCGCCCTCAATCTGGAAGACCGCGAGGCCGCGACGGCCGTCGCCCCCGCACCCGCGCTTGAAAAGGGCCTGAGGGTCCGGAACATTGCCCGGGCCTTCGGCGCGCGGCAGGTCGTTTCCGACGTCTCCCTGACGGTGCAGCGCGGCGAGGTCGCGGGTCTGCTGGGCCCCAACGGCGCCGGCAAGACCACCTGTTTCTACATGATCACCGGCCTGATCCCGGCGGACAGCGGCTCCATCTGGCTGGACGGCGAGGACATCACGGCCCAGCCGATGTACCAGCGCGCCCGCATGGGTCTGGGCTATCTGGCGCAGGAGGCCTCGATCTTTCGCGGCATGACGGTCGAGCAGAACGTCATGGCGGTCGTCGAACTGAACGAGACCGGCAAGGCGATCGAGACAGAGACGACCCGCCTGCTCGAAGAGCTGCATATCGACCATCTGCGCCATGCGCCGGCGACCGGTTTGTCGGGCGGCGAACGCCGACGCGTCGAGATTGCACGCTCCCTTGCCGGCAAGCCCAGCTTCATGCTGCTGGACGAGCCCTTCGCTGGCATCGACCCCCTGGCCATCGCCGACATCCGCCAGGTCATCCGCTACCTGGCCGGCGAGGGCATCGGGGTCCTGATTACCGATCATAATGTGCGCGAGACGCTCGACATCATCGACCGCGCCTCGATCATCTCGAACGGCTCGGTCCTGTTCGAAGGCACCGCCGACGAGGTCATCCACGACCCCGAGGTGCGCCGCGTCTATCTCGGCGATCTCTACGGCTGACGCGTAACGGCATCGGTTGGATCTGGCCGTTGACCGTCTCCTGCGCATGCGCCGGACGTGCGAAAGCCCGCGTTAACCGGTCGCGTTCATCCTGCCAGCAAGTTCCGGGCCACAAGGGCTCGCTGGGGGCGTTCAGGGTGATTGGTCAGAGGCTTGAGGTTCGGCAGGGGCAGGGGCTGGTCATCACGCCCCAGCTGCAGCAGGCGATCAAGCTGCTGCAACTGTCCAACCAGGAGCTGGACGAATACGTCGAGGCCGAGCTCGAAAATAACCCGCTGCTGCAGCGCGAGGAGCCGGAGGCCGGCGCGGAGGCCGCGCGCGAGGCTCCGACCGATTCCACCGAGCTGAGCTTCTCCGAGGCCGAGGCGTCGGAGCGGTCCTCGACCGTCGATGCGCGCGAGGACGACGTCTATGGCGACGCGACGCCGGGCGAACGCACCTCCGACCGTCTGTCCGACGAGGCGGCCGAACAACCGGGGCTGTCGGACTGGTCGGCGGCGGGCAAGGGCGGGTCGTTCAATGACGGTGACGGGGGCGAACGCCCGGAACGCCACGACCCCACCCTGTGGGAGCATCTGCAGGAGCAGGCGTCCTCGGCCGGGTTCTCGGCCACGGACCACGCCATCGCCCTGTCGCTGATCGACGGCGTCGACGAGGGTGGCTATCTGCGGGGCGAACTGGCCGAGATCGCCGACCGTTTGGGCTGCGGCCTGGAGCGGGTCGAGGCGGTGCTGTCGGTCTGCCACGGGTTCGAGCCGACGGGCGTCATGGCGCGGTCGGTGCCGGAATGCCTGAAGCTCCAGCTGGTCGAACGGAACCGGTTCGATCCGGCCATGGGCGCCCTGCTCGACAATCTTGACCTGCTGGCCAAGCGCGACCTGTCGGCCTTGCGCAACGTCTGCGGCGTCGATGCCGAGGACCTGTCGGAGATGATCTCCGAACTCAAGGCCCTGACGCCCCGGCCCGGCGCGGGGTTCGCCGGCGAGATCGCCCAGACGGTGATCCCTGACGTCCATGTCCGGCCCGACCCGGCCGGCGGCTGGCGGGTAGAGCTGAACTCAGACACCCTGCCGCGGCTGCTCGTGGACAAACGCTACCACGCCTCGGTTTCCGCCGGTGCGCGGACCGAGACGGAGAAGACCTTCGTCGCCGACTGCGCGGCCCAGGCCAACTGGCTGGTCAAGTCTCTCGACCAGCGAGCCAGGACCATCCTGAAGGTCGGGTCCGAGATCGTGCGCCAGCAGGATGCCTTCCTCGCCTTCGGCGTGGAGTTCCTGCGCCCCCTGAATTTGAGAACCGTGGCGGACGCCATCGGCATGCATGAATCGACAGTCAGCCGTGTCACCTCGAACAAATACGTCTCGACCCCGCGCGGTGTGTTCGAGCTGAAATTCTTCTTCACTGCTGCGATCCAGGCGACCGACGGCGGCGCCAGCCACTCCGCCGAGGCCGTGCGTCACCGTATCAAGTCGATGATCGACCACGAAGGTCGCGATGGCGACGTTTTGTCCGACGACCGGATCGTGGAGATCCTCAAGGAAGCCGGCATCGACATCGCCCGCCGCACGGTGGCCAAGTACCGGGAAGCGCTCAGAATTCCGTCGTCGGTCGAGCGCCGGCGCATGCTGAAAACCGGCTGATCGAACAACAAAGCGTGACCGTGAAAACGGTGTTCCCGATTGACACCTTTCGCGGTCGGTCGCGTTCTATCCCTATGCAAGTCCAAGTCAGCGGCAAGCAAGTGGATGTCGGCGAAGCGTTAGGCTCGCGCATCTCCCAGGAACTCGAAGACGGAGTCGGAAAATACTTCGACCGCGGTGGCCAGGACGCCGAGGTCGTGGTGTCCAAGGACGGCTACGGCTTCAAGGTGGACTGTTGGGTCCGCCTCGCGTCCGGGCAATCGCTCGTGACCACAGGCCTGGGCGGTGACGCCCATGCGGCCTTCACCGACAGCCTCGAAAAGCTGGAGAAGAGGGTCCGACGCTACAAGCGCCGGCTCAAGGATCATCACATCGGACCCAAGGGCCTGTCACCCGAGAAGACCGAGATGGCCGCCGCCTCGGTGGCGCGCAGCATCGTGCTGCGCAATCCCGACGATGACGTCGAGGACTCCCTGTTCGAAACGGCCGGCGACGACGACGGACCACCGCCCACGGGCATGGTGATCGCCGAAAGCATTTCGGAAATCCGCACCATCACGGTCGGACGCGCGGTGCTGGAACTCGACATGACCGGCTATCCGGTCGTGTTGTTCAAGAACGCGGCGCACGGCGGACTTTCAGTCGTCTATCGCCGCCCGGACGGCAATGTTGGGTGGATAGACCCGGAACGTACCGCGTCGCTTAACGGAAACGGTTCTGGCGCATAAGACTTCCCAGGGGCGCGTGAACCGTCTAGACGGCGCGCGCCCCCTCCAGGGGGCCTGCCCACAACCTCGAGTATGAGTCGGGACGATCATGGACATTGGTGAACTGCTGATTCGGGACGGAATCGTCCTGAAAAGCGGCGCGTCATCGAAGCGGCAGGCCTTGCATGTGCTGGCCTCCGCTGCGGCCCAGGCCATGGGCCTGAACGAGATTCGCGTCTTCGACGCATTGATGGAACGCGAGGCGCTGGGCTCGACCGGTCTCGGTTCCGGCGTGGCGGTTCCGCATGCGCGCCTGGCCGGTCTGGACCGCGTCAAGGCGGTGTTCGTGCGCCTGGACACCCCCGTCGCGTATGACTCGGTGGACGATCGCCCGGTCGATCTGATGTTCGCCCTGTTCGCCCCGCCGCGCGAGGGCGCCGAACATCTGCGCGCCCTGGCGGCGGTCTCCAGGGCGATGCGCTCACCGGAATTGCGCGAACAACTGCGCCAGGCCCGGACCGAGGATGCGATTCACGCCCTGTTCGTGCGCGACGCCAACGTGCCTGCGACGGCCGCCTGACGTCCAGCCGTGCTACCCGGCCTTCGCCAGGGCGCACGGCGGCGGGGTCTAGTGCACCGAAACCGGCGCGAGTTCGTGCGCCACGGCGGCGGCGAAGGCGGCCTCGCGATCCATCATGACCGCCAGCCGCTCACCGTCCGCACCGTGCACGGCATAGAGGGTCTGGTCAGGATCGATCACCAGCCCCATGGCGTCTTCCAGGGGTGCGTCGGAGATCGCGTCCGCCATCACATCAGCGGCGGTGATCTCGCGCACGTAGACGAGGTCGGGCGCGCCGAGGCCGGCGAAATCCTTGTTGGTCATCATCGGCGTCATAAAGACCGCCTCCTTTTCAATAAGACAACGTCCGGAAGGGCCGCGAGTTCGCAGGCGCGTCATCGCGCGCGCATTCGGTTGGGATCAGCCGACGCTGATCGGGATTCGACGGACCGGTTCGACGTTCTCGGGCCGGAGCAGATCGACGTGCAGCAGGCCGTGCTCCAGCCGGGCGCCCTCGACCTCCAGACCGTCGGCGAGAACGAAGCTGCGGACGAAGCCGCGCGCCGCGATGCCGCGATGCAGAAAGGCCTGTTCCGGCGAGGCGCCTTCGCGCTTGCCGGCGATGGTCAGCTGGCGCCCTTCCATGGTGATCGCCAGATCGTCAGGTGAAAAGCCGGCCACGGCCAGCGAGATGCGCACCGCGTCGTCGCCCAGCTGTTCGACATTGTAGGGCGGATAGCTCTCGGCCGCGGCCTTGGCGGCGCGGTCGATCAGGGCACGGGTCTGGTCAAACCCCAGAAGGAAGGGGCTGTCGAACAGCACGGTTCGGGTCGTCATGGTTCAGTCCTCGACAAGCGACTGCGGCCTTGATGCCCCCCGGATCGGCGAGGCTCCGGCCGTGATCCGATATGGGCAGGCGCGGCAGCGTGAGCAAGCCCGTTCTCCGGGGCCACTGGTCGGGTCTCGCCGGGGCCTCTAGAACGGTCCATGATCCGGATTGTCCGGGACGAAGGGGCGGGCTTGGCGGCATCTCGAATCCTGATCGCGGGAGGCGCCGGCTTCATCGGCTCGGCCCTGGCCCGGGATATGATCGCGCATTCGCACGCCCAGGTGCTGGTGTTCGACAGCCTGACCTATGCGACCAGTGCTGCCGCTCTCGATGCGGCGCGGAGCGATCCACGATTTTCCTTCGTGCGGGGCGACATCGCAGATCCGGCCGCCGTGCGAGCTGCGATCCAGTCGTTCTCGCCCGATGTGATCATCAATCTGGCGGCTGAGAGCCACGTCGATCGGTCGATTGATGGGCCGGGGCCGTTTGTGAACAGCAATATCGTCGGGGTCTTCGTGCTGCTGCAGGCGGCGCTGGAGCACTGGCGCGGCCTGGAGGGCGAGGTGGCGCAGGCCTTTCGCTTCCATCAAGTCTCGACCGACGAGGTGTTCGGCTCTCTGGGGCCGACCGGCGCCTTCGACGAGACGACCCGTTACGATCCCCGCTCGCCCTATTCGGCGACGAAGGCGGCTGCGGACCATCTGGTCCGTGCCTGGGGCCACACCTTTGGCCTGCCGGTGGTGGTGACGAACTGTTCAAACAACTACGGCCCGTTCCAGTTTCCGGAGAAGCTGATTCCGCTGATGATCCTGCAGGCGCTCGCGGGAAACAGGCTGCCTGTCTATGGCGACGGGCTGCATGTGCGTGACTGGCTTCATGTGGACGACCACGTCCGGGGCCTGCGCGCCGCGTTCGAGCAGGGCCGCCCGGGGGAGACCTATGTCTTCGGCGGCGGGGCCGAGCGGACCAATATCGAGCTGGTGCGCTCGATCTGCGCGGCGCTGGACCAGCTCGCGCCGCGCGCCGACGGTCGGCAGCATGCGGAGGCGATCGCCCTCGTCGAGGACCGGCCGGGCCATGATCGACGCTACGCGGTCGATCCCTCGCGGGCCCGCGACGACCTGGGCTGGGAGGTCCGGGTCGAGTTCGATCAGGGCATCCGCGAGACCGTAGCCTGGTATCTGAATCATCGCGACTGGTGGGAGGCGCTCGTCGACGAGCGCGACGCTGTGGCGCGGCGAGGGCTGGCGGGTGGCTGAGATCGACATCCTGATCACTGGCGGGCACGGACAGGTGGGGCAGGCCCTGGCGCATGCGTCGTGGCCGGAGGGCGTCCGGCTGCATCGTCCGACGCGAGCGGAACTGGACCTGACGAGCGAAGTGGCGCTGAGTGAGGCTTTCGCCCGCACTCCGTTCGCGGCCGTGATCAACGCCTGCGCCTTCACCGCCGTGGACGCGGCCGAGGCGCAGGCCGGCGACGCCTTCCTGGCCAATGCCTTGATCCCCGCCCGGCTGGCCGATGCGACGCGGCGTGCAGGCCTCCCGCTGGTTCACATCTCGACCGACTGCGTCTTCGACGGGCGGCGGGATCGCCCTTACGCCGAGTATGATGCGACAGCACCGATCAGCGTCTACGGCTCATCCAAGCGGGCTGGCGAACTGGCGGTTCTGTCGGCCAATCCCCGCTCGGCGGTTGTGCGGACGGCCTGGGTCGTCAGCGCGCGCGGCAAGAACTTCATCCGGACCATTGTCGACGGGGCGGTCAGCCGACCGGAGCTGACTGTCGTCGCTGATGTGATCGGCAGTCCGACTTCAGCCGACGACCTGGCCGAGGCATTGGCCACGCTGACGCTGGCCATGATCGCCGACCCCGAGGCGCCGACCGGCGTCTATCACTGCGTCAATGCGGGCGAGGCCAGTTGGGCCGAACTGGCGGTCGAGGCGCTGCGGCTGGCCGGATCGCGCACCACGGTCGTCCCCATACCGGCCGCCGATCGTCCGGCTCCCGCTCCGCGTCCCGTCAATTCGCGCCTGTCCTGCGAACGGCTGGCGAACGACTACGGCGTGACGATGCGCGACTGGCGCGAAGCTGTCGTCGACCTTGTCGACGGACTGCCATCAGAAAAGGCCGCGCCATGAAGGGCATCGTTCTCGCCGGCGGCGCAGGAACGCGACTGCATCCGATGACGGCGGTCACGTCGAAACAGCTGATGCCGGTCTACGACAAGCCGCTGATCTATTATCCGCTGACGACCCTGATGCTGGCCGGGGTGCGCGAGATCCTGATCGTCACCACGCCCCGCGATCTGTCCGCCTTCCAGTCACTGTTGAGCGACGGCAGCCAGTGGGGGCTGTCCTTGAGCTACCTGGTCCAGCCGACCCCGGGCGGCATCGCCCAGGCCTATGTGCTCGGCGCCGACTTCGTGGCCGGCGGACCTTCCGCCCTGGTGCTGGGCGACAATCTATTCCACGGCGACGGCCTGGTCGAGCGGCTGAACAGCGCCGTGCGCGCGGCGGAGGGCGGGGGCGCGACCGTCTTTGCCCATCAGGTCCGCGACCCGGAACGCTATGGCGTGGTGGATTTCGACTCCGCCGGTCGGGCGACCTCGATCGAGGAAAAACCGCCGAAGCCACGCTCCAACTGGGCCGTCACCGGCCTGTATCTCTACGACGCGGAGGTCGTGGAGATCGCCGCCAACCTGAAGCCCTCGTCCCGAGGTGAACTGGAGATCACCGACGTCAATCGCGCCTATCTGGATCGGGGCCGGCTGGCGGTCGAACGGCTGGGGCGGGGCTTCGCCTGGCTGGACACCGGGACGCCCGAGAGCCTGCTGGACGCGGCCCTGTTCGTGCGCACGCTGGAGCAGCGCCAGGGCGTCAAGATCGCCTGCCCTGAGGAGGTCGCCCACCATATGGGCTTCATCGACGAAGCGGGTCTGGAAGCGGCGGTCGCCCGCACGGCGGGGTCGGACTACGGCCGCTACCTGGCCCGCTATCTCGAGTTCGGCCGGATCGGCTGACTACTGTTCCGTACCCGACCGCCACAGGTTCCGGGTCAGGGGCTCGATCAGATAGGACAGGGCGGTGCGCTTGCGCAGCAACACCACGACCTCGACCGGAAAGCCCGGCCGGATCTCGCGGGCTGCACGTCCCAGTCGCTCCATCTCGGCCGGGGGCACGGAAATCTCCGCGCGATAGTGACGGACGCCGCTCTGTTGGTTGGTGAAGGTGTCGGGGGAGAGCCGGGTTATCCGGCCATGGATGATCGGCGGGTCGCGCTCGCGCAGACCGGGGAACTTGACTTCCGTGTCCAGACCGACGCGGACGTTGTCGATGTCGGCTGGATTGATCTCGGCGACGATGATCTGGGACGCGGCGTCGGGCACGACCTCCATCAGCACCTGGCCGGCCTGGATCACCCCGCCCTGGGTGAAGACGGCCAGGCCCACGACCTGGCCGGTCGCCGGGCTGCGGATCCGGCTGCGCTCGATCTGGTCGCGCAATGACGAAAGCCGCGGCTGGGTCTCGTTCAACTGAACCTCGATGGCGCGCAGCTGGTCGGAGACGTCCTCGTTCATGCCGGTGGTGATGGTCAGCATCTGCAGCCGGGTCTCGCCGATCTGCTGCCGGGTGCCGGCGACCTCGGCCCGAAGCGAGCCGAGCTGGCCGTTGAGGCCGGCGGCGTCGCGTTCCAGTGCGCGGACGCGGGTCTGGGGCGCGTAGCCCTGGGCCGCGAGGGAGCGCAGACCTTCCAGCTCCTCGGCGATCAGCCGGCTCTGTTCGATGTTGGATTCGATCTGGCGCTGATAGCCCTGGATCCGCTCCTCCAGCTGGCCGATGCGCTGGCGCAGCACCCCGACCTCGGTCGAACGGCCGGCGCTGCGGGCGCCGTACTGCAGCCGTTGCAGGCGCATGGCCTCGTCGGCCAGGACGCGGTCTTGGGGCGACAGATTGGCGAACTCTGCGGGAACAGGAATGACGGCCAGCTTGTCGCGCTCGGCGATCAGGCGGGCGCGCTGCGCCGCCAGGGCATAGACCTGTCCGGACAGACCCCGCTCGGCGGCGGTCAGCTCTCCCGTCGATAGCTCCATCAGCACCTGGCCCTGCTGGACCTTGTCGCCCTCAGCGACATGCAGGGCGGTGACCGTACCGCCTTCGCGATGCTGGACCGCCTGGCGGTTGCCGGTCACGGCCACCTGGCCGGGTGCGTAGGCGCCCGAATCGAGCGGGGCCATGGCCGCCCAGCCCAGGAACAGCACGAAGAACAGGGCGATGATGACGCCGCCGAGGATCAATTCGCGACGCGGCGACGCGGTCTGGGGCTCGACGTGGCCGGGCTCCGGGGAGGCTGCCGATGCGGGAGACTGGAGGCTCATCCCGCCTTGACCTCGTGCAGGCCGCCGGGACGCGGACCGCGCAGGCGGGCGAGGACGTCTTCCCTCGGCCCTTCGGCCTGAACCATGCCGTCGCGCAGAGCCAGCAGGCGGTCGGCCCGGGCCAGGACGCCCGCGCGGTGGGCAACCAGGACCACGGCGGCTCCGCGGGCGGCGGCGGCCTCGACGGCGGCGATCAAGGCGCTTTCGCCGTCCTGGTCGACGCTGGCGTTCGGCTCGTCCAGCACCAGCAGGACCGGGTCGCCGTAGAGGGCGCGGGCCAGGCCGATGCGTTGGGACTGCCCCGCCGACAGGCCAGACCCCTGAGGTCCCAGAACGGTGTCATAACCATTGGGCAGGCGCTGGATCAGGTCGTGCACGCCGGCCGACTGGGCCGCGCGGACGGCGGCGGCGTCGACCTCGGCCGACGGATCGGCGAAGCGCGAGATGTTCTCCTTGACCGTGCCCGCGAACAGGGTCGGGCTCTGCGGAAGATAGCCGATGTGGCGGGCCAGGCTGTCGGAATCGCGCGCGCCATAGTCCGCGCCGTCCAGTCGGATCGAGCCGGTTTCGGGTGAGAGGGCGCCGGCCATGACCCGGGCGAGGGTCGTCTTGCCCGATCCGCTGGCACCGATGATGCCCAGCACCTGACCCGGTTCGACGCCCACGGTGACATTGCGAAGCTGGGGGGTCTCCGCGCCCGGCAGGCGGACACCGACCCCTTCGACCGAGACCCGGCCTGTCGGGGCGGGCAGGGTGGTGCGCAGCTGGCCGTGGCCGGCGGTCTTGATGAACAGGTCGATCAGGCTCTTCCAGCTGGTCCGGGCCTGGACCAGGCTCGGCCAGGCCCCGACCAGTTGCTCGATCGGCATGACCGCGCGGCTGAGCAGGACCGAGGATGCGATGATCGCACCGGGCGACATCTGTCCCCTGACCACCAGGAAGGCGGCCATGCCGAGGGCCGCCGATTGCAGCGCCAGCCGCACGAATTTGATCGCACCGGAATAACGGCCGCCCGTCAACTGGGCCTCGGCCTGGGCGTCGGTGGCGGTGCGGCGCCCCTCCATCTGGCGAGCGATGATGGCGCGGCGCATGCCCATCGCCTGGACCACCTCGGACTGGCCGGACAAGGCTTCCTGGGCGGCGTAGGCGGCGTTGCCGGCGCGACTGGCGCGGCCCAGACGCGGACGGGTGTCGCGCTCATTCAGCCAGGCCAGGAGCGCCAGCACGATCCCACCGACCAGGGTCAGCACTCCGATGGACGGGTGCAGCAGGAAACAGCAGGCGAGGTAGATCGGCGTCCACGGCGCGTCGAACAGGGCCAGCGCCCCCTGACCTGACACGGCGCCGCGCAGGGCGTCGAAGTCGCGCAGGGCCTGAACGCCCTGGGTCCGCCCGCCCGCCTCGGTCACCCGTGCGAGGATGGTGCCGGCCAGGTCGCGATCCAGCTGGATTCCCGCACGGATCAGGATGCGGGTCCGCAACCAGTCCAGCGCCGCCAGCGACCCGAGCGCCAGGACGGCCACGGCGCTGACCAGCACCAGGGTCGTCAGCCCGGCGGTCGGAACTACCCGGTCGTAGACCTGCATCATGTAAAGGGTGGGGGTCAGGTAGAGCAGATTGACGAGGGCGCTGAACGCCGCAGCCCCGATGAAGTGGACGCGACACTGCCTCAGCGCCGCAAACAGCGGCTCTGAACCGGGACGTTTGCCGAGAAAGGCGTCCAGCACGGGTCGATCGAGCTCCTTGGCCTGCCGCTGCGACCGCGCAATGCCAGTCTGAGCTATAGGGCCTAACGCCCGCACGACAAAGGCGATGCTCCGAGGGGACGAACCTGGTGGACGGGAAGAGCAAAGCGGGCCGACAACCGCGGGCGCGAGCTGGAAGACATGCAGGGCTGTCCCTGGCTAATAGTCCGAAAAACAAAGGGGCGGCGCTCCTCCGCCGTCCCGTTTTCACGATGAGGCAAGACCGATGATCGATACACTGGACCTGTCCCACTGGATCAATGGCGAGAAGGTGAACGCCGACCGGCCAGGCGAAAGCCACAACCCGTCCAACACCAACGAGATCGTCGCCCGCACGCCGAAGGGCGGCGCCGGCGAGGTCGATGCCGCCGTCGCCGCCGCCAAGGCCGCCTTCCCCGGCTGGTCCGAGGCCTCGCCCGAGGTGCGCTCCGACGTGCTGGACCGCGCCTCCAACATCCTGATGGATCGTCGCGAACAGGTCGGCCGGTTGCTGTCTCGCGAGGAGGGCAAGACCCTGCCCGAGGGCATCGGCGAGACGGCCCGGGCTGCGCGCATCCTGAAATATTTCGCCGGTGAGGCTCTGCGTGTTCACGGCCAGAACCTGATGTCGGTGCGGCCGGGTGTGGAGATCCAGACCTATCGCCAGGCCGTCGGGGTGTTCGGTCTGATCACCCCGTGGAACTTCCCCATCGCCATCCCGGCCTGGAAGATCGCGCCCGCTATCGCCTTCGGCAACACGGTCGTGATCAAGCCTGCCGGCCCGACCCCAGCGACGGCCGAGGCCCTGATCGCCATCCTTCATGAGGCCGGCCTGCCCAAGGGCGTGGTCAACATGGTCATCGGCGACGGCGCCGTCGGCCGGGCCATCGTGGCGCACAACGACGTCGACGGCCTCAGCTTCACCGGCTCGCAGACGGTCGGCGCGGGGGTTGGCAAGGGCGCGATGGAGCGTCAGGCGCGTGTCCAGCTCGAGATGGGCGGCAAGAACCCTCTGATCGTGCTCGACGATGCGGATCTGGAGCGCGCCGTGGCCATCGCCCTGGACGGCTCCTTCTTCGCCACGGGCCAGCGCTGCACGGCGTCGAGCCGGTTGATCGTGCAGGACGGAATCCACGACCGATTCGTCGCCGCGCTGGGTGAGAAGGTGCGGGCGCTCAAGGTCGGCGATGCGCTAGATCCCGCAACCCAGATGGGTCCGGCCGTGTCCGAGAGCCAGATGGAAAACTCCTACAGCTATATCGACATCGCCCGCTCGGCGGGTGGGCGGATCGTGACCGGCGGCAACCGGCTGAGCCTCGAAAATCCCGGCTGGTACGTTCAGCCGACTCTGATCGCCGACACGAATGCGACGTCCCGGATCAATAACGAGGAGGTCTTCGGCCCCGTCGCCTCGACCATCCGCGTCAAGGACTACGAAGAGGCGCTGGCCATCGCCAACGGCGTCGAGTTCGGCCTGTCGGCGGGGATCGCCACGACGTCGCTGAAGTACGCGCGCGACTTCCAGCGTCGGGCCAGGGCGGGGATGGTGATGGTCAACCTGGCCACCGCCGGCGTCGATTATCACGTCGGCTTCGGCGGCTCCAAGAAGTCCAGCTATGGCGCGCGTGAACAGGGCTTCGCTGCGGCCGAGTTCTTCACCCAGCATAAGACCGCCTACAGCTGGAGCTGATCGTGACGGGCGAGCCGGAACTAGTGTGGGAGGTCCAGGCCCAGCTCGGGGAGGGACAGGTCCGGTTCGCCCGCGAACGCCGACTGTTGCCCGGCCGGTGTTAACCCAAACGAACAAGGGGCTAGCAGTTTCCTGCTAGCCCCTTGGGAAATTGGTGGTGGACGAAGGACTGGCGATCCTTCTCTCTCGTGGACAGCAGTTTCTTTTAGACCAAGTCCATAGCCACTCCGTGGCGGCCACCGAGGTGGCGTGTGCTCGCGGGAGATTTCCCTGTTCGGGCCCGATAAACAGGGAAATGAGCGAATATTGCCCCACCGGAATATCAGTGGGCGGCTAAATCCGAACGCATTCCATAGCTTACGAGCCGATCCGGCGGCCGAATCCTATCAGGGTGCAGGGAATGCGGCCAGATTCCGCGCGGCCGCCAGACTGCTTTAGAGCCATATGAGCGACTCGAGCCAAATCTAAATAAAACCCTCCGCTCACGCGTGAGGGCTTGGTCGGCTAAGGCTCGGAAGAAGGCGCTGAAAGCTTGGGAAGCTTCCATTTTCGATTACAAAACAGCCGCCTGGATGCAAAATAATTCTGGCGCTTTCCGATGCCCATGGTTCAGCATAGGTAATGCCTGCCGCCTGAACGGCCGAGCCATCCGAGGCCTCAGGCAATCCGTAAATGTCTGAGTCTGACTCTATTTCGGACGTGCAGAAAGGCCGCTTCTGGCGAGAGTGACCGGGCCTAACCGCTCGCGCGGCGGACCATGGCCCCCCGACGTCACGTCGGAGCGGGCATACGACCCAGTGAACCATTCGGCCGACCGGGGGTTGTGTATGCAGCGCCGCGGGCGAAATTAGGAGAAATCGATGCGTTTCACACTGGCCTCAGGCGCGGTTCTTAATCCTGTGCACGCGATCTTGCTCGCCTTCCCGGTGGCACTTTTTCCCGGTGCCTTGGTCACCGACATCACCTATCTCAGGACCGAGGAGATGCAGTGGGCGAATTTCTCCGCTTGGCTGATCTCCGGCGCTCTGGTGTTCAACGGTCTGGTGCTGGCCTGGGCTTTGGTCTCCCTAGTACTAAGGTTTCGCACGGGTCAGAAACTGCGCAGCGCGATCTACGCTGGGATGCTGGCGTTGCTGTTCACTGTCGGTCTGATCAATGCGTTTCAACACAGCCGTGACGCCTGGAGCTCGGTCGGTGGTCTTGGACTGACGCTCTCGATCCTCAGCACCCTCTTCGCCATAGGCGCTGCCATCATCGCCCATACACACGTCTTCAGCCGGGAGGTTGCCCGATGACCCGCCTCATGGTCAGCGCGACCGCCCTCCTGATGGCGCTGTCGGCCTGCAGCCGGAGCGATCCGGACCTGCAAGAGACAGGGACCCGTCCGGACATCCCGCCTCTGCGCGAGACCCTGGTCCCCGCCATGAAAATCTCTCAGCCGACCGCCTGGGGCGATCAGGTGCCCACGGTACCGGAAGGCTTTGTCATCACGGCGATGGCCACCGACCTGCAGATCCCTCGTCAGATGATCGTGCTGCCCAACGGCGACATTCTCGTAGCCGAAGGGCGCGGCGGCAACGCGCCGCCACTGCGTCCCAAGGACGTGATCGCGGGCGTCATCAAGAAGACGGGCAATACCGATGTCGAGAGCGGCAATCGCATCTCGCTGCTGCGTGACGCGGACGGCGACGGCCGCGCGGAGCTGAGGACGGTCTTTATCGACAATCTGAACGCGCCCTACGGCCTCGCCTTCGTAGACGGGACCCTCTACGTCGCCAATCAGGACGCGCTGGTTAGCTTTTCGTATCAGGAGGGACAGACCCGGATTACCGCCGCGCCGCAAGAGCTGACCAAGCTCCCGTCGGCCATCAATCATCACTGGACCAAGTCCCTTACGGCCAGCGCCGACGGCCAGACCCTCTATGTCGGCATCGGTTCGAACAGCAATGCCGGCGAACGCGGGATGGCGGTCGAGGAAGAACGCGCAGTTGTCTGGGCCATCGATCGCCAGACCGGGGCCCACCGGACCGTTGCGCGCGGCATCCGCAATCCCACCGATCTGGCCATCGAGCCAGCCACCGGTGCCCTGTGGGCTGTGGTCAACGAGCGCGACGAGATCGGGCCGCAGGCGGTGCCGGACTATCTGACCTCGGTGCGGGAGGGAGCCTTCTACGGCTGGCCCTACAGCTATTGGGGGCAAAACATCGACCCGCGCCCGCGGCCGCGCAAGCCCGACCTCGTCGCACAGGCGATCGTCCCGGACTATGCCCTGGGATCCCATGTCGCGGCCCTCGGCCTGTCCTTCGTGACCGACGGCGGTTTCGGCGGCGCGTACAGCCAGGGGGCCTTCATCGGCGAACACGGCAGCTGGAACCGGCCCGATCCATCGGGGTACAAGGTCAGCTGGGTGGCGTTCGTGAACGGCCGGCCCACGGGCCATCCCGTCGACTTCGCCACGGGCTTTCTGGGTGCGGACGGCAAGGCGCGCGGTCGGCCCGTCGGCGTGACCTTCGATCCGGCGCGGCGCGTGCTGTTCATCGCCGATGACCTTTCCAACACGGTCTGGCGGGTCGCGCCACGGGGAACGCCGTGATACCAGGCGAGTCAGTCGACAACCCGGTCTCGACGCTCGGACGGTAGGGGCGGACGATGGACGTGACCTATTGCGGACCCCCGCCCTTGCCGGGCGGGCTCGCGTCCAGCTTCAACCTGGATCCGGTCTTGCTGATCGCGCTCCTGGCCATGGCCGTCGTGCTTCGGCACCAGAAGACGGGACTGGTCGCGGTCGGGGTGCTCGCCATCGCTCTGGTGTCGCCCCTTTGTGCCCTGTCGTCGGCGCTGTTCTCCGCGCGGGTGGTTCATCACATCCTGCTTGTCGCCGTTGCGGCTCCGCTTCTCGCGGCTGCGCTGCCGGCGCGACGGGTTACGGGGATTGCTCTGCCGTTCGTAGCTTCAACAGCGGTGCTCTGGGCATGGCACCTTCCCCAGGCCTATGACGCCGCCCTGGCCAATGTCGCCATGTACTGGGTTATGCAGCTGTCGCTGTTGGCCAGCGCGGTGCTGTTCTGGCGCGCGGTGCTGGCCCAGGGTCGCTCGCCCGTGGACCGGTTGGCCTTCGTGGTCGCCGCCTTTGCCCAGATGGGGCTGCTCGGCGCCCTGCTGACCTTCGCGCCTGCTCCGCTTTACGCCGCCCACGCTTTCGCGCCCCTGGCCTGGGGGCTGACCCCGCTGCAGGATCAGGCCCTGGGCGGGGTCATCATGTGGGTTCCGGCGGGCATCCCCTATGCGATCGCGGCGGTGTGGATCGCGCGACGGAGCTGGACCCAGCTGAAGGCCGTCGGCGCATGATCGACTGGCTGGTGCCCGCCGTTCCGCTGTTCAAGGCGGCCCACATCATCGGTCTGGTCGTCTGGTGCGGAGGGCTGCTGGCCCTGCCGCTGATGCTGACGCGCCACGACCCGGCGATCTCGGTGCAGGACTACCGCACCATCCGCACCGCCTCGCATCTGACCTACACCCTGTTCGTGACCCCGGCCGCCGTCATCGCGGTGATCGCCGGCACCTGGCTGATCTTCATGCGCGAGGTCTATGTGCCGTGGATGTTCGCCAAACTGGCCTTCGTGGCCGCTCTGGTCATGGCCCACGGCTGGATCGGCCACATCGTGGCGAAGATCGGCGAGGAGCCGAGCGAGCACAGGCCGCCCCCGGCCTGGCTACCCATCGCCCTGGTGCTGGGGCCCATGCTGGTCATCCTGACGTTGGTGCTGGCCAAGCCGGTTCTGGACTGGGTCGCCTTCCCGGAGTGGCTGGTCGAGCCCAGGGGCGGTCAGCTCTTGTTCGATACGCCCAGCCGATAGTCGAAGACCAGTTTGCCGCCATGCCAGCCCGTCACCGCCACCACGCCGACACACAGCGCCGACAGCAGGATCCCGTACGGCAGGACCGCGGCCTCATAGCCGTAGAGGCGATGCCCCCAGTTGGCGCCGAGCAAGGCCAGCAAGGTCACGGCGATGATGAAATGCGTCCACGCAGGCGCGCGGGCGCGGATGCCCGACACCAACAGCAGCTCGGCCGTGCCCGAGAAGCCGGCCAGCATGCCGAACAGGAAGCCGGTGCCGGCGGACCACAAGGCGGCCCGGGCCCAGAACGCGTCGCCCGTCCACCAGTACAGGGCGTCGGCCCCGAACGTGCAGAAGGTCAGGGCGACCGGAAAGGCGACACTCATCGCATGGATCGGGTGACCAAAGACGGCGACCCGCGACTCGGTGACCGAAAAGCCCGCGGTGGCGGCGATCGGGTCGATCAGGGCGTCAGCTTCTTGTTCGATCTTGTCGGTCACGGGTCGTCCTTGCGGCCTTCGATGCTCGTCCTGACAACGGCACTGATGCCGGCGGGTTGCGAGGGGGCCCTGTCCACGGTCGACCCGGCCGGGCCGGCGGCCCGCACCATCGCCCAGATCTGGTGGGTGATGCTGGCCGGAGCCGTCGCCATCTTCGCCCTCGTCATGGTGCTGGTGGCCCTCGCCTTCGTCCGCAAACGCCGGCCGGTCGACGAGACGCGGCACGAGCGGCTGTGGGTCATAAAGCTGGGCATCGCCTTCCCCGCTGTCGTGCTGCTGGCGCTCCTGGCCTATGGGCTGATCGCGGGCGAATCCCTGCTGCCCCGACAGGGCCCCGACGTCGTCAACGTCAGCGCAGAGGCGCGCCGCTCGCAGTGGACCTTCGCCTACGGCGACGCGCCGGGGCGGATCACCGAGCACGTCCTGCACATCCCCGCCGGGCGGCCCGTCGATGTCTCCATCACCTCGACCGACGTGATCCACAGCTTCTGGGTTCCGCGCCTCGCCGGCAAGCTCGACGCCATTCCCGGCCACGTGAACGTCCTGCGCATCGAGGCCGACGCGCCGGGCACCTATGCCGGGCGCAGTGCCGAGTTCAGCGGCGTCGGCTACGACCAGTTCGCCTTCACCGTGGTCGCCCACGACCCCTCTGACTGGGAGCGCTTCGTCGGAGGCGGCACGCCATGAACACGCTCCAGCGCCACCGCAAACTGTCCGAAATCTGGGCGTCCGAGCCGGGCCCGCGCGGCCTGATCTCGACCGTCAACCACACGGATCTGGGCCGGATGTTCCTGGCCGTGTCCTTCTTCTTCTTCCTGGTCGGCGGCGTGCTGGCCATGCTGATCCGGGCCCAGCTGGCGACGCCGCAATCGGCCTTCGCCGGGCCGGAGATCTACAACCAGATCTTCACCATGCACGGGACCATCATGATGTTCCTGTTCGCCATCCCGACGTTCGAGGGGCTGGCGATGTACCTTCTGCCCAAGATGCTGGGCACCCGCGATCTCGCCTTTCCCCGGCTCTCGGCCTACGGCTTCTGGTGCTATGTTTTCGGTGGCACGATGATGCTGGTGTCGATGGTGCTGGGCATCGCGCCTGACGGCGGGTGGTTCATGTATCCGCCCCTGACCGGGGCGATCTATTCGCCCGGGATCAACACCGACTTCTGGCTGATCGGGATCACCTTCGTCGAAATCTCGGCCATTGCGGCGGCTGTCGAGATCACCGTCTCGATCCTCAAATACCGCGCCCCCGGCATGTCGCTGGACAAGATGCCGATCTTCGCCTGGTACGCCCTGGTCACCGCCCTGATGATCCTGACCGGCTTCCCGCCCCTGATCCTGGGGTCGATCCTGCTGGAGCTGGAACGGGCCTTCGGTCTGCCCTTCTTCCAGGCCGAGTTCGGCGGCGACAGCCTGTTGTGGCAGCACCTGTTTTGGCTGTTCGGACACCCCGAGGTCTACATCATCTTCCTGCCGGCGGCGGGGGTGATCTCGACCATCCTGCCGGTCATGTGTCGAACGACCCTGTTGGGCTACGGCTGGATCGTGGCCTCGGCGACGGGGCTGGCCTTCCTGTCGTTCGGCATCTGGGTCCACCACATGTTCACGACGGGAATCCCGCACATGGGGCTGGCCTTCTTCTCGGCGGCCTCGACCCTGGTGGCGGTGCCGACGGGGGTCCAGCTGTTCGCCTGGATCGGTACCATGTGGAAGGGCAGGCCCAGCCTGCGCATGCCGATGCTGCATCTGCTCGGCTTCTTCTTCACCTTCGTCATCGGCGGACTGACCGGGGTCATGGTCGCGGTGGTGCCGTTCGACTGGCAGGCGCACGACACCGCCTTCGTGACGGCCCATCTGCACTATGTCCTGTTCGGCGGCTTCGTCTTTCCGATCATGGCCGGGCTCTATTACTGGATGCCGCACGTCAGCGGACGCGCGCGGTTCTTCCGGCTGGGCGAGCTGGCCTTCGCCCTGGTGTTCATCGGCTTCCACGTGACCTTCATGGCCATGCACTGGGTCGGTCTGATGGGGCAGCGGCGGCGCATCTCGACCTATCTGCCCGAGGACGGCTGGACGACCATCAATCTGATCTCCTCGATCGGCAGTTTCGTGCTGGCCATCGGCATCGCCATGGTGATCGTCGACCTGGTGCTGCACGCCTTCACCGCGCGCCGCAGCCGCCGCGATCCGTGGCAGGCCGGGACGCTGGAGTGGGCGATGATGACGCCGCCGCCGGCCTATAATTTCGCCAGCCTGCCGCACGTGAACAGTCGCCAGCCGCTGGCCGAGGATCGCGAACTGCCGATCCGCCTGGCGCGTGGGGAGGGCTATCTGTCCGAACCCGAACAGGGCTGGCGCGAAAGCCTGACCGTCGAGATCGCGACCGGCAAGCCGGACTTCCACATCATCTATCCGACCAATAGCCGCCTGCCGATCGTGATGGCGGCGGTGACGGGGGTGTTCTTCGTCTCCCTGCTGCTGAAATTCTACTGGACGGTGCCGCTGGCGGTGGTCGGGGTGACGATCCTTGCCTGGCGCTGGGCCTGGTCGCTGGGGCGAAAGACCGATCTGCCGCCGCGTGCCATCGGCCGGGGGCTGGACCTGCTCAACGCCACCCAGGTCGGGCGTTCGCCCAGCTGGTGGGGCTCGGTCTTTCTGCTGACGGCCAATGCGACCTTCTTCGGCTCGCTGCTGTTCGGCTTCGCCTTCCTGTGGACCGTAGCCCCGGCTTGGCCGCCACCGGCCTGGTTCGGTGCCTCGCTGCTTGAGTTGGCACTCGGCGTCATGGGTGCCGGCCTCGCCGTGGTGTCGATCCGCCGGGCCGCAGGGGCCAATGCCCACGGCGGAGACCCCCGCATCTGGCTGGGTCTCGCTTTCTTGGGGGGCCTGCTCGTCGCGGCTGCGGCGCTTGGCATCGTGATCCGCGCCCCGACGCCTGCAGACCACGCCTATGGTGCGACGCTGCTGGTGCTGGGCGGCTATGCGCTGTTCCACGCCGCCCTGGTGGCCCTGATGGTGGCGTTTCTGGCCGCGCGCGTGGTCCGGGGCTTCACGTCGCCCCGCCGCCATGCTGAGTTCCCGGTCGTGACCCTGTGGATCGACTACCTCGCCGCCACCGCAATACTGATCCTGGCGGTTGCCCATCTTCCGGGGATGCTGTCGTGAAGGACATCATCCGGATCCTGATCGCCCCCCTGGTTTGGCTGGCCAGCTTCAGCGCGGTATATGGCCTGCACGGCTTGATCTGCGGGCACGGCATCGACGGTATGGTGTTTGGTCTGCTCTCGCTCCCGCGGGCCCTGATGGCGCTCGCCTATGGGCTCGCCGTGTTGATCCAGGTGGGGCTGGTCTGGGGTCTTCAGGCCGAGCGTTTCAGTTCGTCCTCGCCGTTCGTGCGTTTCGTCAGCCGCGCGACGGGGTGGGTCGGCCTGGTCGCCGTCGTGTGGAGCCTCCTGCCCACAGTGACCACAACCTATTGTCTTTGAGATTCGGCGCCGTTTCCAAGAATCCCGCAGGACCCGTGCGGCGGTTCCGCTCGTCGATATGACTCGTGAGAGCGCCGGCGGATCGCCCTCGGTTCTGATCCACCTGGTAACGGTCCTGACCGAGGTGGCCGGGGTCGAAACCGTTCCGGAGCGGCTCGATGCGCTGCATCGACACTTCCGGAGCGCCGGTGCTGTCAGGCCAACGCTAAAACGTCCTCACTTGGGGCGGCCTAAACCGCTGACACGGATGATGTTTCGTGAAGCCGATTTCATTCAAGCGCCACTGGCTTCCGGCGGCCGTCATCCGCCATGCCGTCTGGCTGTACTTTCGCTTCAGCCTTAGTTTTCGTGACGTCGAGGAGCTCCTGGCGCAGCGCGGGATCGACGTCAGCTATGGGACGGTCCGGTGCTGGACCATCAAGTTCGGCCCCTTGATCGCCCGGCGGCTGAAGAAGCGGCGAGGGGCCCCGTCGCCGCGCTGGCACCTGGACGAGATGGTCTGCTGGATCGGCGGCAAGCGGATGTATCTGTGGCGCGCAGTGGACGATGAAGGCGAGGTCCTGGACCTCGTGGTCCAGCGCCGGCGGGACACTTAGGCGGCGTTGAGGCTTCTCCGAAGTCTGCTACACAGCCAGCCGGTGGAGCCCCAGACGATCACGACCGACGGCCTGGCCTCATACAGCGCGGCTCTGGATCAGTTGGAACTGAGGTATCTTCATCGACCCGGTTGGCTTCGGGAGAACAATCGGATCGAGAACTCACACCTTCCGATCCGACGACGAGAACGGCAGCAGCAGCGGTTCAAATCTCAAGCATCAGCGTAGAAATTCCTCACCACCCACGCGGCGATCTACAACACCTTCAACATCCAGCGGCATCTGATCAGCAGACCCGCCCTTCGCCGCTTCCGCGCCGATGCGGACGCCGCATGGGCGGTGGCCGTTGCCTGAATGGCGGCGGGGTAGGGCGACTTTCGAGTTGTCGAAGTTGCCCTGACAGCGCCTCTGCATTGTTGATCGGCGTTGAAGGCGGGACCCCACCCGATATGAAACAACATATTGAATGAGCTCAATATTTCGGGGCGAGACGGGGTCCCGACAGACGCCTGTCAGCATGCGCGCCAACGTATTGTTATATAGCCAATTCAACCACCTAGTGGATTGATTCCATCACTTGGTGCCCGCGGTTAGCGGCGGCGATGATTTTGTCTGGATCGGCGGTCCAGACGAAGGGTTTGGGCTGCTGATTGTGATCGACGACGAAGCGGTTG
>NZ_JAFCWC010000019.1:0-28436 GCF_049897365.1 Brevundimonas sp. DC300-4
GGATCACATCTGCCGGAAACCGGTGGCGCTTGAACGAAATCGGCTTCACGAAATATCATCTCCAATAGCGGCTTAGGCCGTGATAAGTGGAGACGTTTTAGCGTTGGACTGACAGCACCATCGCGCCTCAAGGTGCCTCGGTCCCGCGTTGGTTCGCGTCTAAGCGCATTCTCTGAAATCGGCCTGAGTTCTTTGCCTCTACCGCTCCTTGACAACTTTTCGATACCGTCTCGGCATCGCCCTATTCCTTCTCGGCTCTATTCCCGGATGATAACTATCCGGCTCGAAGCGGGCGCCCCTCGAAAGCAGCCCGCCGCGCGGAAGGGAAACGCACGAATGACCTACGCGCTCGCCCGTCCCGCGCGTCGCGACCTTGCGAGACTGGGGATCGGCGCTCTGGCACTGACGACGCCCGGCGTCATGGCAAGTTCGGCACAGGCAGCCGAGACTGACCCATGGGATATGGTTCGCGCCATCCGCGCCCGAATTCGCCCGCCCGTCTTCCCGCAGGAAAACCGCTTCACCCCGGACCAGTTCGGCGGTCATCCTGATGATGGCACGGACGCGACCGACGCCTTTCGGCGGGCCATCGCAGCCGCGTCGCGCGCTCCGGGCGGCGGACGGGTAGTGGTCGAGGGCGGGGTCTGGCTGACCGGGCCGATCCACCTGCTGTCCAATGTCGAACTGCATGTGTCACGCGAGTCGACGATCCGCTTCTCGCGCGATCCTGCCGCCTGTTTCCCGCCGGTCCTTACCCGGATGGAGGGCAACGAGCTCATGGGGCCGTCCCCCTACATCTACGCCTACGGTCAGGAGAACATCGCCATCACCGGCCATGGCGTACTGGATGGTCAGGCCAGCATGGATACCTGGTGGCGGCACAAGGCCGGCGCAGACGACCCCAACAGCGACGACCAGCGTCTGCGTCGCATGGCCGAGGACAACGTGCCGGTCGCCGAGCGCATCTTCGGCCCGGGCAGCACTATTCGGCCCCAGTTCATCCAGCCGTATCGCTGTCGCAACGTGATGATCTCGGACTTGACCATCATTCGTTCTCCCATGTGGGAGATCCATCCGGTCGAGTGCGAGAACGTGACCATCCGTAGGCTGACGATCTCGTCTCACGGCCCGAACAACGACGGCTGCGATCCGGAATCCTGCCGCGACGTACTGATCGAGGGCTGCGTCTTCGACACTGGCGATGACTGCATCGCGGTAAAATCGGGCCGCAACGCCGACGGGCGGCGCCTGAACATCCCGACCGAGAATGTGATCATCTCGGGCTGCACAATGGTTGATGGGCATGGCGGCATGACGCTCGGCAGCGAGATCAGCGGCGGGGTCCGAAACGTCTTCGTCGAGAACTGCCGCATGGACAGCCCGGAGCTGGCCACCGCCATCCGGTTCAAGAACAACGCCATGCGCGGCGGCACGCTGACGAATATCAACATCCGCGACATTACGGTCGGCCAAGTCGCCCACGCAGCGATCACCATCGACTACAACTACGCCGAGGGCGCGAACGGCAGCTTCATCCCCGTATTCGACGGCCTGACCATCGAGCGGATGACCGTCGGCCGGTGCGAGCGTGTGCTGGACCTGCAGGGTCTCGCCAACGCGCCGATCCGCAACATCACCCTGCGCGACTGCGACTTCACCCGGGCGGCTGAGCCCGACATCATCGCCCACGTCGAGGGCATCACCTACGAACGTGTGCGCCGCAATCAGCAGGCCGTGACCGCACCGACGCCGGGCGCAGCGGTACGGCCCGCGAACCGGCACGGATGAGCCGGGGCAACCCATGACCTTCCGTTCGCTCGCCGCCCTCGCCGCCGGTCTCGTGGTCTTCGCCACAAACGGCGCCTCGAGCCAGACCCTCCCGCCCCGACGCTAACTACCGCCCTCCGCAACGATCCACGCGAGCTCGGAGCGAAGTTCGGCGGCGTCACCAAAGATACCCACGCGGTCCAACAGGCGCTCGACCGCTGCGCCGCCCCCGGTGGCGGAGAGTGGTCATCGCCGGCGCGACCTGTCTGATCGGCCGCATCCGCATCCGCATCGGCTCGAACACTACCCTGCGAATCGAGACGGACGGCATCCTTCAGGGGACGCCCGACCGCGCCGACTATCCCGTCGTCCAGGTGCGGTGGAAGGGTCGCTGGATCCCAGGCTAAATCGGCCTCGTCTGGGCCCAGGGCGCGCGCGAGATCGCCCTGACCGGCTCCGGCCTGATCCGCGCCTCGATGGACATCGCCGGCCGAGTCGAGGAGGCGACGGGCCCGCGCAATCCGACGCTTCTGGAATTCGTCGACGGCCAGGGCCTGAGCGTCACGGACGTCCGCATCGAGCAAAACGGCATGTGGTCAGTCCATCCGGTCTATTGCGACGACGTCCTGTTCCGGGACGTCTCGGTGAAGGGCGGCGCCGAGGGCAGCGACGTCGATTCCTGCCGTCGCGTCGCCATCGACCGCTTTGACTTCGACACCGTCGACGACTGTATCTCGCTGAAGTCCGGGCGGGGCCTGGAGGGCAATATAATCGCCCGGCCGACCGAGGACATGACCATCACCGACTGCGTCTTCCGCGACCAGCGCTGGGCCTCTATCGAAATCGGGGCCGGGACCTCGGGCGGCATCCGTCGGGTCCTGGTCGAGCGCTGCCGGTGCTTGGCCGTCCACACCTTCGCGATCTACATAAAGAGCCGGCCGGGAAGGGGGTGCCTTCATCGAGGACATCGTCGTGCGCGACCTCGACGTCCGCGACGCCGGCTACGGCTTCCTGCGCATGAACATCCTGGACAGCGGCAAGCAGGATCAGTTCCCCGTCGGGGGCTCGACGGCATCCCGACCGTGCGCAATTTCACCTTAGAAAGCATCCACGTCGTCGATGTGCCGATCCTGGTCGAGGCCTACCTGTTCCATCCTGACAATCCGCTGGACGGCTTCACTATGCGCGGGATCACGGGGACGTCGGGCAAGGGGAAGAGCCTGGCCAACACCCGCAGCGCCACCCTTTAGGGCAACGATGGTAGCGTGTTCAGCGGCCCGAAGGTAGCGCTGGACAATGTCACAGGCTGGGGGGCCGGAGGGCGCCGCGAGACTGGCGCCAATCGAGCGTCCGGCGGAGGTCGTCGCCGGCGATCCGCCCTACCGCTTCGGCCTGGCGTCAGGTCTTCCAAATTAGAATATCTGCAACCCGGCGTGGACGCGAGGCCAGTGAATAGAAAGGGTGAGCGCCGCGCGAAGCGGCGCTCACCACCGCAGTCTCTGGAGGAGGCGAGGCTGAGACAGCCCCGGTGCGGTATCTAGTGGGTGTAATCTGGACTTCGGAAGCGAGGCTTGCGCCCCGCCCTGCGCTCACATCGGTTCCGGCGCCCCCTGATCCCAAGGGAAGTCGAGTGTCGGGCGATAGGCGTAGCGTTCCAGGCCGATGGTCAGCGTCTCGCTGGAGCCAGGCGTCAGACGTAAGGTGAATGCCCGTCCGTTGCACGGCGTCGCTCCGGCGCGCGTGCGAATGGAGTTGCACTGGTGCTCGCCATACGCACCGAGCTGGACTGTGACCGTGCGGGTCGTCAGCGGGCTGGTGTTGACCAAGGTCAGGACAACCGAGTTCGCCTCGATCTTTTCGACAAGGGCGGCGACATCCGGCGGTAGGCCAGCGCGGCGCGCAACGGGATCGAAATGGCGAACCTGGGTGTGCAGAGGCAAGGGGCCGTGGCCCGAGCCGCCGGGATCGGCGCCGCCCAGGGTCAGGTTGACCAGGGCTTCGGTCGCGACCGGATTGGACCGTTCCCACCGCGTGATCCCGGTCGGATATTGCAGGGTGGTGTCGTCGTCACGGATACGCTGGCCGGCCTGGCGAACCTCCTCCAGCGCCTCCTGCAGCGCCGTCAGCGGATAGTCGGGCTGATCGCCTTCGAGGTAGCCGATCCAGCCAGTCTTGGGCAGGCGCGCCAGGTCGTGGTCCTGCAGGCCCCAGATGTAGATATCGGTCTCGACCCGACGCCGATTGCCCAGCCCGGGCGAGCGGCCGTTGACGTCGACATAGCCGTACCAGCCCTGATCACCGTAGTAGTGCGGGATCTCGACATGGCCGTCGACGACGCGCTGCTCGGCGTAGAGATTGTCGAGTTGGCGACGCAGCACGCCGGTGTAGGACTGGTCGCCGGTCAGCAGGAGAGCGTCACCGAAGGCCTCGGGCGGCCCCCGGAAGACATAGTTGCGGACGCCCTCGTCGGGCGAGTTCCAGCCGAAAACGCCGCCATACCATTTGCCGCCCCACTCTCCCCCGATCTTGCCGTCCAGGCCGATGTTGGAGGGGATGTTGCCGCCGTTCTCGTCGATCCGTTCCTTCCAGGCGTCGACGTACTCCAGCACCCAGTCGCGATACTTTTCGTCGCCCGTCACCAGATAGGCGTGAAAGGCCAGGTTAGTGCTGTTCAGGTTCAGCGGGTGATCGCCGACGATATTACCAGAGTTCAAGAAGCGGGTACGACGACCGGGCGCACCGCCGGGAATCTCCGGACCGTCCCAGTCAGTCGCGTTCGGAGGCGTCATGCGCGGGCCACGGCTGCCGTTGAACAGGCTGCGGATGATGTGGTGCTGGTCGTCGTAGTTCGGCGCCGTCGAATCCTCGTTCATGTAGAGGCCGGCGAAACGACGCAGCCGGATCGCATAGCGTGGATCGTCCGGCCGGCTGAGGCCGTAGAAGTAAGAGCCGGCCATGCCTTCTGAGATATGTTCCCAGTCGAACTGGGGCATGAACTCGCGGTAGTAGATTCCCTCCGACACCGAGGCGACTTCCGGCACCCAAGCGCGGGAATACTGGTCCAGGTGGTTCTCCCAGACGGTCGACCACGCCTCGATGATCGCATCGTCGCCGCCCAAGGCGTGGGCGATGGGCCAATTACGGATGGGCTCGACGGCGTCGTCGGCGCCGTCGGTAATGCCGTAATGCTCCAGGCCGCGCGTATAGCCGCGTCCGTCGACGAAGGCGGCCAGAAAGGCCTGAACCCCTTCGGCGTTGGCCGCGATCACCGCACGCTCGGCCAGGGCCCAGGCGGGGATCGGAGCGGGCGCGTCGACCAGGATGGTCGGCGAGGCGGGAACGGTGAACACAATCACTCGCGTCGGTTCATTGGTCTGCGCTTGGGCGGTCGATGCGATAGTGCAGAGCGCTAGCGCTGCGCAACCGGCTCTCAAGGCGATTGAGCCAAGGTGGAGCCCGATTGAAATCCGCATGCGTTGGTCCAAACTTTCCCGATCGATCAAAGCGCTCGTCGGGCAATCGGCGGCCTGCATTTGACCGCCGCAATTACCTTGCCGCGCTCTCATGATCTATCGGTTGCGCAGCCCTAGTTTGGCGTGTCGGTTTGCCCGCGTCGAACTCCGAATACGCATATCGCCATGCCAACAAGACATCACCACGCCCGACTTGACGGCCCGCGAAAGAGGGCGGACAGTTGGCCGGAAACCGGTGTCAATGCCGGTTGCCTATCGCGCCAGGATCGACCCGAAACGATAGGTCAGGCTGCAACAAAAGTTATCCACGGGCACGGCGGCGTAAGATTTGCCGGCCTTCGTAAGGGAGGATTTCAGGAGCTCGGAACATGATTTCCTATCGCACGCTGGCGGCTGCCGCCGGCCTGTTCATCGCCACATCCGCAGCGGCTCAGACGGAAGGCGCACCCGCCCCTAACGGCCGTCTGTTCCACGCCCCGCTCGACACCGGCTACGTCGCGGCTCAGGCGGCGGGCCTTGCCGATCCTGTCTTCGTCGACCAGTTCACGATCGTCCCTGATGGCGTGGCCGGCGGCGCAGCCCGGGGGGCCGACAACGACGTCATGGCCTGGAGCGCGCCCGGAAATCTGTATGCCCAGCGCGGGACGTTGTCCTTTTTCTGGCGTTCGCATCAGCCCATTGGCCGCCGGCAGTTCGTGATCTTCCGCGCCGGCTATCCGGATCACACCAGTTGGGACATGACCTTCCTAAGGCTGGACTGGAACGGTCACGGCTTCGACGCCTTCGTCACCGACGCCAACCTGTCGCGCGTGCGGGTGTCGTTCGACGCCCCGGCGCCAGACGTCGAGGCCTGGACCCATTTCGCCCTCGCCTGGGACGAGACCAAGGGCCTGACCCTCTATGTCGATGGCAAGCCGGCGGCGAAGACCGAACAGACGGCCGTCCTCGACAACGGCCTCTACGCCTTCGGTCAGGCCGGGCGGATCATCTCGGGTTATCAGGTCCAGAACGCCTATGACTGGCAGCGCGGTGGCGATTTAGACGAAGTCTCGACCTTCGACCGCATGCTGACCGACGCCGACGTTGCGGCCCTAGCCGAACGCCGCCAGCCCGCCGAGGCTCCTGTCCACGACGTGAAGGACGCCGCAGTCCGCGAGGCCTGGAACCTGCGCTACGGCTTCAACCGCCCGAACGATCCGCCGCCCTATCTGGCGGCGCCCTCGACCATGCTGCGGGTGGTCCGTCCGACCGAAGCCCGCGACCTCAACGAACTGTTCTCCAAGGGCGACGACGGCCTGCGCGAGAGCACCTGGCCCGGCGTCTACAACCGCTCGCGCCTGCCGGGTCGGACCGACTATTTCATCCTGCCCGACTGGAACGTCTACGAGACCGGCGGCCGCGCGTTGACCCTCTCCATGCCGGACCAGCCGTGGAACTGGATCGAGATCCAGGGTGCCGCCGACGGAACCCTGACCCGCATCGGCGTCGACGGAGAGACCCGCATCGGCACCCGCTCCCAGGGCCAGGAACGGACCACTCTCCAGCTGACGAACGAGGCGACCGGCGGCGCCATCCGCTTCGATAACCGCCTGCCCGAAACCCCCATCCGCGAGATCGGCGTCTACGACGTCCGACCCGCCGACGCTCCCGCCGGATCGTCCAGCCTATCCTACGTTGTGCGCTCCGGTGCCGCGCCGACCTATCCGACCTTGTCGGAACTGACCGGCTATATCGCCGGACGTTTCACGGCGGACGAGCGCGCGACCGTCGTCGCCCTGCCCGCAGGCGCGCCCCAGATCACACGACCTGCCGCCACGACTCCGTCGATGCCGCTGGTCCACGTCCTGATCCCCGCCGACTTCCGGGATATCCGCCCGGGCGGCGCCCCCGCCCGGTTCAGCTACGGCTGGGACAATATGCGCGACGGCCTTGACGGCATCGCCCTGAGCATCCCGGCCCTGACCGCCACCCCAACGCACGGCGACCTGATCCCGCTGAACATCCGGATCAAGGACCCGCTCTGGCCCGACCGCGACCTCTTGGACATCAACGTCTCGGTGAAGGCCGGCGAGGCCCGCACCCTGTGGCTGGACACCCGCGACCGCATCCTGCCCAACGACCGCAGCCTCTACATCACCGTCGCCTCGGCCAGTCCGGACTTCGGCGCGGCCTCGCTGGACGGCATGGGCGTGCGCCTGGCCTTCAAGCCGCGCGCCGAGGCCGCCGTCGAACACGTCGCCGACCGAGAGCGGCAGGTCAGCGCCAATGCCGCCTGGTTCGTGGAGGAACAGCCTAACAACCGGCTGCTGCCCGTATACGAGCGGTTCGACCGCGACATCGCCGACCTGCTGCGCGTCGATCCCGACAATGTCGCAGGTCGTTTGTACTGGGCCGAACAGAACCCCGAACAGCCCTATCCGTCCTTCGCCCAGGCCGAACCCATCCCGGGCATTCCGCTCTGGGCCCAGCGCCAAATCGAGGACCTGCGTCAGGTCGAGCATTTCGTGAACTGGTGGATCGACCATCGTCAGATCAACGGCGAGTTCGGCGGCGGCCTGTCCGACGATTCCGACCTGCTGAACCAGTGGCCGGGGCTGGCTCTGATGGGAGCCGACCCCGACAAGATCCGCGACAGCCAGGCCGCCGCGCTGGACGCCATCTACCGCTCGGACATGATGACGAATGGCCTGAACACCATCCGCGCCGACGAACTGCATTCCTATGAGGAAGGCATCAACACGGTCGCCCAATACGCCCAGCTGAACTGGGGCAGTCCGCGCGCGATCGAGCAACTGATGGCCACCGCGCGCCGCTATGGCGACTTGACCGAGGTCAACCCGGCTGGACACCGCCACTTCGTCTCCAACTCCTTCGCCAGTGACGACATGTGGCGCGACGGCCCGTGGCAACGTCAGAAGGGGAACAACTTCCTCATTTTCCAGCCGGGCATCCTTCTGGTCCAGTGGAACGGAAATCCGACGACGCGGGACCTGATCCTGCAGACCGCCGACGGTTTCATGGCTCACGGGGTCGCTACGGCCGATGGCTCCGGCGTGAACCTGCCTTCCCAGATCGACTGGCCGACGGACCAGGTGTTCGGGGCCAGCGGGTTCAGCAGCGGAGCGGGCGGCGCGGGTCTTGGCGGTTCAACCTCAACCTTCCTAGCCGCCTACCGCTGGACCGGCGACGCCAGATACCTCGCGCCCCTGATGCCCGGCGGAATCGCCGGCATGGCCGCCCTGGGCCCGGACATGATGTCGGAGCTCGACAAGTCGGGCGAATGGGGTCCAGGCATGATCGCCATGGCCGAGGCGGCCAGCACTGGTTCCACGACCGGCGCCACCGGCGCGCGCCTTGCCACGCCCCTGGCGTTGTCGCGCTTCGGTGCCTGGCAGATCACCGGCGACACCCGCTTCCTCGCCCAGCTCTACGAGGACGAAATCCAGTCCTCGACCCAGCGCATGCGACTGATGACCACTGACGAATGGTGGACGGATCGCGTCACAGTGCCCAGCGAGATGCTCCAGCGGTCCCGCCTTGGCGGCGTGGCCTCCCGTCGCGGCCAGACGATGCCGGGCCATGTCATCACCTGGCGGTTCGGTGAGGGCGACAGCGCCGACAGCGTCGCCATCCTTGTCTCCGGCGCGACCCGCATCGGCTTCAAGGTCATCGCCTACAACCTCGAGGAACACCCTGTGCAGGCAACCCTGCGCGGCGCGGAGGTCACCCCCGGCCAATGGCGCGTCACGCAAGGCATCGACGCCGACAACGACGGCTCCGCCGACGCTACGCAATCGAGCGACATGACCTTCGAGCCCGACGCCGAGGTCGCCCTGACCCTCGCCCCGCGCCAGGCGACGGTGCTGGAGTTCTCGCTGACCGAAGCGGGTGCCCCGATGAGCAGCCGTCCCGACGTCGGCCTCGATCCGTCGGATGTCCGCATCAACGGACGCCGCGCGGAGGTCACGGTCCACAGCCTCGGCGGCGTCGACGCTCCGGCCGGCGAGGTGATCGTCGAGACTGCCGACGGCCGCGTCGTGGGTCGTCAGGCCTTTGCGGCCCTGCCCGCTCCCGCCGACCTTCTGCCCAAGACCACGACCGTCCGCGTCGCCCTAACTTCGGGTTCGACGAGCGGCCTTCGCGTGCGTCTGGTTCTGGCGGGTGACCCGGCCGAGATCAACCGGTGGAACAACGTGGTGGCCCTGCCCTGATCAGGCGGGGCCCAGCGCCTCGATTAGCTCGCCCATGTTGTGGATGTAGACCCCGGTCGAAATCCCCTCCTGGGGAAAGTCGGTCAGCCAGGGCGAGGTGTCCGACGCATCGCCCACCCGGGTGATGCGGAACTCGCCCAGGGCCACCGTCCCGGTCGAGTCGGCGACATAGGGATTGCTGGTCGATGCCAGCAACGACGGCCAGTACCCCTCGGCGTTCAGCTCGGCGACAAGTGTGTCGACCCGTTCCGCCGAAGTTCGAGACGCGGTGGCGCGCAGGCTCCCGCTGTTCAAGTCCGACACCCGCCTTGCCTGCGTCGTAAAATACCGGGGCAAGGCCACCGCGCCCGGCTCGGCCAGCAGGGCCGATCCTGCGCTGGCCTGCGCCGACGTCTTGGCCGCCAGCTCCGCATATCGCGCCCGCAAACCGGCCACATCGATGCTGCGCAGGCCCCCCGTATGCACGACGATGTCGCGCGGATCCTCGTTCACATAGTATTCGCCGTTGGCCACGTTAGAGCCGCGCCGATGCACCCACAGCGGCTCGTTGGTGCCGATCTCGACATAGGTCGAATGCTTCTTGCCGTCGCGCCACAGCAACTCAGGCAGGGTCACGGCCTCCAACCAGTCGATCCCCTCCTCCACTCGCGCCAGATATTTCCGCTGGCCCGTCAGGACATAGAAATCCATCAGCTGGTCGAGATTGCCCGCCGTCCCGTGGGTCGCCAGCGCACGCGGTTCATAGGAGCGGGCGCCGACCGGCTCCAGGTCGCCGACCTCGTACTGCATTGCCCAGCCCGGCTGCGGCGACGGCTGCTGGGTGGCGATGAAACAATCCATCGCGCGCCGGATCGGATCTAGGAACCGTCGCTCGCCCAAGCTCTGGTAGCAGAAGGTCAGGAACTTGATGTTCTCGGCAGAAACGTCGTCGTTGAAGGTGATGTAGCCGCTGTAGTCGGCATTGCCGTGCAGCCCGCCGTCCGGCACACGCGGATACCTCTGGGGCCAGCCGCCGCTCGGATACTGGCTCTCCAGGACGAAGCCGATCGCCTTGTCCAGCGGTCCCCGATAGCGGGCGTCCCGCTTCTCCAGCCAGATGCGTAACATGAAGTTGGCGGCATCCTGCGTCGTCACGTCATCGAAGGTGGCGTTGGGATAGTGGTGCTGGAATTCCTCCATCCGCCACGCGTTCTTGCCAAAGGTGTCATACCACCGGTCCAGCGACGCCTCGCCGGCCGTGTCGATGACGTAGTTCCACCCCCCGCTCGGCAACTGCCCCCTCACCAGGGCGTCGGCGACTCGCGTCGCGGCGGCGTAGTAATCCTCGTCGCCCGTGGCGTGATAGGCGTCCAGGAACAGGTTCCCCATCGTCGCCGTGCCGGGCGGCTGGACCCAGATCATCGTCGGAGAGGCCTCCAGCTCGCCCCAGCGCCGCGATAGGTCGGGCGTATAGGACCAGACATAGCCGTCACCGACCGCGACCGTATTGGTCATGAACCGCGTCGCCCGCTTCATTGTCGCCAGGATGTCGGACCGGTCGGCGGCGCGCGCCAGACCCGGCGCAGCGCCCATCAACCCGGTTGCGGCGGCGGTCAGCAGCAGGCCTCTGCGGGACAGGTTCGGGATCATCTCGACTCCTTGGAACGCGGAACGGCTACTGCAGCACCGGCTCGCCGTCGGGCCGCTGCGCGGCCTCCAGCCAGTCGGCGATCCGGCCGCTGATGGCGGCGCTGTTCTTCTCCAACATGACCATGTGGCCGTTGCCGTGAAGGCCCCAATCCTCCATCCGGACGAATTCGGTCTGCACCCCGGCCTGGCTCAGGTAGGCGGCAGTACAGTGGTCGTAGCCGGCGTGATAGGAGGCCTCCGCCGTCAGGACCAGGACCGGCGCCGGCGCCAGATGGGCCAGCCAACGCGGCGTCCCGTCCTGCAACCAGCAGCCGGTCAGCTCCGGGTTCTCCGACGGCTCCCACACCCGCACCAGATCGGCGGGATTGTTCAGCGCGGGCTCATAGGTCAGGGGCGTGACGGTCAGGCCATAGGGTTTGCTGACCGCCTCCGGATCGCCGTCGCCCCACGGACGCGGCGCGCTGGCGAATGGCGGCCCGCTTGGCTCCACCGCCACGATAGCCCGCACCAGTTGCGGCCTCAGCTCGCCGATTCCCCAGCCGAAGGCGCCGGATTGGGAATGGGTCACGACCACCGCCGGACCGATGCGGTCCAACAGGGCCGCGCCTGCCTCCGCGACCAGCACCGACGACACCGATCCCGAGACGTATTCGACCTGCGAGGCGAAGAACTGGTCGAAGGCCGGGTCGCCCGGAAGTCCAGTCCCCGGCCACTGGCTGTGCCTCACCGCCTGTGGCCAGCCATAGGCCATGCCGGGCGCCGCCTCGAACGTCTCGGGCGCCGTGAACCTCTGTTCCAGCACCAGCGGTCCCTGCCGCTCAGCGGGACCATAAGCGACGTCATAGCCCGACGCGCCCCGCCCCGGCTGATCCATCAGATAGACCGTGAAGCCCCGGCGTAGAAAGTCCATCGCCCAGCCCTCGCGCCCGTCCGGCGTTCCGAGGAAGTTCGCGATCGTCTGCCCCTGCCCCGGAACGAAGACGAGCGGCGTCGCATGGCGCGCATGGCGCGGCGTCAGCTTCAGGACGTGGGCCTGACCCGTCATCCGGCTCTGGTCGGCGTTGTAGCTCCCGCCGGCGAACAGGACGTCGATCCGCGCAGGCCCCTGAGCCGCGCAGCTCGACAGCAGCGCGGCCGCTAGACCCAGCCCGGCCAGCGCCCGTTTCACGGCGCGACCGCCGCAGCGGGCTCGCCGTTCAAGGCGGCATCGGCCCTGTCCTTGTCCAGCGCGCCCTCCCACTTGGCCACGGCGACTGTCGCCACCGCATTGCCGATCAGGTTGGTCACCGCCCTCGCCTCGTTGAGGAACCGATCTACCCCCAGCAGCAGCACCAGCCCCACCAGCGGCACCGTCCCCACCGACGACAGGGTCGAAGCCAGGGCGATGAACCCGGCCCCCGCCACCCCCGCCGACCCCTTGGAGGTCAGCAGCAGCAGGCCGAGGATCAGCAGCTGGTCCATCAGGTCGAGCGGCGTGTTCGTCGCCTGGGCCACGAAGATCGCACCCATGGTCAGATAGATGCAGGTCCCGTCAGCGTTGAACGTATAGCCGGCCGGCAGGACCAGCCCGACGACCGTCTTCTCGACCCCCATTCGCTCCAGCTTCTCGACCATTCGCGGCAGGACCGCCTCGGTCGAACAGGTGCCCAGCACCACGAGGATCTCCTCGCGGAAGTAGCGCAGGAACTTCAGCAACGGGAACCCGGCCCACCGCAGCACCCCGCCCAACACCACCACGATGAAAAGGCCCGTCGTGCAATAGAGGGCGATCAGGAGCCGACCCAGCGAGAGGAGGCTGTCCAGCCCGTACTGCCCCACGGTGAAGGCAATCCCCGCTCCCGCCCCGATCGGCGCCAGTCGCATGACCATGGCGACGATCTTGAATAGCATCTCCATGGCGCGGTCTGCGCCGTCGAGCAGAGGCTTCGCCCGCTCGCCCATCTGGGTAAGGGCGACCCCGACCAGCACGGCCAGCAGCACGACCTGCAGCATCTTTCCCTCGACGAAGGCACCGAGGAAAGCGTTCGGAATGATGTCGAGCAGGAAGCCCGTCAGGCTGTTGTCATGGGCCACCGACGCATATGTATCAATTGATGAGGCATCCAGGCTGGCGACATCGACGTTCATGCCGACGCCGGGCTTGACCAGATTGACGACTACCAGGCCGATAGCGAGCGCCAGTGTCGAGGCGATCTCGAAGTAGATCAGGGCCCGCGCGCCGATCCGCCCAACCTCCTTCAGGTTGGCCATCCGGGCGATCCCCAAGGCCACCGTACCGAAGATCACTGGCGCCAGCATCATCTTCACCAGCTTGATGAAGGCGTCGGCGAACGGCTTCATCGCTGCCCCGATCTCGGGCCAGAGCACGCCCAGCAGGATGCCCAGCACCATCCCGACCAGAACCTGGACGTATAGGGGCTTCAGCCAGCGCAGCCAGGGCGCGTTCAAAGGCGGACCATTCAGGCGACCGAACGCCGCGTCGTCGCCGGCTCGCCCAATTCGCGCATCACGGCATAGAGCGCCGACTTGGCCTCGAAGCCGACACCGGGCACGTCGGGCAGGCCGACGTAGCCGTCCTCGACCGCGATGTTGTCGGCGAACCCGCCGAACGGCTGGAACACGTCCGGATATGATTCATTGCCCCCAAGGTGCAGGCCGGCAGCGATGTTCAGCGACATCTGGTGTCCCCCGTGCGGAACGATCCGCCGCGACGACCAGCCCTGTTCGGCCAGCACGTCCAGCGTCCGCAGATACTCCACCAGACCATAGGACAGGGCGCAGTCGAACTGCAGGAAATCTCGATCCGGCCGCATGCTGCCGTACAGCAGCAGGTTACGCGCGTCCTGGTGCGAGAACAGGTTCTCGCCGGTCGCCATCGGCAGGTCGTAGTGATTGGCCAACTCGGCCTGCAGCGCATAGTCCAGCGGGTCGCCCGCCTCTTCGTACCAGAACAGGCCGTAGGGCTTCAGCGCCTCGGCATAGGCGATGGCCGTCCCGACATCGAACCGACCGTTGGCGTCCACCGCCAGCCGGTCGCCCGATCCGACGACCTCCAGAACCGCCTCGATACGACGCAGGTCTTCGGCCAGCGGGGCCCCTCCGATCTTCATCTTCACGACCCGATAGCCACGATCGACATAGGACTGCATCTCGGCCTTGAGCCGGGTGTCGTCCTTGCCCGGGTAATAGTAGCCGCCCGCCGCATAGACCCAGACCCTCTCGTCGGCGACGCCGCTGCGATAGCGATCGGCCAGCAGCCGATACAGGGGGCGTTCGGCGATCTTGGCGACCGCGTCCCACACCGCCATGTCCAGCGTCCCCACGGCGACGGAGCGCTCGCCGTGCCCGCCCGGCTTCTCGTTCGACATAAGGGTCTTCCAGATGGCGAAGGGGTCGAGATTGTCGTTTTGCTGATCGATCAGACTGTCGGGCTTGGCTTCCAGCAGGCGCGGCAGGAACCGCTCGCGCATCAGGGCGCCCTGGCCATAGCGGCCGTTGGAGTTGAAGCCGTAGCCCACGACCGGGCGTCCGTCGCGGATCACATCGGTGACCACGGCGACGACCGAACAGGTCATCTTCGAAAAGTCGATGTAGGCGTTGGCGATGGGCGAGGCGATCGAAACGGTCTGCTCGCGGATGTCTACGATGCGCATTGGGCCTCCAGATGGGCCAAGCGGTACGACAGCGATCGGTCAGGCCGCCAATGCTGTTGCGGAAGATGTCGATGCCCGGTCTGCATGGCGTCAGGGCTCCGCTGTTCGGATTCCGGCCGGTCCGGCGGGGGTCGGAATCTCACCGGCGCGTGTCAGTCGCCAGCCATCAAAATGGTAGACTTCGATGCGGTTGTCGGCCGCGCTCTGGGCCAGCAACGTATGTCCGTCGCTAGACCAGGCCAACCCCTGCCCCCAGGCCCCGGCGAGCGCCTCGGCGACCGGGACCAGGCGGCCGTCCTCGATTCGCCACACCTTGATCTGACCCTGCCGATGCCAGCGCGGCGAGGTCGGCGGCGCGTTCGACCCGTCATTGACGGTGGCGGCGACATATCGACCGTCCGGCGACATCTTCACCCCTTCCGGCGTCAGCCCGGCTGCGACCACATCGACGACGCGCGGCTGGACCTCGCGCAGATCGATCAGCGCCAGGGTGTCCGTGTCGCGCCCGCCCCCGCCGATGTTGGCGCTGACCGCGAAGGTGCGGGGGCCGGTCGAGTCGATCTGGTAAGGCCGCAATCCGGGAGCCAGGGTCTGGGCCTCGACCGTCACCTCGGTGCCCGAGATAGTCAGCAGCGAGATCCTGTGATCGCCGTCGCGCGAGACCAGCGCCCTTCGTCCCTGATCGAAGAAGATCACATGCGCAGGCGAGGTCGTCGCAGGACCGATCGTGACCTTGCCCGCATCGGTCAGTACGCCGTCGGCGATGGTGAAGATCGACACCGTTCCCTCCGAACGGTTGGCGACGAGGGCCAGGGTCCCGGCGGGATTGATCGACACGCCCGAAGCTCCGGCGCCGGCATGCAGGGTCGCGGTCACGCGCGGCGGCGAGGACGTCAGGTCGATGACGGAGATCTGGTTGTCGGCAACTATGGTCGTCGGAGCCTCCGCCGGGATGCGGCGCGATGCGGTGACGAGGGCGAAGCTTTCATCCGGCGCCACGGCGACGCTGGCCGGCGGGCCGATCACGCTGGTGGGCAAGGCGACCATGCCGATCACGCGCGGGAAGTCGCCGGACAGATCCAGCACCATGACTCCGTCGGGCGCGGGGTTGGCCGGGACCGTCTGCACGCCGTCGATCAGGACCTGCTTTCCGTCATGGGCGGAGACGGCGATCTGGGCCACGCACGGTACCGCCGAAACGGTCAGGGCGAGGATAAGAAAAAAGCGCGGGAGCCGCCGAAACGGCTCCCGCGCAAATGGACGATTTCGGAAGGAAAATCGTCTCATGGAGCTGGTTGGATCAATAGGTGTAACGCAGGCCGAGGGTGATCTCGCGGCCCGTGTGGTGATAGAACGAGCTGCGCTCGGCCACAGAGTCGTTGAACTGATCCTGATATTCATCCGTCAGATTGACCCCTTCCAAGGTGACACGGAAGTTGTCGTTGACCGTGTACTGGATGGAGGCGTCGACGTTCAGTGTTGCTTTGGTCCCATCCGCGTCAGTGCCGGCTTCCGACCCCGGGATGCGAGTCAGGTAGTCGTCGCGATAGGCGGCCGAGACGCGCGCACTCCAGCTGTCGTCCTCGTAATAAAGGGTGGCGTTGTAGGACGTCCGCGACAACCCGGTCAGATCGCGCGTGGCGACCACGGCACCGGCGCCGTTCAGATACTCGATCGAGGAACTGACCGAAGTGTAGTTCAGCAGCAGGCCGGTATTGGACAGCAGCCCCGGCAGGAAGTGCAGCGGCTGCTGGTAGTTGATTTCGAACCCGTCCAGCGTGCCGCCCGGGGTGTTGGTCGGTGCAGTGAACGTCCACTGGGCCGAAGGGCTGCAGCCGTTGGTCGTGCCGCAGGCCGCGACGGCGACCGAGTCCGGCAGGCCGAAGGAGTTGCCGGTGAAGGTCGTGTTCGTCTGCAGCGACTGGACCAGGCTGTCGATGTCCTTTCGGAACAGGGCGACCGAGAGGAGCGAGGACGGCGCGAAATACCATTCCACGGCCAGGTCGTAGGCATTGGCCCGGAATGGATCAAGGTTGGGGTTGCCGGCGGTTACGCTGCGGCCCGCGCCGGAGACGCTGATCGTCGCGCCGGGGGTCAGGCTGCCCAAGTCGGGACGAGCCATGACCTTGGCGGCCCCGAAGCGCACCAGCAGGTTCTCGCGCGGCTCCAGCACCAGGTTCATCGACGGCAGGGTGTCCTCGTAGGACCGATCCGCGGTGATCGCGACCGGCTGGCCGCTGACGTAGGTGTAGCCGGAGGACGATTGCTCGGTTTTGACGTAGCGTACGCCAAAGTTGCCTCGGAACGGGATGCCGAAGACCTCGGTGTCAAAGTCGGCCTGGACGTAGCCGCCGGAGTCCTTTTCATCGACGCCGCGATTGTTGCCCAGCGAAGGCTCATTGCCGAGCCGGAACGCGCCATCGTAGGCTGCCTGGTCGTAAAGGCTGAGCACCGAGGCAGCCACAAAGGTGTTCGGGATAAGAACGTTCACACCACCCAGATTCACGATCTGCGAATACTGGCTGCGAGAAATCGCGGCCAGCGCCGCCGGCACGGTGGGCTCCCGGTTGGTGGATGTTCCGTTCGAACGACGGAGTTCCGTCGTTTCAAAGGAATAGGACTTGTAATTGATCCCGGCGGTCAGGGTGAAGATGCCGAGGTTCTCGTAGCGCCCGTCCAGCTGCGCCGCGTCGTAGGTATTGACCGCGGTCTGGGGCCGGATGCGGATCTGCGTCAGCACCCAGGCATTCGGATCCGTCAGCGCCGCAGAACCATAGTTGATGGTCGGCAGGTTTCCGCCACGGTAGTCGTACGAGTAATTCTGTACGTTGAATTGGTCGAACTGAACCGTCGTCTGCAGGGGGTTGGAGAAGTCCGACTTCGAATGGCCGATCAGTCCCGACAGGAAGAAGTTGTCTGTGAACTGGTGTTCGCCCGTCAGGTTGATCTGGGTGAACTCGGTCTGCAGTTCGTCAAAGCGGTTCTCGACGCGCAGATCGACGTTATTGAACGTGCCCGCGATCATCGTGTTGTTGCTGTCGATGACCGACGAGACCACCTGGGTCTGGGCAATGCCGCAGGAGGTGGCCACGTTGGCCGCCGTACAGGCTCCGCCGACGCTGAATGACGGCGCTTCCAGATACTGCTCCTCGCGGCTGCCGGAGAAGTCGGCATAGAGGACGTCGAGGCCGAACGAGGTCCGGTCGGTCGGCTGCCACTGCAGCGACAGGGTCGAGCCGAGGCGCTCCTGCTCCTGCTTGAAGATGTCATAGCGCGGGAAGCGTGGGTGGAAGGCCGCATTGTTGGCCGCTTGCGCGGGGTTCACTGTCGTCGGAAGACCTGCGCCGTTCGGAAGGGCCGCGAAGCCGGGTGCGAAGGCGTTACCCGTCGCCCAGCGCACTGTCGACGCGCCTTCGTCGAGCAGGCTGCGCTCATTGTAGGCCACCGACAGCAGAGCGCCGAAGCGACCGAAGTCGCCTTCCCAGGTGTTCGCGATCATGGCGGCGCCACGCGGATTGGTCGATTTGGCCAGGTCGTTGTAGCCGACTTGGCTTGAGGCCACGAAGGTGAAGCCGCCGTAGTCAAACGGCCGCGCGGTGCGCAGATCGACTGTCGCGCCGAGCGAACCTTCTTCGGTCGTCGCCTCGGCCGTCTTGCGCACGGTGATCGAGTTGAACAGGTCCGAGGCGAAGATGTTGAAGTCGAAGGCGCGACCGCGATTCGTGCCGCCGCCGGCGTCCGAGCCGCTGGCGCTTGTCAGGGCTTCCATGCCGTTGATGCGCACGCGCGTGAACTGCGGACCAAGGCCACGAACGGAGATCTGACGACCTTCACCGCCGTCACGGGCCAGGGCCACGCCTGGGATGCGCTGGATTGATTCCGACAGGTTCAGGTCGGGGAATTTGCCGATGTCCTCGGCCAGGATGCTGTCGATCGCGCCTGCCTCTTCGCGCTTGGCGCTCAGCGCACGGACGAGGCTGGAGCGGAAGCCGGTGACGACGATCTCATCGACCTGGGTCGCGTCGTCCTGCGCGGTGGCCGGAGCGGTCTGGGCCATCGCCGACCCCGCGACGCCGAACGCGAGAACCGCCGCCGAAACGCCGCCCAGCCACAGGGTGCGAGTGTGCTGTGAAGTCATCTTGGTTTCTTCCCCGAGAATGGCCGAGCCCGCGAAACAGTCGGGAGACGGTCCTTATTGTTGCCCTGTGCTAGCGTAGTCGGGCGAAACACCGCCAATGCTGTTTACCCGCGTCGCCATGCCGTTTCGGCATCGCGAGCCGGTCGCTAAGGGTGCAGACTGTCGGCTGGTCGACACCTTTTGCGACCGGGGTTTGATCCATGGAACTGATCTGGCTGGAAGACTTCCTAGCGCTGGCCGCCTTGGGGAATTTCTCGCGTGCGGCCGAGGCGCGCGGCGTCACCCAACCCGCCTTCAGCCGGCGCATCCGGGCGCTGGAAACCTGGCTCGGGGTCGAGCTGTTCGATCGCGGCGCGACGGGCGTGGAGCTGACCGCCGGCGGACAGATCTTCCGCCCCGGCGCCGAGGAGATCGTTCGTCGCGTCCGCCAGATCGCCCAGGAGGTCCGCGAAAGCGAACGCAAACTCGCCGCCACCCTGTCGTTCGCCGCGACCCACGCCCTGTCCTTCACCTTCTTCCCCGGCTGGATGCGCGATCTGGAAGTCGACGGCCCGCTGGGACCCCTGCGGCTTATCTCCGACAACATGCAGGCCTGTGAGACCCTGATGCTTCGCGGCGACGCCCAATTCCTGCTCTGCCACCACCGTACAGAGGCGCCCAGTCGGTTCAATCCAACCCAGTTCCGCTCGGTCGTCATTGGCCAGGATGTGCTCCAGCCCTATTCCGCGCCCGACGCCGACGGCCGCCCCTTGTGGAGCCTCGACGACGACACGCCCAAGACACCCTACCTGGCCTACAATCCGGAATCGGGTCTTGGACGCATCCTGCACGCCACCGTCTTCTCCGAACGCCGAGTGCCTGCACTAGAAACGGTCTTCACTTCGCACCTAGCGGCGACCCTCCTGTCGATGGCGCGTGACGGCAGGGGCCTCTGTTGGTTACCTGAGGCGCTGGCCGCCGACGACTTCGCCGCCGGCCGTTTGGTCCACGCGACAACAAAAATCGCCTGGTCGGCCTCACTCGACGTCCGCCTGTTCCGCCCCGCCAGTCGCCAGAGCGCGGCGGCCGAGACCTTCTGGTCGCGCATCCAGTCCCGCGTCAGCAAGACCGGCCACGGCCTCCAGGAGGGAACCAGGAACCAGGTCGCGTAGACGGCGTTGTCAGGGTAACTTCGCCAAGCCGAAAGCCCCCTTCCCCGCCGCCCTTCAGGCAACCGCAGCCGCCCATGCGGCATCAGCGTCGGCGCGGAAGCGGCGAAGTGTGGGTCTGCTGATCAAATGGCGTTGGACGTTGAAGGTGTTGTAAATCGCCGCGTGGGTGGTGAGGAATCTCTGGGCTGAGCCTTGGGATTTGAACCGCTGCTGCTGCCGCTCCCGTCGTCGGATCGGGAGGTGGGAATTCTCCGCCCGATTGTTCTCCCGAAGCCGGCCCGGTCGATGCAGATGCCTCAGGTCCAGCTGATCCAGAGCCGCGCCGTATGACGCCAGGCCGTCGGTCGTGATCATCTCTGGCTCAACCGGCTGGTTGTGAAGGAGCCGCCTGAGCAGCTTCAACGCGGCCTCTGTGTCCCGCCGGCGCTGGACCACGAGGTCGAGGACCTCGCCTTCGTCGTCGACCGCGCGCCACAGATACATCCGCTTTCCGCCAATCGAACAGACCATCTCATCCAGGTGCCAGCGAGGCGATGGAGTTGGCCGACGGCGCTTGAGCCGCCTCGCGATCAGCGGTCCGAACTTGATCGTCCAGCACCGGACCGTCTCATAGCTGACGTCGATCCCGCGTTGCGCGAGGAGCTCCTCGACGTCACGAAAACTGAGGCTAAAGCGAAAGTACAGCCAGACGGCATGGCGGATGACATCTGCCGGAAACCGGTGGCGCTTGAACGAAATCGGCTTCACGAAATATCATCTCCAACAGTGGCTTAGACCGTCATAGGTGGAGACGTTTTAGCGTTGGACTGACAGCACCCGGCCCTGGCCCAGACCCTGTATTCCAACTTCGATCCCTATGGCCGCCGCTTCTTCGTTGGCCTCAACTTCCGCCCGTTCTGACTGAATGACGCGGTGAACTGACGGGGGCGGCTCGCATGAGCCGCCCCCATTTTTTGAAATGGATGCAGCAGCCGGACTCTGCAGACGGACGACATAGGTCAGGATCGGACTTTCCCTCCCCGCTTTTCGCCTAAGCGCCATTTCCGGAAGCGGTCAGAGCGAATCCGGGATGGGGGGAAGCGGAGAGAACGGGGAGCTCGATCCTTAGGTCACTGCCCTGAAAAGGGCGGCCTCGGCATCGCTGGGAGCAGAGATCATCACGCCGAGGCCGCCAGCTGACTGGGGCCAACCAACAGCTCAGCTTGTGTGTGCCTCGGAACACCGCATTCGACAACCCCTGATCCACATGCGCCCCGGCCAGCAACCTCAAGAACGTGCGCTGTCGCCCCTGCTCCCCTCCATCGTCGCCACTCAACGGAATAAGGAAATGACCGCAACGGGCGGAAAGAGCGGGCATCGGCTGCCGGGCGGAAAGCGGACTTTCGCCTGGGCGGCATTCTTCGAAATAGATCTCGCCAATGGAATGCCGGGCACTCCAGCCTGCGAGATGTCGGTTGCGATGGTGAACGTCTTGTTGCCCTGACATGAGGTGGGTAACGTCGGTCAAACCTCTTTGGGGATTTCCATGGCTGATAACGACACCTCCGCTCTCCTGGCGATGACGACCGGCATTATCGCCAACTTCGTCGCCAACAATCGGGTGTCACCTGATGAGCTTCCCGGCTTGGTCGCGACGGTTCACGGATCTTTGAGCCGCTTGGGGGAAGGCCCGAATAGAGAGCCCGAGGCCGAAACGACTGAGCGTCTGACGCCCGGCGCAATCCGGAAGCTCATCACTCCTCAGGGCATCACCTCTCTGATCGACGGACGGAAGTTCAAATCGCTGAAACGTCACCTGTCGATCGCCGGATATACCCCTGAGGCCTATCGGGATCGGTTTGGCCTTCCGAAAGATTTCCCGATGGTCCATCCCGACTACGCAGCTCAGCGGTCGGCCCTGGCCAAGTCGATGGGCTTGGGCGTTGGAGGTCGAAAGCCAAAGGATCCGGTGAAGCCAGCCCGTAAGCCAAGAGCGTCCAAGGCGTGATCACCGCCGCAGCGTTGTCAATGCTGTCAATCGGCGTCTAAAAGGGACTCTGACTCAGCTTTGATGAAGTTGGCTGGCTGACTGGCGCGGGGTTCACGCCCGGATCAGCGTCATGGCAAGAGCCCTTTCTCCGTCCAGCCTCATCCCAGCGGGCTTCGTCCTGACCGGTGCGTGGCCCTACGGTAATCGCACCACCATCCACATCCAGAGCAGGGGCTCGACCAGTCGATGCCCAGGGTGCGGGACCGCGAGCCGGAGGTGTGGATCGGCGTCGAAATCGGACCCCATCGAGAGGAGGCCTAGGTGGTTGAATTCGCTATACAGCAATACGTTGGCGCGCATGTTGACTGCCGTCTGTCGGGCCCCCGTCTCGCCCCGAGATATTGGTCTTATTCAATATGTTATCTCATATCGGGTGGGGTCCCGCCTTGAACGCCGATCAACAGCCCCGATGGAAAGCTTCTTCCACACCCTTAAAACCGAACGCGTCCATCACCGCATCTACGCCACCCGCGACCAGGCGCGGCGGGATCTGTTCGGATACATCGAGGGCTTCTACAATCCCCGTCGCCTGCACTCGTCACTGGGCTATATCAGCCCCGCCGAGGCCAAACGCAGAGCGGCTTAACCCCGTCCACTGTTGCGGGGGAAGATCAACCATAAGGTAAGTCCGCTCCGACACATCGAAGACGTGGCCATCAGGCACTACGTTCTCCAAGCTTTATTCGTTCGCTGTCGAGCGGTCCAGCTTGGCCGTTTTCCCCGATATCATGGGACGTGAGAACGGATGCACAGTCGTGGCTGCCGGTTAGCCATTGATCCCCGTCACCGATTATCTTGGAATGTCGGTCATCAAAACTGGCCATATATCGGAGGTCTGATTTGCGGCGGATCACTTTCATTGGCTTCCCTACCTCACCAACTTCGGAGTATTGGCCGTCTCATCGCCCGTTGCGACACGCCTTGTGGTTCGTTCGTTGACTGGAACTGGGTTCTCGTCTCTCACAGACCGCTCATATTGCCCGCGCCTCGCATGGGTATATGAGCAAGCAGGGCATTTGGTGTTTTTCCAAAATGCAGATGACCGCCCAAGCCTCACGCATACCGGTGCTTGCACTCGGGCTGTCGGCCATCGCAACGGCGGCATGGGCGCACGTCAAATGGTTTGAAGCATATGAGGTCTCGGCAGACCCAGCTCCGATCACGACCACTCTCGCGCTTCCTGCCTTCTGGTTTGCCATCGCGCTGGTGACGGTATTCTTTCTAGCAGCGACCGTTCTCGAACGCCGAGCACCCGGCCAGGCCGTTACTCGCGTTCTCGACACTGGAACTCGGCTGCTGCGCGACCATGCAGACGCCTTCATGATCGCGGTGATGGCCGCGTTCTTCGTCGCGCTATTTGCTGTTGGCGGTTCCTACCTGACGCCCGATCTAAAAACAGAGTCTGAGCTTCTGCCGTGGGCACAACTGTTGATCGGCATTCTGCTGATCTGGCGACGAACTCGACCGGTGGCGGCGGTAATGATCGTCCTCCTGTGGGCCGTCGCGCTCACGAACTATGACCTCTTCCACCTCTATGACTACCTCGCACTTGGGTTGGGGCTGGCGGGCTATTTGTTCCTGTCGGGTCTGAAGGATGGGAAGTGGCATGATCGCCGGTTCGCGGTGCTGCGCTGGGGCATTGCGCTGGCCCTCATGTGGTCCAGCATGGAGAAGTTCATGTATCCGCAGTGGTTCATGCCGCTGCTGGAAGAGAAGCCTTTCCTAGCCTTCGGAATACCCTTTGAGCCATATACGACGATGGCCGGGGTGGCTGAGTTCACCTTGGGTTTCGGGCTTCTGTGGACCTCGCTCGTGCGACGGCTCTCCGCAGTCGCCTTGTTCGCGTTGATGTTCTCAGCAGTCTACCCATTTGGCCGTATCGACATGATCGGGCACGCGACCATCTTGGCCGGTCTGCTGGTAGCCATTGCAGACCCAATGCGTCATCACGCTTTCGAGGTGACGCCCCGTGATCACCGCGCAACGTGGCTGGTCCCGGTCGGCCTCGTTGTCGCCTTGGCCATCACTATGCTGTCCTACGCTGGCCAGCACTACGTCATTTATCGCGTGCTGGAAGGCCCGTTTGCGGCACTGCTGCGGCCCGAGTCGCGGGAGACAGTCACCCAAGGCGGTTTGGCTCCGGGCGGTTTCTGGCGTGGCAACGAGCACTACCATGGCCGCGAAGGAGCCAATGCCGCTCCAGAGGCGGGGGCATCTGCCGCCATGATGGAGTCCATGGATCGCATGCACGCCGAGATGAACGAACTACAGGTGACCGGCGACCTAAATCGAGACTTCGTTGCCCTTATGGTTCCCCACCACCAATCCGGCGTGGACATGGCTCGGGTGTATCTGGAAAGCGGCACCGACCCTGAGCTTCGGCAGCTGGCCGAGCAAATCGTCAGCAGCCAAGAGGCTGAGATCGGCCATATGAAGGCTGAGATCGGCGGGGTTTCAAGCGCGACTACTCCGGCCCACGCGGGGCACTGACGATGGCCCCACTCCACTGCCGGTGTTGTCAGGTTGAAGCCACAATTGGTGCCATCGGTTGAATTTATCTCCATCTGAGCGACTTGGGCCGTTATACTCGGCCGTGTCGACACACTGAAATTATGCACTTTTTTCGCCGCGGCAGACGCAAATTTCGGCTCAAGTAGAGCCTGCCGAACTTACCCTGACAATGCCGCGCCGGGTAGTCGGGGTAGCAGTCGCGCGGCTCAAGATTACCGACCTCGCTTCGCATGGCGCGCGTCATGGCCAAGATGTCTCCGGAGCCGGACTTCGAGCGGTAAAGATTACACATCGCGGGAACCTGACACGCTGATTAGTGGTTCTGGAGTTGCAACTGGCCGATGCGAGGGGTGGCTTGGAAACAGGTGCCCCTCCGCTTCTCCTCACCCGTGCAACCTTGCCCCTCGGCTCGCGCCGGGGGGCTTTTTGCACTTCAACGGACTGCCTTGGCCGGCATGACGAACTCGCCGACCGCGTCGCGCGGGCCGATCACGAACTGGACCCGCCCGATGCAGCCAACTCGCCGGCAGGCCGCATCGACGCCCCAGAGATTGTAGTGTGGTCCCCGCACTCGGGCGATGCGTTTCAGGTCCGCCTGGATACGCAGTTCGCACACCGGGCAATCGGCATAGACCGGCCAGCGATTGACGAGGATTTGCTCGACTGACCCTGACCCAGCGCGCCAGTCCTCCTCAGTTTAGCGGTCGAGGTTCTTGCGGCCCATCAATACCAAAGGGCAATGGCTGCCGGCGACATTGGCCCGCTCTGCCCAGTCGAGTGGCGGGTGTAGGTTACTCTCGCGACCCGGTGGCCGCACTGGCATCGGAAGCGATACGAGCACCCCTCGGGCGGCCAATAGCGTCGCGCGCCGAACAGCGGGCGAGGATCCATCAACACGGCATGGTCGCAGCCAGGCCGGTCGCACTGCACGATCAGCCGATGGCCGAACTCCGGCACGGCTTCTTCCCGCGCGACACGGGGGCGGTTCGAGTCAGGCATGGCTTCACCGACCGCTGGCAACCATGCAACCGAGGCTCCGGAGCTGGATGCCAGCAGCGGACCGCATCACGGCGCCGGGGACGCGGGCTTCCACGCAGGTCAGGATTTCGTCTGCTGCGGAGCCGGGATCGTTTTTGCGGGCCAGCTCCGCGTCAAGTTCGGCGAGCAAACTCGCCAAGGATCGGTCGTTCATTCGCTTTCTCGAGGTTGCCGCCCCGGGGCGCTTGTGACTCCGCGGCAGCGGATGGCGCAAGTGAATGTTCTATTTTTGTTCTTGAGGGCCGCAAGGGCGAAGGCTTGGCCCGTGGTAGGCGCCGAACCGTTCCGTCGCCGGAACCGCTCACACGCTTCACCGTTCGCTTCCCGGAAGGAGAACGAAATGACCGACAAAAATCCAAACCCGGGGACCTCCAATGGCAGCCAGCAGGACGGCAGCAGTCACGGGTCGACACGGCCCGATCAGAGCGGCACGAGCCAGCAGGCGCAAAAGCCAGAAGGCCCAGCTAGCGGGGGGGAGGGTGCATCCGAGGCGGGTGCTCCCAAGGGCTTTGGGGCTGGCGAATGACGATGCGGTTCTACACGGTCACGCTCGAACGGAACGGCGAGCGCCGCGATGTTCGGGTTCCTTCCCCGACGGATGTGCAGGCCGCTGATGCTGCCGCGCCGCTGATGAAGGCCGGCGAGTCCATTATATCTATCACGGAGGTAGAGGACGACGGTTTGCAACAGGCCGACGCACTGCCGCCCAAGTCACAAGCCGCTGAGTTCGCTCCGGTCACGCCCGGCGCGGCCGCCGCCCCAGATCGGTGAGCAGAACCCCAGTGGCCAGTGCCGGAACTCTTCGACCCGAGAAGAGCTTGGAAAGGCCCCGCAGCCTTTGGAAGGGCAAAACATGACCGACTACCTCGAGCGATCCTTTCACACTCACCCTCTTCACGTATTGGTCTCGTGGCCAGCCGTCATCGCGGGGGCGGTCGTCGCCATAGCTGTCGGAGCTATGCTGAACCTACTGGGCGTCGCTCTCGGAGCGGGGGCCTTCAATCCGTACGATCTCGACGGCGGCAACGCCGAAAGCTTCGCGGCGGCAGCCGGGATGTGGGCCGTGGTCGCAAACTGCATGGCGTTGTTTGTGGGTGGAGCTGTGGCGAGCCGCGCAGCCAATTACGCGGATCATCATAAGGGCGCGCTCCACGGACTCAGCGTCTGGGCCGTTGCTTTCCTGCTTGCGATCCTGATTGCGTCGGGTTCTGCCGCCGTAAACACCGCCGGCATCGCAGGCGGCGAGGCGACCAGGACGACTGCGGGTGAGACGGTCATCGGCGACGCCTTGGCGCCTGGCTCGCGAGTAGTTGAGGGAACTTTGATCGCTTCTCCCTCAGAGCGCGTCGAAGCGGAGAGCACGGCTGACAGCACCGCGACGCTCGCTCTTTGGGGCTTCCTGACGATGCTTCTCAGCGGCATCGCCGCAGTGTCCGGCGGCCTGTACGGCTCGCGCAATCATCGTTGGATGGCGAAGGCGGGACTGGAGGGTCGCCCGGCTCCTGAGGTATCACCCGATGCTGCTCAAGAAGTAGGCGAACCACACAAAGTCTATCCGGCGCCGAGGAATTGAGAGCGCAGGGAACGAAGAAAACGAACGTCGGTTTCTGAAGGGGCTGGTGTTCTGCCATCCGCAGGTTGGGCCGCCTTACAGGCGCGTCGTCGCGTGGTTCTGACTACGGATTGTGAGCGACCTCGTCTTAGATCACCAAGCCTGGCCCGGACGCGGAATGTGATCACCGTTGGCAGGTCCGGTATCGCCCCGATGAACGTCCCTTATTTGCGTGGCTCGTTCGCGAAGTGGGCGCTGTCAGGATAACCGCGCCGGGCTGAGAAGCGCCCTACCCTGCCGAAATCAGGCAACCGCTGCCGCCCAAGCGGTCGCCGCATCGGCGCGGAAACGCCGAAGTGTGGGTCTGCTGATCAAATGGCGCTGGATGTTGAAGGTGTTGTAGATCGCTGCGTGGGTGGTAAGAAATCTCTGGGCTGAGGCTTGGGATTTGAACCGCTGCTGCTGTCGTTCTCGTCGTCGGATCGGCAGGTGGGAGTTCTCCGCCCGATTGTTCTCCCGAAGCCGGCCCGGTCGATGCAGATGCCTCAGGTCGAGCTGATCAAGAGCCGCGCCGTATGACGCAAGGCCGTCGGTCGTGATCATCTCGGGCTCGACAGGCTGGTTGTGAAGGAGCCGCCTGAGCAGCTTCAACGCGGCCTTTGTGTCCCGCCGGCGCTGCACCACGAGGTCGAGGACCTCGCCTTCGTCGTCGACCGCTCGCCACAGATACATCCGCTTTCCGCCGATCGAACAGACCATCTCATCGAGATGCCAGCGAGGCGATGGAGCTGGCCGACGGCGCTTCAGCCGCCTCGCGATCAGCGGTCCGAACTTGATCGTCCAGCAGCGGATCGTCTCATAGCTGACGTCGATCCCCCGTTGCGCCAGCAGCTCCTCGACGTCACGAAAACTGAGGCTGAAGCGAAAGTACAGCCAGACGGCATGCCGGATCACATCTGCCGGAAACCGGTGGCGCTTGAACGAAATCGACTTCACGAAATATGATCCCCGTCAGTGGCTTACGCCACAAATACCGGAGACCTTTTATCGTTCGCCTGACAGCACCAACTGACTGGACTGCTCCCCACGCCTTTGGCGCGGGAGGAGACAGTGTCACCCCATCGTCGGGATCACGAACGAGCTATCCGCATGTTCCAGCTCCGAATCCGGCCAGCGGGCGGTGATGGTCTTGACCTTGGTCCAGAATTTCACCCCCTCCATGCCGTGCTGGTTGGTGTCGCCGAAGGCCGAGCGCTTCCAGCCGCCGAAGGTGTGATAGGCGAC
>NZ_JAFCWC010000020.1:0-19120 GCF_049897365.1 Brevundimonas sp. DC300-4
GCGTTGCCTTCAAGGGCAAGGATTTTGGTCTCATCTTCGTTCCTTCGTCACTACGACGAGACCAAAATCCTCCTCTAAACGGAACCCTCAATCTGTCTCATTGGCGCTGACGGCGGACAATCCGTTTTGGGGCAGGGCGCTGGAGCGAACCGATTTGAACGGCTTTCGCACCCTCGGAGCGGCTCTTCAGGTGTTGATCAACCACCGACCTTTTTCGACATCGCAGGATTTCCAACTGCCGAGCTTAGCAATGAACTTTCAATGCTTTATCGTGACGGTCTCCCAGTAGGGAGTTGAGTAGAATGAATATCTTCCAACGCCGTCTGGTTGGCGTCGCCATGATCGCTCGGGCGCGCCAGTGGCGGACCCGCGTGGGGTTGGGCCTCGTCATCGCCCTGGCCTTCTTCACCATGACGGGCGTGGGGTTCGCGGTCGCATGGCTGGCGATTTACGCCGGGCTCCAGTGGGTTGAGCTCCAGATCTTCAAGGCGCGCGATCGGCCCGAAGGCTGGGTCCCCGCTCGGGACTGTTGCTGGTGCGCCGTGGGCTTCATCAGTCTCAATAACCTCGTCTTCGGGGCGTTCGCCGCTCGACAGGCCTTCAACGGCTCCGAGCTGGGACTCGTCGGCGCGGCCTTGCTGATCGCGGGAGCCATCGTCAACGGCGTCATCGTCAGCGCCGGCTCGCGCCATCTGACGTGGGCGTCCATCGGTCCGCAAATCCTGTGCTTCTCCGCCCTCGCCGTGTCGACCATCACCGCAGGTCACTCCGCCCTCCTGGCGGTTCAGATCGGCGGAGCGAGCCTCCTGTTCGTATTGGCGGCAACGGCGGCGTCGTTTCAGCTCTCCGCCAAGCTCAAACAGGCCGAGGACGGACGTCAGGCGGCAGAGGCGGCCAATGTGGCCAAGAGCCACTTCCTGGCCAACATGAGCCATGAGATCCGCACCCCTCTGAACGGCGTGGTCAGTATGGCCGACCTGCTTAGCCGGTCCAACCTCGGCCCGGCCGACCGCGAGATGGTGGACATCATCCGCTCGTCGGGGGACACCCTGACCAGCCTGCTCGGCGACATCCTAGACATGGCCCGTATCGAGGCCGGCGAGGTGGCGCTGGAGGAGGCTCCCTATCACCTCGGCGACCTGCTTCGGGCCACCTGCGCCCTGTTCTCGCTCAAGGCCGCCGAGAAGAACGTGGCCCTGGTCGTCGACCTGCCCGAAGACGTCGACCGCATGGTTCTGGGAGACGCGGGACGAATACGGCAGGTGGCCAGCAACCTCATCTCGAACGCGATCAAGTTCACGTCGATCGGTCAGGTCAGCGTCAGCGCACGACTGACGCCGGGGGGGCTGGTCCGCCTCAAGGTGTCGGACACTGGCATAGGCTTCGACGCGAGCAACGGCACCGACGTCTTCGCTCGATTCCAGCAGGCGGATGGGTCGATCACGCGCCGGTTCGGAGGGACCGGGCTGGGCCTGTCGATCTCCCGGGATCTGGTCGCCCTGATGGGCGGGTCGATGGGCAGTTCGAGCATACCAGGCGTGGGGTCCGACTTCTGGGCGGACCTGCCCTTCATCGTCGCGACGGAGCATCAGACCGACAGTGTGGAGGACAAAGAGGGACTGCCCTTGGACCACACGATCCGCATCCTCGTCGCCGACGATAACGCCACGAACCTGAAGGTCGTCGGCCTCATCCTAGATCAGGCGGGCGTCGAAAGCCTGGCGGTGGAGAACGGTCTGGAAGCGGTGCATGCGTTCCGAGTGGGGACGTTCGACGCTATCCTGATGGATATGCAAATGCCTGTGATGGATGGGCTGACTGCGATTCAAGAAATCCGAAAACTCGAACGTGAACTCGGCTTGAACCGCGTGCCGATTGCCGTTCTTTCCGCCAACGCCATGGCTGACCATGTCGCAGCGGCGATGGATGCCGGGGCTGATACGCACATCGCCAAACCGATCAAACCGGCGACCTTGATCGAGGCGATCGAGCGGCTGTTGAATGGCGTCGAACCCCGAGCCCTAGGGGCGGCTTGATCTCGCCGAATGTCGAAATTCCGGGCAGCTGCCGATGTCGGCTCTCGACCCATAGGCGACGTCTGGGGCCTCCCACCGAGTGGCCCTTGATGCGGCGCACGAGGCAACAATCGCGAAGGTCAGAAAACCTGGCTGGCGAGATAATGGTGTTCAGTCTTGCTCATCAGGTCCAACAGGATGGATGTCACCTGTGCCCCCGTTCCGTTCTCGGTGACGATCCGGAAGGACTGCTGGCTCAGCGGCGTAGGATCGGGCCGAGCCATGGACCATCCCCTGAACAGCCGAGCTTGAACCTCCCATTCCCCCAGAACGGTAAGGTTCTCATGACGGTTGTCGGCCCGCACTCGTTTCATGAGCACGTCCACCTTGCCCCTCTCCCCCTCGTAAACCTGGACGAACTTTCCATCAGGTAGAGCAAGCGCACCGGAGATTCCGTCACGCATATTGTTGCGGATCGACACATTGAAGATTGCATCCAGCCCTGACACGTCATCATGGGAGATGCAGGAATCGCTCCTGTAAACCAACCGGATCAGGTTCTTTCCCAGCAACAGCGTATTCCCCGAGGTTGAAAACCCACCCCGTGGAAACGCCGCATCGTTTCAAATGATCCCGGTCGTCAGGCAAAGAGCGAACCGTCGTCGGTGCGAAAGTAACGAAAGAAGTCCGCTATCCACCCCGAACGGCGGTTCGGAAGGTCTGCTTCCGGGACAGGGCGGTGAATGTCCGGTTTCGGGCATGATGCCAATGTCGTGGTCCGACCCAAAGCGGACGTTTCGAAGGCCCGTACCGGGATGGTGCGCACGGTGACTAGGTCGCCGAAACCTGACGTGCAGTATAAACCGACCTAGACCTGCCTTCTGACCTGATCGTCGCCACGCGCTCCTCGTCCTCGAAGACATGGGCGGCGTAGCCGCTGGTGTGCTGCGCGAGCAGGCTCTCAGCCTCTGTCTTGGCGGCGTCCAGATCGTCAGCCATGAGCGGTTCCATGTGAGGAACCGACAGGATGACGGACTCGATGAAGCAGAAGTAGGTCATGACCCGAGCTCCGAGCGGCTAGAGTCCCGATTGTATAAAATGCTGACCTCACGTCAAGCGAAGCCGTTGGGGGGTGCGTTAGGTACCACTCGCCGCCCCTCCGAAGTCGGCTCGACCCTTAGCGACGGTCGGGGTCGTTTGGCGTGCAAGGAAACCGGAACCATAACGCCTTTTGTGGATCGGCGTCGAAATCGGGCTCTGACGCAGTTTTGGTGATGGGGTCACGGTGTCGAGCCTACCAGCCTGGCCTGTAGGAGATCACCGCCGCCTTCCACCTGATGATCCGTCGTAAGACTGAGGGCGACCTGCGCGCCTGGATCGAGCGTGGTCGCCCCAGCCTGGTGGCGTCCTTCGCCAACGGCATAGACCGCGATATCAACGCCGTCCGCGCGGCGATCACCTCTGGTTGGTCCAACGGCCAAGCCGAGGGTCAGATTACCAAGCTCAAGCTCGTCAAACGCCAGATGTACGGCCGCGGAAAGCTCGATCTCCTACAGGCCAGGCTGATCGGCTCGACACCATGATCCCGTCACCAAAACTGCGTCAGAGCCCGCCTTGCACGCCGATCAACAGGTCTGGTTTGCGGCGGTAGCCCCAATGTCTGTTTTGGGGCCGACAGCCAACCGCTGAGTCCGACCCCAAGGAGACATTGGCCGTCTGAGCCAACTGCAATCCCGTCTGTAGCCGTTCAGGCAGAGTCCGTGAGTTACACCACTGTCTGAGCGGCCTAAGACACTCCACTACGATTTGCTCGTGGAACATCGACGCACAATCCGGATTGTCAGACTGACACCATTGAGGAAATGGATATGGACGACGCGCGCGTGTGGACTTTTGAGGAAAGCCTTTGGACGGGGGACGCTGATCATTATCGCGAGCTCGTCGACGATGCCTGCCTGATGGTTCTGCCATCAGAACCGCACGTGCTTGGAGGTAGTGCGGCCATTGAAGCCGTATCCCATACGCCCCGCTGGACGAGCGTGGACATCACAGAAGGGCAAATCTCACGTCCCGAAGAAGGCCTGATTGTTGTGGCTTACAAGGCACACGCTGAAAAGGATGGAGCAGCGGGCTACGAGGCTTGGTGCACGTCCACATACCGGAGGCTTGAGCATGATGTGTGGCGGGTGGTTCAACATCAACAGACCCCGCCGCTTTCCGTCGGCTAGCGCAAGCTGAAGCGGCGAGATGCTACGCGGTCCGTACTAGACGAGTTGTGCCCCGCCGTGACGCGGACCGGTGACTTCGGCGACGAAGGGTCGACGTCCAGCGTGGCCCTCAGCCCTTGCCAGCGCGGGTGATCACCACGACTGAGAGGGCCAGCAGCAGGATGGCGGCGGCCTCGAACAGGATGTTCTGGGGGGCCATGTCCTTGCCCTGCAGCACTATCAGCCGCGCCAGGGCGGTGATGGCGATGAAGATCGGATAGATGAAGGGTGAGCCCCGGCCGGTGTAGAACACCGCGATCATGCCGATCACCTCCGTGTAGAGGAACATCAGCAGAATATCTGCCAGATTGATGGACTGCGCCTGCCAGACCTTGAACACTTCGGCTCCCGCCGCCGCCAGGGTCATGGCCGCGACGAGAATGAGCAGGAATCTCTCGGCCCAACGGAAGCCGCGAACCGCCAAGGCGTTGTCAGGTGAAGGCGGGTTCGGAGCCAGGGATCCGTCGCCCGTCGATCGCGGCGTCTCGTCTCCGGCACTGCCCTGTTTGCTCGCCATGAGACCGAGTTTGGCAGTATCTGCGCGCACTGTCATCAAGGGTAGCGGTCCCGTGCCGATTGGTCGCCGATCAACGTCCCACGAAAAGATCCTAACGAAATGTTCTGTCCGAAGCCGACCGTCAGCGTCACCGGGGCCTCGTCCGACGTCGGCCCGTATGACACCCGCGCCCTGATCGCCCGAGGCTTGCATGTGGTGATGGCCTGCCGGGATTTGCCCACGACCAAGACTGCGATCGTCGCGCTGGACATTGCTCCGGCGTTACACCGCGCTGAGGTGATGCCGTTGACCGCGACGGGTGCTGTCGTTCTTAATGCCCTTCGGTGCGATGTCCGCTTGCCACCCGTTTGAGACGTCCAGGACGTCCGCTTTTCGGCGGTCGCTATCCTGGCCGACGGCTAGCCCCAACACCGCCAACTCTGGCCCACGGCTTGGTGCCGCCGCACGGGCGGGGTCGACCATATCGAGCAGGGCCTCAACGCGTTCGGGGTCGGTCATCATCACGAGGTCTCAGCGGAGGGTTCCCGCTTCAACCCTCCATCAGGTGCTGTCAGTTAGGGAAGTGCCGGTGCCGTTTAGAAGAATGGGGCCGGGGCAGAAGACAGCGGCAGCGCGAAGGACCGATGCTGGGCAGAGCAGACCCTGGTCCGGTTTCAGCGGCAGGTCCGCTTTCCGCCTGACACACCGTGACCGATCTCCACCCACAGCTGTCCGTCCCGACGCACCGTTGAAGATCGCTGTGCGTTCGGCGGACCGAGACTTGCAGCTGTCCTGCAAGCGTTGAAGCTAAGCGCCGCCGACTGGCTCGTTCGGTGCAGGTTGGGGTTTAGGGCTGAGAAGCCTGTATCAGGTTGAGACGGGCGTTTAGCTCAGTTGCGCAGAGCGGCGGCCCCTTAAGCCGCAGGTCCGTGGTTCAAGTCCACGAACGCCCCCCAATCCGTCTTGCACAATCGCGGTTTGGCCCCGCCCGTCGCGGCACCTATGGCGCGGCCGCTGCATAGTAAGTCCCTGCAAGTTGCCACTGTCCCATATCAGGCCGATACGTCCATGAACCGCCCAGCCAGAACCGCACCAACCGAGAGTGGAAACCAGTCCGGGTCCAGTCCCCGGCTGGCACATGAAATCATGAGCTCCGGAGACCGGGAACTTGAGGATCTGATTTTCAGCTGGCGACGGGTGTCTGATCCGAAGCTGCGCAAAGTCGCACTCCAACTCGTCCGATCGATGGCGTCTTGACCGTGCCTATCCTGCGGGAGGTCCGATCCGCCGACTGGAAGCTTCTAAACGATCTGCACCGATGGGCCTGGTTTCCTGAGCGGAGTGAAACCGGCTGGGAATGGGTCCATCGGTTCGGCCAAGGCTATCCCGGCTGGGTCTTGGAGGACCAAGACGGAGTCTGCGGCTACCTCGGCAATATAAGGCAGGATTACACCTATCTTGGCGCCCGCCTGTTGGGTGCCACAGGCTATTCCCTGATCGTCCTACCCCGCGCCAAAGGGGGCTCCCGGCTATTGCTGCAAGCCTTCCGAAACCAACCTAGCGTTTTCGTAACGTCGATTTTCAACAGCAATGCACTAGCCGCGCCTATCTATACGCACGCAGGATTTTCGGCCTTTCCCCAAGACTGGGCTGACACCAAGATCGTTTGGCCGCTCGCGCCGATGACAATTTTATCCGAGCGGATCGTCCGCTCGCTTTACCGCCATCGCCGGCCCTCGCGAGAATTGTTCAACGGCGGGAGAGACGGGTCGCGCGGCCACAGCGCCGCTGGCGTGTCGGCACTAGATCCTTGGACGGACGCCGCCGCGATCGACCTCTTCAACGCGGAGCTTCGAGCTTCAGGGTCACTTCTTGCTGACCGCTCGGCTCGGGCTCTCCAAAACCGGTTTTCTGACCCCGATCAAACGGAGCCACCGATGCTTTACGGGTGGCGCGAGGGCGACCGACTGTCTGCCGTCGCACTCGGCCAACTCGGCAAAATGTCAGAGTATGAGGCACCCGTTCTGGACATCATTGATCTAGCCTGGCTGGCCCCTCAGGGAGCTGCTGGGGCCACGCACTTGCTGGTTCACATGAAGACCGAGGGGCGACGATCGGCGGCGTCGCGCATGCGCCTGTCACTGGTGAACAAGGACACAGCGGAAGTCGCGCTCAAGGCACCAGGCGCAATCATTCGACGCCACCACCTCCACGGGCACGCGAGCTTCGTGGCAAGCCTTGACGAAGGTCTTCCCTGGGCTCCGACTCCCTTTGATGGCGACTTCGGGTTCTGTCTGCGGCCGCCGCCGACGAAAGTTTCGGGTGAAAGGCGAAAGGAGTCTGCATCTGGACCGCCTGCCTGGAGACGAATTTCTGGCGCAGGCGCGCCGCTATCAGGTTCCCCCGATAATCACCGCTGAATCCAGGCTCACACCAGTCGATGCGTTTTCTGGGCGTCACGATGGCCGGACCCGACCTATGGTGGACATAGCCCCGCGGTGGAGAGATCGGCTAGCTTTGCTGGCGGGGGTAACGGCGATGGACCTACATCACCGAAAGTGCGGGCCAAGCGGCCGTTCGGCTTCCAAGGTTATTCTCGACCCGAACGACCGCTATCCACCCGAAAGAGACCCGAGCAACGTCCGCTTCCGGCGCGGCTCTCCAATGTCTGCTTTCCGACGTGGGGCTAATGACGGGGCACGACCCTGGCTAGAACTCCACAACGTCTGCTTGGCGAACAAACTCGGTCATTCCCTGGGTGCCTGTTTCGTGCCGCATCAACCCAAAATCATGCGCGCCAAAAGGCCTGCCGCAACCACGACCAATGCCACGATGACAACCACCGCGATAGAGCGTGGTGCAACACGGCGCGCAGGTGGGACGGCAGGCCAAAACGGGTTCTGTCGCTCAGGCTTGATCGGCATCTCTGTACCTTAGGCTGGCCAACCTTCCTAACAAGTCTCGCTGGTCAACGCTGTTCGCCCTGCCCGTTCTGCGCCCACGAAACACTCTACGTGAGAGACACCAATGGGTCACGGTTGCAGGTTTTTCGCGAACTACCCCGCCTTCACCAGTACCCCGTCCACCGGCTGAACCACGCCGTTCGACACCACCGTCTCCTCGCCCGTCAACCGCGCGGTCGCGCCGTCGGCGGCGGTCACCACCACTGCGTCGCCGTCCTTCGAGAAGGTCAACAGACCGTCGGACATGGTCCGAATCTGGACGCCGCCGCCGCCGCTGCGCTCGATGGCGGCCATGATGTCGGCGCGGGTAAGGGCACCCGGCACGATGTGGGCGCGCAACAGGGCGGCGCTCTGGGCCTTCATTGCCTCGCCCGCCAGGTCCGCGCCCGCCGTGCCCAGCGCGGCATTTGCCGGAGCGAAGACCGTATAGGGGCCCTTGCCCTCGAGAACGTCGGACAGGCCTGCGTTCTTGACCACCCCTTCCAGCGTGTCGAGGTCGCCCTCGTCGCCGATGGCGGCCGCCAGTGTCTTCGAGGACGGCGCCGGCGTCGCGCCGTCTCCACCTTCGGCCTTGTCGGCCTCGCCGCCACAGGCGGCGAGGCTAAGGACCATCAGGGGCGCGAGCGCCCAGAGTCTTTGATTGCTCATCGGTCCCTCAGGTCAAAAGCTGAATGACGGCCTGCACCAGCTGTGTGGTGGGGTCGACCTGGTACACGGAGCCGTCGTTGTACCGGTACTGGCTCTGGGCGCTGTCGGCGTACTGGTTCCGATAGGCATAGGGCACGTTGTAGACGTCGTAGCCGGCCGGCAGCCGCTGGCCGACGCTGAACTGCTGACCCGTCAACAGGGCCGCGACCTGGCCGATCGACGAGGTCTGCGGATCGACTCGATACAGCACGCCGTCGGCATACCGATACTGCGCCCCGTCGTTCAGGCCGTAGTACTGCGACAGCGACTGCGGCGGCTGCTGATAGGCGTACTGGCTGGGCCAGGTATTGCCCGGCGAAAGGATGCCGCCCAGCACGGGCAGATAGCCCAGCAGCCCGCCCTGGGGCGTGGTCCGGTAGACGTAGCCGTCGCGATACTGATAGTCGCCGTCGCCGCCCAGCGTGCGCCACAGATAGTTGTAGCGGTTGTACGGATCCTGGGCCCGTTCGATCTGACGCGCCTGTCCCGGCGGCAGACAGCCGTTGTCACGCTTGGCCAGCCCCGGCGGGCACCCGTTCATCAGCCCGCGATTGGCCTCGCGACGCAGGACGACCACGCCGTTGTCGACCGTGACCCGTTGTTCGACCTCGCGGCGGACGTCGCGTTCCATCCGGTCCTGACCGCGCGCCATATCGCGGGCGACGTCGGGGATACGGGCCTCGACCTGCCGCTCCATGCGGTCGTTGCCGCGGCCGTTATCGCCACCCCGGTTGTCGTTGCCGCCGCCCCGGTTTGCATTTCCGCCACCGTTGCCGTTGCCGCGTTCCTGCTGGGCGTTGTCGCCCCCGCCATTGCCGTTGCCCCGGCCATTACCGTTGCCATTCTGCGCCATCGCGGCACCCGAGATGGCCAGGGTCAGCGCCAGCGCGCTCGTCAGGGTGATTGATCGTTTCATTGTCAGACTCCTCGTCTGGAAGACCTAACGACCACAAACCTTCGCTGTTCCGCCGCTGCCATCGGCACCGTTGTCAAGGTATCTGAAGCGAAGGTCCGCTTGCCACCCCGAACAGCCCTTCGACGGGTCCGCTTTGGAGCGGCAACGCCAATGTCTGGTTAGAGGCCGATAGCCAACCGCTGAGTCCGACCCGTTTCGGTCTTTGAGCTGGACCCGCGTGATCGTCACATGAGGGCACTCTTCCCAAGGCCCGGCCACACAGTTTAGGGTCTTTTTCGCGCTTACCTGGTAGCCTTCGCCACATGGTCTGCCAGTATCTTCCTGGCGATCTCCGGTGCGCCTAGCATCGGCAGCGGTTGACCGAACACCTCACGCCAAAGCGCATCAAGTTCTGCATCCTCTGGTGAAAGCTCGGGCACACGACAGATACGCCCGCCGGGCAGTGCGGTTGCGCCGTTAATCACGTCCAACATCCGAGTTCCGCTCTCGGGCTTGGAGGCGATGGCAACTCTCGACCCGAAGACGACTTCTGTCGCGACCGTTATCGGCCCGTGCGGCTCGCCTTTGGAACGATGCAGGAAGGCGGAATTTCCTAACCGCCGCTAGCCAGATCCGGACCTTCCTTGCCTGTTCGCTTTGGGCCTAAACGGCATTCCGCGAAATGAAAGCGGGAGTTCCCAGACTGCCTCCACCGACGCGCGGCCCCTGCGGATCAGTAGATCCAGAACACCTCGTCGTCCTCGGTCCAGCCGACAACTATGTGGCCTCTTTCCCCGTTGTCGCCGACCCACCGATACCGGACCATCTCGCCTCCAGTGGCTGACCAGCGCTCGACCGGTGCGAAGACGTGTCCGGGCCGTACGCCCCATGACGGGGCCGTCTCGCCGCCCGAGGCGATGATCTCGGACGCCAGCAGGCTGTTAGGCAGATCGGCGTCGGCGCGCCAAAAGGCGCGGCGCAAGAGGGCGGTCCGGGCGTCCTCGGCCATCACGGGCTGGGTCAAATAGGTCGAGCCGGGGGCGAGCCCTTCGGCCATGCCGAGGGCCAGGTCCTCCAGCGGCGGCTCACCGTCCTCGTCGGTGTTGCAGACAGCCAGAACCTGGATGCCCGATCCGCCGAACGCTATCTTCTGGGAGACGAACCCGGGCACAGACCCGGAGTGGTGGTGGAGCGCCTGACCGCGACACCGCTCCAGAAAGACACCGGCTCCGTAAGGCGCGGCTCGGCCGGTGCGGAGGCTCCCGGGCTGCCAGGCCAGGGCTGCGGTCTCAGGTGACATTAGGGTCGAGGCAGCGAGGGCCCGACACCAGGGGGCCCAGTCCAGAGCGCTGAACAGGACGCCACCGTCGGCTGCGCGGCTCATCTCGTCCTCCATCTGGTCAGCCTTGGACAGTTTTTCGCCGTTCAGGGTGAAGCCCTGCGCGCGGGCGGCGATGTCGGTCGCGGTCGCGTCCGGGCGCGCGAAGGGAAGGCCGGCGGGGGCGAAGACGCACTCGCGCACATAGTCGGCATAGGTCATTCCGCTGACCGCCTCGATCAGCCAGCCGAGGACGAAATAGTTGGTGTTGGAATAGGCCCAGGCCTCGCCGGGCTCGAAGTCGCGGCCCTCTGAGACCGCATCGAAGATCATCCGGCGGCTGACCGGTTCGGACCAGTCCTCCACTTGATCCAGATAGTCGGGCAGGCCCGTCGTCTGGTGCAGCAGATTCGCGATCGGCGTCTGGGCCAGCACGGCGGGCAGACCAGTCACATGGGAGCCAAGCCGATCGTTCAGGGCGATCCGGCCCGCCTGCACAAGTTGGAGCACCGCTACACCCGTGATGAATTTGCCGTTCGATCCGATATGGAACAGTGTTTCTGGCGTAACCGGTCGGCGCGGGGAGCGTCGGGCGTCGCCCCAAGCAAAGATCCCGGCGGGCTCGCCGTGGCGGGCGGCCGCTACCACCCCGCCGACACTTCCGGAGCCGTCCACGAGCGCGCCGAGCGTCGCGGCCAGGCTTTCGGGCAAGGGCGGCGGGGATCCATCGCCCGCCGCTCCCGCCTGCGGTTCCGACGCTGCATCCTCGCCACAGCCTGCGAGGCCTATCCCCACAAGTGCCGCTCCCATCAGTCCCCGTCGGTTCAGCATGTGTTTCCCCTGCCTGCGCGGAGGAAGGAACGCCGCGTTGCTGCGACGGTCAATGCGACGAGTTCTGACGGCGTCGTGGTTTGACACGGTCGGAAGGTTGTTTTGCTAACCCCCAGCAGCTGCGAAAGCGCACCTATGCAGACCGCTCCAAAGCCCCATGGAAAGCTGAAGCTGCCTCGTTTCCGTCAACACGCATGTCTGCCTCGGGAGGCCGCTTTGCTCCTAGGAGGGATTTTGCGACGCCGAATCGACTTCGGGCACGTCCGCTATCGGGCCTGATGCCAATGTCGTGGTCCGACCCAAAGCGGACGTTGCACCCGCGTCGCGCACATGGGCTGCCCGGCATTCACGGCAAGGGGCAGAGGTTCGGATTGAGCGAGCGCTGTTCAATCGAATTTAAGGGTTTGGCCGGCAGGTGGTGCGGGGGAGGATCAGAATGATCCAGTTGCCTGACAATGAACGAGAAAAACGGCGTTTAGCGATGCTGGCGTCCTTAGGCCTGACGGGCGGCTCGCCCGATCGAAGCCTCAGTACCTTGGCGACTTTGGCTGCAGACATCTCTGATGCCTCGACGGGCTTGGTTACGCTCGCGGCTAGCGAACGCGTCTACATCTTAGGCTCGTTCGGTATGGGCGTTGATGACCTGGATCGATGGGACTCTTTCTGCACTCACGTGCTCGTCGATCCGACGCCGATCTTCTGGATCCCTGACGCGCTGAACGATGTGCGCTTCAGCGCGAGCCGCTATGTCGTCGGCCCGCCGTTCACCCGCTTCTATGCTGGCGTGCCTCTAACCGTGAACGGCTGCACGGTTGGTGCGCTGTGCGTTACAGATCCCCATCCCAAAGATTACGACGCCGCCTTGGCGCGCCGCCTTATCAGGGTTGGAGAGGCCTGCGTTGCCGAGCTGATCGAGAGACACCGGACGCAAGCAATGCGGCAAGCCTTGGCCGCGTCGGCTGACGCCCTTGTTGATTGCGACGAGTTCGGGCTGATCCTCTCGTGGTCAGCCGGCGCGGAGACGCTGTTCGGATATAATCGCGCCGAGGCGCTCGGATCGGACATCGAAATAATCATCCCGCACTCGCATCGGACCGGGCACCACGAAGGAATGAAGCGCTGGCGTTCGAGCGGCACCGCACGCCTCGGCCGGCGGCTGGAGCTCCCTGCGATCCGCAAAGACGGATCCTCGCTGGATATCGAACTCTGGATGTCGGTCTCGCATGAAAACGGCGCGCCGTGCCTCCACGCCAATATCCGGGACATCTCGCAGCGGCGGGAACAGGCTCGAAATCTGGAGGCGGCGACAGCGCGTGCGGAGGACGCTAGCCGGAGTAAGACGACCTTCCTCGCCAACATGAGCCATGAACTGCGAACACCTCTGAACGGGGTGACCGCCGCCGCTGGCCTTCTGGTCTCATCCGGTCTCTCAACCGAACAGCAGACGCTCGTCGGGATCATCAGCGGGGCAGCTGATCAGCTAAGTCGGCTCATCGATGACCTGCTGGACCTTACCCGTATTGAATCTGGCGAGTTGAAGCTCGACCCGTCGACCACAGATCTGGTTGCTCTGGTTGATCACGTCTTCCAGCTCGCTGGGTTGAGAGCGGACGAGAAGGGGATCGATCTGACGTTGGAGATGCAGTCTGGATTGGGCGGTGAGGTGGTCGCTGACCAGGCTCGGCTCAAACAGGTCCTCGGCAATCTCCTATCCAACGCGCTCAAGTTTACGTCGACGGGCGGGGTCAAGCTTCTGGTCCGCCGTAAAGGGGACCGATATCGCTTCGAAGTCCGCGACACCGGCATTGGATTCCATCCCCACCAGCGCGAGACGATCTTCGAGCGCTTTCAGCAGGCAGACCCTACGATAACCCGCCGCTTCGGCGGCACTGGGCTTGGGCTCGCGATCTGCCGCGACATCGTGGAGGCGATGGGGGGGGGCATGGACTGCGCTTCGACCCCGGGTGCCGGGTCATCCTTCTGGTTCGAGATCGAACTTCCGGCATGTTGCAGTGTGGCGTTTGCCTCCGAGGAAGAGACGGGAGTGAATGATCTGACAGGCCTTCGTGTGCTGGTGATCGACGACAATGCGACGAACAGAAACGTCGCTGGTCTGATCCTGAAGGCCGCAGGGTTGGCTCCTGAATTTGCGGAGAATGGACGAGACGCACTCGACGCAATCGCGGCCATGCCGTTCGACCTCCTGCTTATGGATATGATGATGCCCGTCATGGACGGACTAGAGGCGACACGCAGGCTACGCAGTGGCGAAGCGGGAAGCGCAATGCGCGCCGTTCCTGTCATAATGCTCAGCGCCAACTCTCTTCCTGAGCACGTCTCACAGAGCTTGGCTGCTGGCGCGACTGCACACCTCGCGAAGCCGATTACGCCGAGCTTGCTTCTGGAAAGCATCGCCTCGGCCGTAGCTGCGTCGCCGCCTCAGCGCCAAGGCCTCTGCGGTTAGCTCTCACGCCTATGCGGGGCACTGCTCATCCGCGTGGGGCAGTGCAGCTCGGCCAAGGCCGCAAGGTCGCTTCTGGGCGATCAGTTAAGCCCACCACAAATAGCGGACATTCCCGACGTCAGTTGGAGGGACGGGCGTGGGGTGCGCGCTCCAAACGCAAGAAATCTATGGTTTGCGGAATCCAAATCTCATGTCAGGTGCACGTCGCCGGAGTGACTGACCCTGTGACGGACGGCCGTGGGTGTCTCGTTCCAGGCATGAGGCCAAAGACCGCTTTCGACGGCGGGCTCAACTGATCGCTGCAACACACTCGGCGAAGGTCTCCGCTGGCGTCCGATAGAGCAAGGTCTTTCTGGGCCGTTCATTGAGCTGCCGGGCGATGGCGTTGAGCTGGGGCTGGCTGTGCAGGGACAGGTCGGTTCCGTGCGGCAGATACTGGCGCAGCAGCCGGTTGGTGTTCTCGTTCGAGCCGCGCTGCCACGGTGACCGGGGATCGCAGAAGTAGACCTCGACGTTGGCGGCCAGAGCCAGCCGCTTGTGGTCAGCCAGCTCCTTGCCTCGATCCCAGGTCAGGGACTGATAGAGTTCGCCGGGCAATTTCCTCGACTGCTTGATCAGGGCGGTGACGACGCTTTCGGTGTCCTTGTTGGCGACCTTGACCAGCATCACGTAGCGCGAGTGACGCTCGACCAGGGTGGCGACGTAGCTGTTCCGGGATCCGCCGATCAGGTCGCCTTCCCAGTGGCCGGGGACGGCGCGGTCCTCGACGCAGGCGGGTCTCTCGCTGATGGAGACGGCGTCCTTGATCTGGCCGAGGCCTTGACGCTTCAGGCTCGCATGCCGGGAACGCCGGATGGTCCGCCGGGCCCTGAGGTGGTCCAGCAGTTCCTTCTTCAGCACCCCACGGGTCTGGATGAACAGGCTGCGGTAGATGGTTTCGTGTGACACCTGATTGTGCGGCTCCCCGGGCCAGGTGCGCTTGAGCCAGCCGGCGATCTGCTCGGGCGACCAGTTCCGCCGCAGCTTGGCCGATACTGTCCGGGCCAGGGCGGGTCGGCAAGCCAGCTTGCATGGTTTTGGACGCAAGGCTCGCCCCCACGCCGCCTGATCGGAGCCTGTCGCTCGATACCGTTCCGGCCCGCCGTTGCGCAGAACCTCGCGACTGATCATCGACGGTGATCGACCCAGCAACCGGGCGATCCCACGCAGCAAGCAGCGGGTGCTGAGCCCTCGGGAGATTTCTTCCCGCTCACCGAGGCTGAGCGCCTTCGAAGCCCGCTTCCGGTCTGGAGGCCGGATGCCACCCGTCGGCGAAAGCACCGAAAACACCGACGAGGACTCCCGATCGAACCGCCGTCCGATTGAACTCATCGACTCGCCGGCCTTCCAGCGATCCCAGATTTCAGCCCGCTGGGCCGCCGAGTAATAGATCCGCCGCCGCTGCTTCATGACCCACGCTCCATCTCCGAAGAAAAGTTAGCGTGTTGCGGTCACCGGTTGAGCCCGCCACCCATTTGCGACATTAGGGACCCGAGATAAAATGCTCTCATGACTTCCCGCACGGTATCGCCCTATCCCGAGATTTTTTGCGACTTCAATGCCCGCATGACTGAGCGAGGCTACCGTGCAACTAACGGCACCGTTCGCGACCTAACTGCCTTGGGGCTCACGCTGGAAAGCGCCGTTGGCCGCAGATTTGTCTTTGTATCCGACGATGCGGATGAACACGGCAAGCCTGACGATATAATGCACGACGGCACCGTCGTTGTGGATCCCGCTTTCGGCATCCTATTGGAAGCAGATGAGACTGGCTTCTACTGGCGGTCCGAACTTCGAAGCTGAAGTCCGTTTTCCACCCGTTTCAGACGTCCGGGACGTCCGCTTTCGGGTTGCCGCTATCCCGGCCAACGGGCAACGCCGAGGCAGACGAGCGCGGCAGCAAACACCAACAGCCATCCATCGACCTTTGCGGCGTCTGGATGGACCGGCTTGCCGAGCTGCCGGCGGCGGATGCTCCAAAGGGCGAAGCTCATCCCCAGGCCGCCCGCGATGATGTCGATGTCCGGCGACCAAAGCATCCGTGTTCGTGACACCTAATTCATCCGCCGGCACCCCAAATCAGATCACTGCAAGGGTGTCTGCCGCCAACGGTCGCTGAAGCGCCTTCGCCTCATCCCACGGCGCGCGCATCCAGACGTCGCGCTCTTCCTCCGTCGTCAGGATCACCGGCATAGCCTTGCGGTGGTAGGTCTTCACCGGCTCGGCGGAATCCGTCGTCAGGAAGGCGAACAGGTCACAGGTCTCGGGGCCGGTCTTTAACTTGCGCACGCCGGACCACCGGAGAGCGTGGACCCCGGCGAAGAAGGCGAGCGGCTGCTGGTCTGAGAGCGCAAACCAGATATTCTTCCTCGTGCCCTGATAGTCTTGGTCCGGCTCGCTGAAGGCGTTGAACGGGACGAGGCAGCGGTTCGCCGGTCCGAGCCAAAGAGCCCAGTGGGCGTTCATCCTGCCGGCCGCGTTCATGGTGTTGCGGACGTTGGTCACGCCTTTGTCTGGCTCGACCTCCAGATACCGCTTGAACGCCTCATCATCGATCACCTGACCTTTGGCGCGCAGCTTGTCGACCCGCTTCCCTGTCGCCTCGATCAGCGCCTTCTTCGAGGTCGGCATGCCCCAACGGGCCATGGTCAGAATGCGCTCGCCGTCGTCGTCCAGGCGCACGATCGGGGCCTCGTAATCCGGATAGATGTCGCGCGGTTCGAGGTTGCCGACGTCGCTGAGCATCGCACGCGTCATGGCGAGGATGTCGCCTGGCCCGGATTTGGCGCGGTAGAGGTTGCACATCCCCAGAGCCTGCCATGCGCCCATGAGGCTGTTAAGTCCGTGGCACTGGCCTTGGAGGCGCTGCAAACACCGTTGAAGCGGTCAGGGTCCGCTTTGCATCGGTCGGGACAGGTGTGCGCCCTCCGCTAGGGTCTGAATCTCCGGCTGGCCTCGGGCTGTGCGGGGTCCGGCAAAGGTCGCTCTCGCTGCTCAGGGGGCAGCCTGGGCGGCACGGCGGGCGTTGTCCCGGCCCACTCCGGCGGCCACTCTGCCCTCAGTTCCATGCAACGGTTGATCGCTGGAGGCGTGCCGTGAAAGGTGATCGTTCCCTTGCAGCCGAGGCGGCGGCAGGAGGGATGGCGGTTCCATAGCGTCTCTTCGTCCCCCAGCCTGAAAGCGAACCAGTCCAGGTCTGCCGGCATCACCAGAAAGCAGGCGTTGCAGACGGACCAGACAACCCAGCCCTGCTCGATCATCTGGCCGATCGTCGCCGCGCGGCAGCGCCACCACGAGACCGGTCGGTTCTCCAGCTTGACGTAGCTCATCAGAACCAGAGGGCGAGCGCTGCAGGTGCGATCGGACCGTCGGTCTGGGATTCATTGCGGGTGTAGGACACGCGGGCGACCCGACTGCCGCAGCTACACCGAAATCGGCTGGATCGTCCCTCGACCGGCCAGAACCGCGCGGAGCCGAACAGGGGGCGTGGGTCCATCAGTACGGCGCGGCCACACTCCGGCCGGTCGCACTGGACCACCAGTCGGCGGCCGTGTTCTGGCACGACGTCTTCGCGTGCGATGCGCGGGCGATTGCCCGGAACTCGCATCGCCGAGATCGAGATGGTCAGCTTCTTCGGGGACACGCCGGAGTCGGAAGGGGCGATTGCCCGCGTCACTCAAGGCAGCCTGCCAGACAACACAGCCGGCCTTCGGGTCACGGAGATCAGATAGATGCTCAGGACACTAACTGTCGTCGCCCTCTGCGGGGCGGCTCTATCAGGCTGCGTGCAGAACTACGCTGAGCGCGAACTGACTCAAGGCGCGATGCCGGGCTCACTGGTCGTCCTGAACGCCCCACAGGGAGCCGCTATCCAGGTTGACGGCCGTCCCTACGGCGTTGTCGGCGAGGCGTCGGCACCGCTCACTCCAGGGCGACACGAGGTCGTCATTGAGGTTGGCGGCCGCCGCATTCACTCGCAATCCATCTTCGTGGCCGCCGGCGCGCGTGCAGAGGTTCGCATCCCATGATCCGTACTATCCGCCTGCCCTTGGCGATTGTTGCCGTCGCCTTGGCCACCAGCGCCTGCGCACCGACAACGCTTTTCGAGTGGGGCGACTACGAGCCTGCGCTCTACGCCTACGCGCAGAACCCTGAGAGGCGAGACGGTTATCAAGAGGCGCTGGAGAAGGCGATCCAACGGGGCCGCGACCGCAATGCAGTCGCGCCGGGTCTGCTCGCTGAGCTTGGCTATCTCCACATGGAAGCAGGGGAGAAGGCCGAGGCGATTGCGCTTTTTGAAGAGGAGCGCACGCGCTTCCCTGAATCCGCTGTCCTAATGAACCGGGTGATTGCCGGACTAAACGGGGGCGCATCCGCCTCGGGAGGCAACTAATGCTGGTTTCTCGATACGCAGCGGCGACTGCAGCAATCTGTGGCGCGATGATGCTCACGGCCTGCGTGACCGGGCCTGCTCCGAAAAGCTACGCAGCCATGCGCGCCGAAAACCCCCGAGGCATTCTCGTCGTGCCAGCTCTGAACTCGACGGTGAACGTCGATGCGGCCGACTATTTCGTGTCGACGATCTCGCGCCCTATCGCTGAGCGCGGGTACTATGTCTTCCCCGCGCACATGGTGAAGCGGATGCTCGATGATGAGGGGCTGTCGGACGCGGGTCTGGTTCACCAAGCCGATGCCTCCCGGTTCGCACCGCTGTTCGGTTGCAACGCCGTGATGTTCGTCGAGATTTCGCGATGGGAGTCGCAGTACCTGCTCATCACGACTTCGACGAATGTCGAGTTCCATTACACGCTGAAGAGCTGCATCACCGGGGCGACGCTGTGGTCGGACACCCAGGCGATGTCATACAGCCCCCAAGCGTCGAACTCCGGAAACCCATTGGTCGACCTCGTCGCTCAAGCGGTTATGGCGGCGATCGAAAAGGCGAAACCGAACTATATTCCGCTCACGCAGACGGCCAACTTGTTGGCAACCAGCACAGCAGGCCAAGGCCTACCTACCGTACGGGTGATCTTCCCCCGCAAAAGTGGACGGGGTTAAGCCGCTCTGCGTTCGGCCTCGGCTGGGCTGATATAGCCCAGTGACGAGTGCAGGCGACGGGGATTGTAGAAGCCCTCGATGTATCCG
>NZ_JAFCWC010000021.1:0-17926 GCF_049897365.1 Brevundimonas sp. DC300-4
CCACTGCGCCGGCGCTCAGCCCGCTGTTGGCGACCCGATCAACGGCCTCCCGCTTGAACGATTCCGGAAACACCCGGCGTTGAACACTCATCAGACACTCCTCTCCAGCTCCGAAAAGCGAGCATGGGTGTCCACTGAAACGAGGGAGGATCAGACTTCGGGGAGTGGAACAGCGTCTTCATGCGGTTCCACCGATCGAGCGAGAAAGGCGTCTGGTGGCGCATCTCCGAAGCGAGGTCGGATGATCCCGACTTTGAATGTATGATAGTGGCTTCCAGCATCATCCGCGCCCACCAGCACTCAGCGGGTGCAAAAAAAGGAGATCTGAAGATCAGGCCATCGGTCGCTCACGCGGTGGTCTAAGCACCAAGATCCACATGGCCGTCCGAGACCTGGGCAACCCGGTGCGCTTTTAACTCTGACGGCCGGACAGAAAGGCGACGCCGCGGAGGCCGCAGCCCTGATCCAGGGCCTGCCTGCCTAGGTCGTCATGGCCGACACCGCCTATGACGCCGGTCACCTCCGCCAGGCCATCGCCGACAAGGGCGCGATCGGGTCATTCCCAACAACCCGTAGCGGGCCGGAAAATATCCGCTCGACAAGGCCCTCTTCACCCCGCGCCACCTGGTCGGCTGCTGCTTCTCAAAGCCCAAACGGTTCCCAAGGGTCGCCACGCGCTTCGAGAAGGCCGCAAGGAACTGCCTCGCCATCGTCACACTCGCCGCCAGCGTCAGATGGCTCAGGTAACGGTCAACAGAACCTAGCGTCTCATGGTGTCGGGACGACCAAGATGGCTGGCGCGGCCGTCGCCCCGTTCTCGGGTGGTGGCTCCGGCGAGGGATCCTGCGTCACCACCGGCTCCTCGCGAGAGATGCGCGGACTGGCGTCGGACGGCCGGTTCGGACTGGGCAGATCGATCCCCACGCCGCGCACGTTAGCCCCCAGCGAGAACGGCGTCAGGGTGTAGGACCAGCCGCGGCCCGTCCGGAACGCGGCATTCATGTCGCTGGCGTAGCGCTCGGCGAAATCCGCCATGTCCTCGTCGTTGCGTACGATATAGGGAGTGATGAGGATCAGGAGCTCGGTCCGATCGCCCTCGACGCTGTTGTTCTGGAAGGCCGATCCGATCAGCGGAATGTCTTTCAGGAATGGCACCCCGCCGTTTGTCTTGGAGTAGTTGTTGGCGATCAGCCCGCCCAGAACGCCGGTCCAGCCATCGGTGATGGCGATCTGGGTCGTCAGGCTGCGGTTCAGGATCGTCGGGCTGGAGATGCCCTCCGGCGCCGCGCCGGCCGTGGAATTTTCCTGGCTGATCTGGATGTCGACCCGGTCGCCATAGACGACGGGCTTCAGGTCCAGGATGACACCGGTCTGGCGGTACTGGACGCTTTGCAGGACATCCGTGCCGTTACCGTTCTGGGATGTATCGGTGGCGCGCTGGGACGTGATGATCGGCACATCGGTGCCGACCTGGAACCGCGCCGTGCCCCCGCTGCGCACGACGAGTTGCGGCCGCTGCAGGATGTTGATTCGGCGGTTGGACGCTTCGGCATTGATGCGCGCCCGGAACTCGGGCCCGACGAACGTCGCCAGCACACCGCCGGCCCCCAAGGTGATCCCTTCGGTGCCGATCGTGGTGGTGCCGTCGCCATTGGTTTCGTTTCCGGAGAAGTTGATCCCGAGGCGCGTGACATCGCTCAGCGTGACTTCGGCGATCATCACCTCAATAACGACCTGGGGCGCCGGAATATCCAGCGTCTGCATCAGGTTTCGCAACTGGTCGAAGTCCGAAGCGGTTCCAGTGAAAATAATCCGGTTTCCGACGGGATCGGTCAGGACACGCCCACCCAAGAACGCACCCGAGGCCCCAGGTGTGCCGGAGGTCCCTGAAGTCGCCGGCACCCCGCCCGCAGGCGGGGTGCCGGCCACGCCGACGGGGGCTTGCACTTGAATGCCGGTCGGCGGCTGGCCGATTGCGAGTTGGCCCAGGGACTGGGCGTCCGTATTCCGGACCTGGTAGACGAAGGTCGAGGGCTTGTCGCCCAGGGCCGCAGGCCGATCAAGGGTATCGACCCAGTATTTCACGCGCTCAAGCAGGACCGGGTCCCGGGTGAAGATCAGCAGCTGGTTGGCCGACGGGAACGACAGAATGACGATGGATCGCGCCGCCAGGGCCTGCCGCGACACCACATAACCCTCGGTCACCAATACCTGTTCGAGTGAGGCGGCGAGGTTGTCCGTTGACCAGAACACGGGCTGAACCCGCAGAACCTGGCTGCCGGCGAAACGAGGCTGGTCGATTTCCCTGAGGACGCGCACGACCTGGGAAACCTCTCGACCGGGGCCGGAGATCAGCAGGCTGTTACTTAGCGAGTCCGGCGTGATCCGGGCGCCGGTCAGGTTCGGGAACAGATCAGTCAGCAGGCCTTGCAGGACGTTGACGTCGATCGTCTGAACCGGGAAGAACTGAACGACACGCGCGCCATTCGGCGTCACCGAACGATCACGCAGGACATTAGCCCCGATGTTGGATGAGGTGGCATTGCCGACCGAAACGAAACCGTTCTCGATGTAGACGTCGATGCCATACTGTTTGAGGGCTTGCTGCGTCAGGCGAAACAGGTCGCGCTTGCTGATCGAGCCGCCGGTGCCGCCGGCCATCACTTCATTGCGTACGGCTACGTCGGGGGTCATCGAGAACGGCACGCCGATCACGGTGCCGAAAGCGGTCGCGACGAACTGCGGGATCGATTGGGGAGCCAGGGTGGCGTCGACCATTTCATCGCCCACCAGCTCGGCGATTTGCTGATCTGTCGCCGGCGAACGGCTCTGAGCGGGAGCGGCCGCATTCGGGATATCGATGATCGACGACGGCGTGCCGCGGTTCGATGACGCCCCTCCGTTCGGGAAGCGATTGGATGTCGAGGCTCCGTTCTGGAAGGGCGCCTGATCCTGATCCTGATCCTGATCCTGATCCTGGACTCGCGTCTCGCTGCTGTCCGGCCGCGCCGGGACGGCCGTAAGGGTCGGGAAGGCGGCACAGCCGGCAAGAGCCACGATCGCGCCGAGGCAGATCGACGCGCGAAGCGCCAAGGTTAACGGGATGTGGTGACGCATTGCGCCTCCAGAACTCACGACAGACATGCCTTCTCCAGTTCGCTCAGCCGAAGAGCCGGACGACGCGCACTTCGCGGCCCTTGGCTAGTGTGACGGCATCTGCTGAAATTTCTCTGATGCGCCAACCGTCCCCAAAGCGCGCACCCACGCTCATGGCGGCAATTTGAGGCGACGGGGCGGCAGGGTCGCGCACTAGGGCACGAAACGCGCCCGTCTCCGGATCGCGTTCGATGCCGCTAAGCGCCTGTTTGAATACGACCGAGACGTCCGGTGGGGGCGGGGGAGGCGGCGGCGCAATAACGACCGGCGGGGGGGGCGGCGGTGGTGGAGCCGGATCTCTGCGCAGGGTGCGCAGGAACCGGATGGCAACATTGGAACCGTCCCCTGGTCGAAGAGTCAATTCGGCGCGACTTCCGGCACCCCGTGTGACGCCGAGGGGCGCTTCCGGTCGGCCCGGGAAGAGCCAGCCCATTAGGAAGGCCAGGACGATTGCCAGCGAAATGGCGAGAGCCAGCCAGCGTGTCACGTCGTCGGCTCCCCGTTCGCCACCTTCACGGGGAAGGAGAGGCCGATCTGGATGCGGCCCGCCGGAACGAAGCCGGGTTCGGTCGAGACAAAATCGGCCGGCGTCGTTATCTCATAGCGGAACTGGGTGACCCTAAAGCCTTCGGGCCACTGGGCCAGAGACTCCAGAAAATCAAATGTCGGGGTCCAGCGCAGGTCCGCCTGCACCTCTCCGCCCAGCCACTGGGTCGGCCCGATGGCCTCGATCTCGGCGTCGGTTGTGATCCGTACATTGGCAAGCCCTGCGTCGGTCGCGGCCTCCACCAGGCGTTGTTCGATCTGGACCTGGGCGATGGCGATGTTGCTGGCCTCGAAGCCCCAGGTCTGCATGTCCTCGATCGCAGCCTCATCGGGCGCCTCGGCGCTGATGCGACGCGAGGCTGAAAGAGCGAGACTGGCCGTCGACCGGTCCGCCTGGGCCGTTGTGTAGCGATCTTCCTGTTGTGCGCGCCAGTCCATCGCAGCGATCGGACCATAGATGAGAGCGCCGAGAACCAGTCCGCCAAGTAGCAGACGTTCGCGTGACGTCGTGCGCGCAAGGCGAGCCTGCAGCACACGAACCTGGGCGATCAGAGGCGAGATCGTTGTAGCGATTATAGCGGACAAACCCATGGCGTCAGCGGGACTTAAGGCATTCTTTTGATCGACCGCCTTGCGGTCGTAGGATATACCAACCGCTCACCGGCCGTATACAGCCTAAACCTCGGGACAACCCGCTTGACGATCCTGTGTCGCATTCCTGCGCGCCAGTCGCGCCTTCTTCGCCGACGTGCCGGATACAGCCTGCTAGAAATCCTGGTAGTGCTTGCGATCATAGCCCTGATCGCCGCCGTGGTCGGACCTCGACTGTTCGCACAACTGGATCGCTCCAAGACGACGACGGCCCGGCTTCAGATCCGTTCGCTGGAAGCCGCCGTGGAAACGATGCGTCTCGACATCGGTCGCCTTCCGACCCAACAGGAAGGCCTCGGCCTGCTCACGCTGGCCGATCCTGCCCAGGTGCCCGGCTGGTCCGGCCCCTATCTCGAGAAGGCTCTGCCGTCCGATCCCTGGGCACGTCCCTATGTCTATGTCGCGCCTTCGGCCGAGGCGACCGGAGCTGTCGGAGCGCCGGAGCTTCGTGCCCGCGTCATCAGCTATGGCGCTGACGGGCAAGAAGGCGGCGAGGGCATAAACGCCGATGTTAACTCCGATCAAGCCCGGTAAACCGTCGGGGTTCTCCCTGATGGAAATCCTGGTCGTGCTGGTCATTCTTGGCCTGAGCACAGCTGTGATCATGCCAAGCTCCGCGCGGATGCTGGATCAGGCGACCTCGCACGCCGTCTTCTTCGAATTCCAGCGCGAGGTCTCGGACCTGCGTAGGCAGGCGAACCGAACAGGCACCGCGGCTTCGGTCGTGGATCCCGCGACGCCGCTTCCGCTGCCGGAGGGGGCTCACATCGTCCCGCTCAGGGCTCCGTGGCGCTATACGGTGGCTCCGGCGCTCAAGATTGCGGAGGGCGGGGTGTGCGCCCCCGCCTCGGTCAATCTGATCAAGGACGACATCATTGTTATGGCGCTTCAGTCGGACGGATCGACTTGCCGCTTCATTCGCCTGCAGACAGGGGTTCGGCTCCCGTCACGACCTTCATCTCAAAGATGATCGTTTGACTGGAGGCGTTCGTGCGCGGCTGGACCTCGGTGAAATAGCCGGAGTTCTCGAACTCCATAACCAATTCGTCGGCCGCGTTCACAGCCGAGTAGGGTAGGGTCAGGGTCAGGGTGTCTTCGTCCGCATCGACCGCGCGGGGCGTCAGGTCTAGCAGGGCAACGATGCCGATGGCGGCCCCCGCAGCGCTCACAGGATTGGTGCGCTGTTCAATTTGGCGATAGGCTGCCAGCTTCTGGCGGTCAGCCGCCCGCGCACGCGACGCCTCGGGCCGAGCGGTCTGTGCCCGCATTTCCGCCGTTTCTTTTTCCATCGACCGGGCATCGGCCGCAAGCTGGAAACCCTGACCGAAGAGCAAGGCGACGAAACAGGCGACGACCAAAGCGAAGCCGCTGCTGGCCACGATCGCAGCCTGCTCCCGGGAAACGTGGGCCAGCGACAGCGAAAACGCCTCGCTGTCCGCCGCGATGGGCAGGGTTTCCGCAGGAGGCGGCCCTTCCGCCGCGGGTGGCGCATTGCGCTGAAGCCTGACGAAGCGCGTCCAGGCCGAGACGTCGAAACGCTCCTTTTGCCAGACCGAAGCAATCAAACCCTTTTCGCGCCAGAGCTGGGCCTCGTAGCCACGGTCCAGCCTGACGATCCGCCAGGACGAGCCCCGCGGTTGCGCCACGGTTTCGGGCCGCAGGACCGGTTCGGTCCGGTACCGACCGGCTGTCATGGGCAGGATGCGTTCAAGGTCCCACCACCAGATCGCGAAATCGGGCGTGGACTTCACAAGGGCGGCACCGCTGACGAGGTAGGGGGACGCGGTGCGGGCATAGAGCCGTGCCGCCTGCCGACGACGGTTCGCCGGGAGACTGCCGCTTTCGAACAGCGCGAAGGTGCACAGGTCGCGCGCGAGCAGCACGACTGGCGGGCGTAGTCGTCCCAGAAGCCCGCCGACAAAGACGGTCTCGAACGTGCCGTCCGCACGCAACCGCTCAGCGGGGGGTGAAAGGAAATCGATCTGCATCTCTGCTTGCCATAGCGGTCCCGGAAGCTTCTGTCATTTCCGTCTGATTGGCCCAGAATGGACGCTCCGCGGACGAGGGCGTCAGGGTGAGCCTGGCGCGATAACGCCAAGCGGATTGGGTGTCCGCGATCGAGTAGACGATTCTTCCGGCAGGAAACGTTAGGACTTGGCTTTCGTCGTAAGGCACGATCCCGCCGCTCGCGGCCACGAAATCGGTCATTGAGAGGAAGGGCGACCGCTCGCGGGCCCCGACGGCGGATTGAGCCTGTTGCCGCGAAATGCCGAACAGGATCTCCAGGGTGGTCGCGCTTGCTGTATTCACGTTGACTACGGCCCTACGATGATCGACCGCGATGTCGTCGCGCACTTCTCGCCAGCGCGCAGCGGCGCTGCCCTCTCTGACGCCCAGTAGCGATAGAAGCTCCGATCCCCTCAACAGATATCGGTTAGCCGGTCCCCCGCCGTCGTAACGGGGTCGTTCGGCCCCGTTGATCTCTTCCAGATCGTCGGCGTCCACGTAATCAAGATACAGGGGGCCCAGATTGCGGCTCACATCGGCCGGGAGGCCGATAAAGGAGCCTAGGCGTTCGAGTTGCACCCCGTCCATATGGGCGAGATTGAGCATGCCGCCCTGGTCCTGCAGCGAAATAAAGACCGGATGCGCATAAGGGCCTGCAGCCTCGATCTCGTAGCGGTGTCCATCGAGAAGAACGGCCGCGCCCTCCACCCCGGGAGGAGTTACCGTGTAGAGATCGTCACTGAATGCCGTTCGCCGGGGGCTTCCGGTCATCAGGGCGGCGTTCCCGAAGGGTTCTGTTGCAGCCATGAACTGAATAGCGGCTTCGGCCGTGAGCGCGCTTTGCAGGAAGCGGACACGCTCACGAGCAGAGCGCGCCTCGCCGTTGAGGCTGGAAAGCGCAGTTATGGCGACTAGGAAAATGATGGTCACTACGCCGGTGACGGCGAGCACGGCGGGCAGTGCGAATCCCGAACGATCAGAGGCCATCGTTCAACCTGACCCACGCTTCGGGCGGTCCTGATGAGGCGACTTCCACTACGTCGCCGACACTGGACGAAGCGAACCGAATCCAGACGGTCTCGGATCGCAGATCGGTGGCCTGGGCGGCGTCCTGGGGCAGGTTCGTATAGGCGCGCGTCCATCTCCTTCCGTCGCGGGAATAAGAAAAGGACCCGGCGGAGCCGCCCAGGTCGAGCAGGACGCTGACACGCCCTCCGGCCTCGCAGAGCAGTTGACTGCGATCGCGATCAAGCACGACCGACAGCACGATCGGGCCGGCCCAGCCTAGGGGACCGCACTGATTGGCGCGTTCCATGACGACCTGGGCTTCAAGACGATCTCCACGGCCCGAAACCGGCGTTCCCCCTTGCATCTGGAACGTCGATGGCGGCTGCAGGGCGACACTGCGGATTATGCTTCTCAGATCGCTGATCGCTATATCGTTGTCCGATGCGGCCATGGCTCGCCGACCGAGACCGAATCCCGTGTCGCCGGCCTTGGTTCCGATCGTGAAGATCACGGCCAGGGCCATTCCGCTGATCGCCAGGACCACCAGGGCCTCGATGAGGGAAAAGCCTAGACGGATCGGTTTCAGACGAAGTCTCCCAGCGGATGCCCGACGGACGGTGACCGATGCGGTCTTCCTTCCTGCGTTCGCCATACCTACCACGAGGCAGGAGATATTAGACAGCATCGTGTCGAGTAAGCCCTCATGGCTTGACTGAACCGTGCCTGCGGCCCCGCTTGGCGCACGGACGCGCGACTGGTATCAACATCCCGAACGTGGGGTGTCTGAGTTGAACGCCAGAGGACTGAAAATCGCCGCCAGCGTGGCAGTCTGCTTTGTGGGTTTGGTGTTCGCGGCGACGGCCGCGCAGTCGGAGCGTGTCCGCGCGGCCGAGTTGACCGCAGCGATTACGCCTGTCGAGGGGACGCCAGCGCCGGAAACCGCCCAGCAACGCCGACAGCGTTTGAATTTCCGAATGAGCGAGATGTTGCGCTCGGGAAAGGGAGCTCGTCTCGTCCAGCCCGCCGCGCCGCGCCACGCTCAGGCGGCCCGGATTGCTGCGGTCGCTACGTCGGGAACCCGGTCGGTCGCCCCAGCTCGCGTCGCCGATGCCATCGGCGCAGGGGAGGTTGCAATAGATGAAGATTATCACTCGACGATCTCGCCGCCGGCCTTCACCGGCGGGACCGTGCGTCGCGCCGGACGCGGCTACACGCCGCCCCGTCTGGATCTCACCACGCCGGCCAGGGTCCCGACGAATGAGGTCGAGTGCCTGACACAGGCCGTTTACTATGAGGCCCGCAACGAAAGCGCCGAGGGGCAGGCGGCCGTCGCCGAGGTCGTGATGAACCGAAGCCGCAGCGGCGCCTACCCGCGTTCGGTGTGTGCGGTCGTCTATCAGCGCAACAGCCGCACCTGCCAGTTCACCTTCACCTGCGACGGCGCGATCGGTCGCTATCCCATCGATATGCGCAAGTGGGCCCGCGCCGAGAGGATTGCACGTGAGGTTTATGACGGCCGATCCACGAGCCTGCTTCCCGGCGACTCTGTGAACTACCACGCGAACTATGTCCGTCCCTCGTGGGGCGCGCGGCTGGAGCGCGTCCGCCAGATCGGGGCTCACATTTTCTATGGCGCGGCCCTAGCCGGCGGGTCGACCCCCGGCGCGGCCGCGCCCGCTCGAACGGCCCAGACTTCGACCCAGGGACTTCAGTTTGTCCGAATCGATGCTTTGGATCGAGCGTTCCAAGCAATGAGCAGTGCGGCGGCCCAGCCGGAAAGCCAAAACGCGGCGTCGCGACCCTGAGCGGCGCGACGCGCGATATCGGTGCGGTTTCGACGCCGCTCCTGATCCAGCCTCTTCGTCACCATGACGAACGAGGATGGTTCAGCGAGACCTATTCTTTGGCGCGTTTGGTCGCGCTGGGGATCCATTGTGACTTCCCGCAGGACAATCAGTCGTACTCGCGAAGCGCAGGAACAGTGCGGGGCCTGCATTTCCAGCGCCCGCCCGCGGCCCAGGCGAAGCTCGTAGCCTGTCTCAAGGGGCGGATTTTCGATGTGGTCGTCGATCTACGGGCCGGATCGCCCAGCTATGGGCACTGCGTGACGGTCGAACTGACTGACCGGGGCGAGCAACTGTTCGTACCGGTCGGTTTCGCTCATGGATTCGTGACCCTGACCGACGACGTGATTGTGTCGTACAAGGTGTCCAGTTTCTACAACCCCTCAGCCGACGCGGGGCTGGCCTGGAACGATCCGGCACTGGGGATCGACTGGCCGCTTCCAGCGGATGGTCCGATCGTTTCCGACAAGGACGTCGGTCTGCCGTTGCTTTCGACGCTGGAGAGTCCCTTCGCCTATGACGCTGGCGGAGCGATCCGCTTGAATCGGGCCTAAACGACGGCGGCGTCGACGATGCGGTCCGTCGGCGTCAGTGGAGCCGGATCGTCCACAGCAACACGGGTGACGCGGCAACCCAGGAACCCAAACTTGCCCTGGAAAACGGGGTGGGCCGGCCAGATGCGCAGCTGGACTGGTTCAGGCTGCGTCCAGACGCGGTCCAGGCTGACGGAATAGGCTCCTCTGTGCCTGATCTCGGTCATGATGCGGCAGAACTCCACCCCAGAGCCCCACTCGAAGAGCAGAGGTGCGTGCGCCTTTTCCGGATCGACCGTGAAGTTCAGATTTACTCGCCAGCGACCCGGCGGGAGATGAATGTAGGGGCCGTGGACCATCGGCCGCATCCGACCAGTCATGTCGATCTGGGGCTCATCGTCCGACCCGTCGTACCCGCCTCCGTAGACAAACCAGCGAGGGCTCCAGTTGGCGAATGTCCCGGGCGCGCGGTCGTCGAACAGCGCGAGCGGAGACTCGGAGACCGAGGGGTGGATACGGTATGGCGCGCCATCGCGGCGTTCAACCAAGCCCAGGCCGGGAAAATTGAGCGTATAGCGGGCGGCATTCAGGACGGCGGCTCCGTGGGTGGCTGCGATCTCGGCCTGCACGAGAACCTGAGATCTGAGCATTACCGTCTCTAGCGTTGCCGGTACGGAGGGATCCACGGGATCGGTGGCGGTGGTATCGACGAGGACCGCCCTGGTCGAGGGCGGAAAAGCCTGCATAGAAAGGTGATCGTTGGCGAACACCAGGCCGTCCGTAACCAGCGCCTCGGTGCCGCCGGCCAGGTCGGTGATCGACCAACCAAGTTGCGAGGCGCGCTCTACAAGCGCCCCACGCCAGGCGAGGCCCGCCGCTGAGGGTGTGACCAAGACGCAAAGAAGAGCGTCGGTCATCAGGCGGCCCGAAGCCAGGAATAGATCTCCACAGCCTCCTGCACGTCCTCGAAGATCTTGCACTTACCGCTCTCGATGATGATCGCCCGATCGCAGTACTGGGCCACCATGTGCGTATCGTGCGACGCCATCATGTAGGCGCGGTCCTTGCGGTGCTGGAAGAGCTCGTCCTGACATTTTTGCTGGAAGCGTGCGTCGCCTACCGCAACGAGTTCATCGATCAGATAGCAGTCGAACTCGATCGCAAGCGACAGGCCGAAGGCCAGACGCGCACGCATGCCCGAGGAGTAGTGTTTCACAGGCAGGCGCAGCGAGCGGCCCAGCTCGGCGAAACTGTCGACCCGATCCAGCGTCTCCTTGTATTCGCGGTTATAGAGCCGGGCGAGGAAGCGGATGTTGTCGAGGCCAGACAGGCTTCCCTGGAACCCGCCGCCGAAGCCGATCGGCCAGGACGAGGACATGTTCCAGACGATCTGGCCCTCACTCGGGGGCAGGATGCCGCCCAGCATCTTGATCAGGGTCGACTTGCCCTGACCGTTACGGCCGAGGATGGCCAACCGTCCGCTCCTCCCGAGCGTGAAGTCGATGTTCGAAAACACCGGCCTCGTCGCTCCGTGGAACGTCTTGCCGAGGTGGGCGACCCGCAGGCCGGGTGCCTCGACGATATCGTTGGCAGCGGTCATCAGTCCTGGCGGTGTTCACGTACGCCGGCCCAGACCAGCCAGCCCACGCCGTAGATTAGCATGGCCGAGGCGAAAATGGTCAGGATCGCGGTCCAGCGATGTGGCTGGGTCGCCTTGTCCGGCAGGTTCGGATTGACGATCCTGTCGAGGTACAGCTTCTGGCGACGCGCCTCCTGCTGGGCGGAAAGCAGGGCGGAGGTCGCCTCGGCCAGTTCGCGGTTGGCCAGCTCACGCTGCAGTTCCAGATCCGTATAGATGCCGACGCGCGGCGCCAGCGAGGTCGAAGCGCCGGCGACCTTGGCGCGTTCGGCGGTGATCTGGCGCTCATAGGCGGCGATTCGACCGTCCAGGATCGGCAACTGCGGGCTCTGCGGCGCCTCGCCGGCGAGCTGGGCGCGATCGGCGCGTAGCTGTGCGACGGTCGCCATCAGACCGCCGATCAGGGATGAACTTTCGCGGGCCGCCAGTTCTGGATCGATGAAGCCCTCGCGATTGCGGAAGGCCGTCAACTGCTGCTGAACGTCGCTGACGCGGGTACGGGCCTCGTCGCGGGCGGTCTGGGCTTCGGAGACCGCATCCCCCATGGCGCGCTCGTTCAGGCGGTTGATCAACTGTTCGCCGGAAGCAAGCAGGGCCTGGTTGATTTGACGGGCATCCTCGGCGCGGAAGGCCTCGACCCGAAGCGTCGAGATGCCGGTGGTCGAGTCATACCCGACGACGACGAAGCGATTGAAGCCCTTGTAGAGCCCTTCCTCGCCGCGGCTGTCCCACAGACGCGGATAGCGGGAGAAGGCGTCGGCTCCTGGAGGATTCAGGATGGCCCCGATGTCGTAGCGGCGACCGAGCTCCCGCAGGGCGTCGCGCGACTTGATGTATTCGTGGACCGCGAAGGCGTCGGATGGGGCGGTGGACAGTCCCACGCCCTGCAACGCCATGCCGATCGCCGAAGGCTGGGACTGGGTCGACGCCCGGACGATAAAGCGCGCCTCCGAAACATAGCGGGGCGTGGCGATCAGCAGATAGTAGATCGCCGCCAGCAGGGTCGGCAGGGCCACGACCATCAGGAATCCGACCGGGAGCCGACGCCACCATGGCTTGCGCTCCTCTCTGAAAGTGAGCGCCTCGGGTATTGGACCCAGGTAGTTAATTTGAGCTTCGGCCATATTCGTTCTGTCTGGACCTTGAAGGTCTTGTTCCGGGCAGGGACTTCTTATTCGACTTCGATGCGATCGCGCGAGGCCGAGATTATCAAAAGGCCCCCGATGTTCATGATTGCGCCGGTAAAAAGGGCGTACGGCCAGTTGTAGTAGGTCGGAACGAACTCACCGAACACGCCCGACCGAAGCATCTCGATTCCATGCACGAACGGGATGAACATAATTAGTTCTCGCGCGGGTCCGGGAAGCCAGGACACCATGAAAAACGCGCCGGAGATCGGAACCAGAATGTATCCGATCACCGGCACCAGCCTCTCCATGAGCTCGTAACGCATCGACAGACCTGTAAGCAGGAGCGCGAAACCCAGCGCTGTCCACGCGAGCAAAAGCCAGCCGCAATACAGGAGAAGGTAGTTGTGAGGCAGGCTGACCTGGTTGAGGGCTAGGAGCACGCCGTAAACAACCATGAAAGCGCCTGTAGCCCCCCCCAGTTCGAGCAGGGCGCGGGAGATCAGTAGATGTAGCGGCGCAACTTCGCGGTGATACATCAGGCCCAGATTGGCCTGGATCGCGCTGGCAAGCAGGCTGAGGAAGTGCCGCATCAGGATGATCGACATATAGCCGGTCATCACAAACGGGGCCAAGCGAACGCCGTGCTCGTAAGCAGGCTTGGTCGCCGTCCACAAGATAAGGACGCCAAAGCAGAAAAGCAGGGGCTCGCCGATCACCCATGCGAAGCCCAAGCCCTGACGGCCGAAGCGGGTGGTCATCTCACGCATGATCAAGGCGCTAACGATTCGCCACTGTCGCTCGATCGCGCCTGAAACCATCTGTCCTGTCACTCTCGCTGTCCAAGCCCAACAGTAAGTACGGCAGGGCTGAATGAGCTGGGCTTAATCGGAGGTCAAGGCCCCCGGCGAGCTTAGAGCCCTAATCGGAGGCGAACACCGCGCCGAAATCTGTCTGGGCGCTCTCGAAGTCCGGCGGCCGGCCGATGTCGAGCCAGTACTCGTGGATCGGATAGGCTCCGACCATCTCGCCGTCCGAGGCGAGGCCGGCGAGCAGTTCGGGCATGTCATAGGGCCCCTGAGCCGGAATCCGCGACAGGACCGATCCCTCCAGACAATAGACGCCGGCGTTGGCCAGCCAGCGGAAGGTCGGCTTTTCGCGCAGGGCCGTCATCCGCACGCCGTCCACCTCGGCCACGCCGTGCGGGGCCTGGAACTGGTGCTCGCGCAGGCACAGGGTGGCCCGGGCGCCGTGCTCCTCGTGGAAGTCAATCAGGCCGCCGAAGGCCATCCGCGTCAGGACGTCGCCGTTCATGACCAACATGGGGCTGGTTACGGGATCGCGCACCAGAGACAGGGCCCCGGCAGTGCCGCGCGGGTGGTCCTCGCGCAGATACTCGATCTCGACGCCCATCGACGCGCCGTCGCCGAAATGATCCTCGATCATCTCGGCAAGGTAGTTCACGGCGAGCCGGAAGCGGCCGAAACCCTGGGCTCTCAGCCGTTCGATGATCGTCTCGAGCAGGGGGCGTCCGGCCACCTTCAGCATCGGCTTGGGACAGGTCTGGGTCAGGGGCGCGAGACGAACACCCCGACCTCCGGCCATGATCACCACCAGATTGTCCCGGGGGCGCGGCGTGCCGACCGTGTCGGGATAGAGGCCGACAACCCGCCCGGCCCGGTCCAGCAGAGGCGCCAGGGTCACGCCGCGCTCCTCCAGCCGCTGCAGGGCCACGATGTCGGAACCGTCGATCTGAAGTGAGACCGGCGCTGTGTTCATGACCTCGCGGATCGGAGCGTCCATCGGCAGGCGACGGAGCAGACCGCGCCGGATGTCGCCGTCAGTCACGCTGCCCAGAAGACGGCGATCCTCGTCGACGACGACAATCAGCTTGCGACGGACTGCATCCAGCCGGGCGATGGCGTCGAGCAGGGGGGCGTCGGGCCCCAGCAGGTTTTCGGCGATGTCGCCCGCGGGGGTCACACCGCATACTCCGCAGGACGATAGAGCGCTGGATTGTCGCGAATGAAGGCGACCGTCCGGGCCAGACCTTCCTCGACCGAGATAGACGGCGTCCAGCCCAGCCGTTCCTTCGCCAGGGAGGCGTCCGCGTGCAGGCGTTCGACCTCGCTGGCGGCGGGCCGCATGCGCTGCGGATCGGCCTCGACCTCCACCGGCAAGCCGGCGGCGGCGGCGATCATGGCGGGCAGGTCGCCGATGGCGATCTCGCGGCCACCGCCCGTATGGACAGTCAGACCCTCGATCCCCGGCAGGGCCGCGGCCCTGAGGAAGGCATCGACGGTATCGTCGACGAAGACGAAGTCGCGCGTCGGCCGGCTGTCGCCGAGGCGGACCGGTCGTCCGGCCAGCAGCTGGACCGCGATCGCGGGGATGACCGCGCGCGCGCTCTGGCGAGGGCCGAAGGTGTTGAACGGCCGCAGGGTCACGACCGGCGTTCCGAACGAGCGATGGTAGCTTTCGGCCAGCTTGTCGGCCGCGATCTTGGAGGCGGAGTAGGGCGACTGGCCAACCAGCGGATGGGCCTCCGTCATCGGGACGAACTGGGCCGAGCCATAGACCTCGCTGGTCGAGGTGTGGATCAGGCGGGCGACGCCCAGTTCGCGCACGGTCTGCAGCACGTTCAGCGTGCCGAGGATGTTGGTGCGGACGTAGCTCTCGGGCGCAAGGTAGGAATAGGGAATGGCGATCAAGGCGCCGAGGTGGAAGACGATCTCGCGGTCGCGGACGGCGTCAAACACGCTGTCGCGATCGGCGAGGTCGCCGCGTCGGACGTCGATCTCGCCCCGGATCGGCGAACGGTCCAGCCAGCCGGCGTCGCCGTCCGAGGTGTAGCGGACCAGGACGCGGACCTCGGCCCCGATTTCCACCAGCCGTTCGCACAGCCGGCTGCCGATGAAGCCGCCCGCTCCGGTGACCAGGACCGGTCGGCCCTTCAGGGCGCCAATGATCGCTTCGACGTTCACGAAAGACCCGCCGTCCGCAGGGACGCCATCCGGCGGCGTGATTGCGCCCGGACGGTCCGAATCAGAGTCTAAAGGACACGTACTGGCGCGTCACGGAGACGGACATGATCGGCGAGGGCGCATCCGCCGGACGGGTTCTGGGGCTTGTTCCCGCGCGCGCCGGATCGCAGGGTCTGCCTGGCAAGAACGTCCGTCCGCTGGCCGGTCGGCCGATGGTGGCCTGGACCCTCGAGGCCTGTCGCGAATCCCGCGTACTGGATCAGGTCGTGGTTTCCACCGACGACGAGGCCGTGGCCGCCGTCGCGGCCGAAATGGGATTCCCGCCGCCGTTCCGCCGCCCGGACAGCCTGTCGGGACCGCAGGCCTCGGTCATCGACGCCGTCGCGCATGCACTGGAGACGGTGGGCGGGTCCTGGGACTATGTCGTGCTGCTGCAACCGACCTCGCCGCTTCGCCTTGGCGCCGACATTGATGCGGCGGTCGGGCTCTGCCACGCCAGCGGAGCGTCTGCGGTGATCGGAGTCTCTCCGGTCTTGAAACCCCAGACCTTCTACGGACGGGTGACCGAAGGCCGCCTCTTCCGTCCGGACGCACCGCGACCCGACGAGCCGGTGGTGGTCAACGGCGCCGTCTATGTCGGACGGCCGGGATCGTTGCTGGAGCGGCGCACCTTCGTCGGTCCGGACACCCTGGCGCATCTGATGCCCCCCGAACGGGGCTGGGATGTAGACACGGCTTTCGACTTCGCCGTTTGCGAGGCGCTGTGGCCCCATGTTCGGGGCGAGGCGGCCGGGCCCCTGGACAGCGTAAGGCGCTAGAGGCCGTCGAGATCGACGAAGGGCTTTCGCGCCAACCCCTTCAGGTCGGTCGCTTCCAGAATCGAGACGATCCGTTCTCCGGCGTGGCCGTCGCCGAACAGGGCGGGCTGGCTTCGCGCCATGGACTGGAAGGCGGGCGACAGGGCGCGGGCGATCGCCTCGGCTATGGCTTCAGCCTCAAGCGGACAGTCGATGACGCCTGGCGTGAGTAGCCGTCCTGCCTGGCGGTCGCCCACGTTGACGACCGGAACGCCTGCGGCCGGCGCCTCCATCATACCGCTCGACGAGTTGCCGATGACGGCGGCGCAGGCGGTCAGGGCCGCGACGTAGCCGCGCGCGCCCAGCGATTCAGCGATCCGGATCCGGCCTGGCCGGACGGCGGCAAAGGCGGAGATCGCCCCCCGAATCGCCTCCGCGCCAGCGTCGGCGTTGGGCAGGGTGATCAGGATGACGCGATCCTCGACACAGGCCAGGCCGCCCAGGAAGGCCTCGATCTGTCTTGCCGGCGACAGGGGGCCGAGGGTCTCCGGGTGGAAGGTCACGAGAAGGAAGCCGGGCGGCAGGTCCAGTCCGGTCAGGACTGACGCCTCCGCCGGCGTGCTGCGTCCGAAGGCGGTCAGGTTGTCCACGCCGGTCGTGCCGACGGTGAAGACGCGCCCGGGCGCCTCGCCCATCTGCAGCAGGCGGCGGCGATAGGGTTCGGCGGCGGTGAAATGCAGGGCCGCCAGCTTGGTGATCGCATGGCGGATCGCATCGTCGACCGCTCCGGCCGTTCTGTGTCCGCCCTCTAGATGCAGGATAGGGAGCCCCAGCGGAACCGCCGCCGCCGCCGCCGCCAGCGCCTCGGTCCGGTCGCCGAGGATCAGCACGGCGTCCAGATCCAGTGCCGCATAGGCCTCGGCGCAGCCCGACAGGGTCGCAGCCATATCCTGCGCCGCCGACAGGCCGTCATCGCCGGCCATGGGCGACGGAACCCGGGCGGCGGGGCGCCGTCCGTCGGCCTCGATTTCCGCCAGGGTCGCACCGTGCCGGATCGACAAATGGGCGCCCCCGACAATCAGATGTGGGCGAATTGTCGGCGAGGCCTCCATCGCGGCGAGCACCGGCCGCAGCAGGCCGTACTCCGCCCGCGTGGCCGTGAAGACGCCTATGCCCTTGTTCGGCCCGATCATCCGTTGATGGTTCCCGTCATGCCACGCGGGCATAGCGGGCTTCGGCGCGTCGAGATAGCGGGACGATCACGCCCGCAGAACTGACCGAAGAACGATGTTCGTGAAACCGGGGCCGCCGATTTCTCCTGTAGCTTCAACGTCACGCTTGCAGTTTGACCGGTCGAACTGCTTCGGAACCTATCGACCTCCTGCGGCAACGCTGTTATGACCCCGAAAGGCGGTGAGACCGCCGCAATGATCAATTATGGCTGCGGAGGGCTCACACCCATGCGTTTCAAGACTTTGTTCCTGGCTTCCAGCGCGGCGGCGGCTCTCGCCCTGTCCGCTGGTGCTGCTTCGGCTGAGCCGGACGGCTGGTACGGCGCGATTGACGCCGGTTACCACAAGATCGACGACATCAACCTGGAAGCGTCCGGCAACGGCGTGAACTGGAATGCCGAA
>NZ_JAFCWC010000022.1:0-16122 GCF_049897365.1 Brevundimonas sp. DC300-4
CATCGGGCGCGACCACCGCCAACCGGGCATTGGTCCAGACGCGATCACGCTCCATTGTTCGCCCTCCGCCACCCACAGGAAACGCTGGTCGCTTGCCCTGATTATTGTATAGACATAATGCAGACCTGTGAGGATTGTCCAGTGACAGTCGATACTCGGCACACAAGATCGCCAGAGACGTTGTTTTGGTTCGATCAGGCCCTTCTCGACACGGCGTTGACAGGTTAACTTTGCCAAGTCGAAAGCCCCCTGCCCCGCCGCCCTTCAGGCAACCGCAGCCGCCCATGCGGCATCAGCGTCGGCGCGGAATCGGCGAAGTGTGGGTCTGCTGATCAAATGGCGCTGGATGCTGAAGGTGTTGTAGATCGCCGCGTGGGTGGTAAGAAATCTCTGGGCTGAGGCCTGGGATTTGAACCTCTGCTGCTGTCGCTCTCGTCGTCGGATCGGCAGGTGTGAGTTCTCTGCCCGATTGTTCTCTCGAAGCCGGCCGGGTCGGTGCAGGTGGCGCAGATCCAGCTTATCCAGAGCCGCGCCGTATGAGGCCAGGCCGTCTGTCGTGATCGTCTGCGGCTCCACTGGCTGGTTGTGAAGGAGCCGCCTGAGCAGCTTCAACGCAGCGTCCGTGTCCCGCCGGCGCTGGACGACCAGGTCCAGGACCTCGCCTTCATCGTCCACTGCGCGCCACAGATACATCCGCTTGCCGCCGATCCCGCAGACCATCTCGTCCAGGTGCCAGCGCGGCGACGGGGCCCCTCGCCGCTTCTTCAGCCGCCGGGCGATCAAGGGACCGAACTTGATGGTCCAGCACCGGATCGTCTCGTAGCTGACGTCCACACCGCGGGCCGCGAGGAGCTCCTCGACGTCCCGAAAACTGAGGCTGAACCGAAAGTACAGCCATACCGCATGGCGGATCACGTCCGCCGGAAACCGGTGGCGCTTGAACGAAATGGGCTTCACAATAATCCATCCCCGTCAGTGGTTTACGCCACAGATACCGGAGACCTTTTATCGTTCGCCTGACAGCACCCTCACCGCCTGTGCCCCAGTTGGCCTGGTAGGCGAAACCCTTCTTGGCATCGAAGTCGTTGGCGAAGAGACAGGTCCAGGCCTCGCCGAGGCCCGCACGCGCCATGCCGCCGCCGGCGAAGAACTCATAGAAGGACTGTTGCGCGCCGTGCCCGGCCATTGTCGTCTCCAAGCCAACTCACGCAAATGGACGGCGCTCGCGAGATTCGTCGCCGGAATTTGGCGCGTCTCGGTGGAAGCGTCTAGTTCTTTGTTTGTTCGCGCAAGCGGTTGGCGGTCCTCCAGGCTAGCTGAATGTCCGGAAATCACTTCGCTCTGATGGCAGCGTCGGCCAGAAGCGGACCTCCCCTCCCCGCCCGCTTTGCGCCTAAGCCCCATTCCACGAAACGGTGCCGCGAGTGCGAATGCGGCGCTGTCCCTCACCGAACCCCCAGGGCCAGCGCGTCCGGCCTGCGCGTGTCGGCGGCACCGAGGAACCGGTCGCCTTCGATCATGATCGACTGGGTGCTGCCCATCGTCATTGAGGGTCGAATCTCATGCCCGCGCGCCTCCAGCAGAGGCTCGATGTCCGGCGAGAATCCGCCCTCCAGTTCCAGTGGGCTGTCGCCCGCGCCCTGGTTCAGCCGCGGACGCATGGCTGCTTCGGCGATATTCAGCTGATGATCTATGACGTTGACGACCAGTTGCACCATCGTCGCGATGATGTAGCCGCCCCCCGGCGTCCCTGTGACCAGCCAAGGCTTTTCGTCGTCGAAGACGATCATGGGCGTGATGGTTGATCCCAGCCGCTTGCCCGGAGCGGGTCTGTTGGCGATGGTGTTCTCGTCCACGCTGCCCCAGGCGAAATTGTCCAGAGAGTTGTTCAGCAGGATGCCCGTCCCGGGCGCGGCGACATGCGCGCCATATGAGTTCGACAGAGTGAAGGTGTTGCTGACCGCGTTGCCGTGCGCATCGGCGATCGAATAGTGGGTCGTGTCCTGGCTCTCGTAGGCATAGGGATTGCCCTCCGGGATGGCGTCGGCAGAGAGCGAACTGTCCATCGAGATGAGCCTTACCCGTTCTGCTGCAAACGCCTTGCTGGCCAGGCCTTGCGCCGGAGTGGTCCATTGCGGCTCGCCGCCGATCAGTCGCCGGTCGGACGAGCTGATCTTCATCGCCTCGGAAATCAGATGCAGGCTGTCCACACTGCCCCAGCGAAGCTCGCGCATCGGGAAATACTCAAGCAGGTTCAGTGTTTCGGCCACGCTGACCCCCGACGCCGTCGGCGGCATGAAGGCGATCCGGTGATCCCGATAGGTCGACCAGATCGGCTCCGACACCACCACGCGGAAATCTGCCAGATCCTGCTCCGTCATGATCCCGCCGCCCGCGCGAACACCCTCAATGATGCGATGAGCGAGTTCCCCCCGGTAGAAGCCGTCTGGTCCGTTTGCCTGAACCTGGCGAAGGCTCCAGGCCAGTTGCGGCTGACGGAACAACTCTCCAGCCTGGTAGGGCGTGCCATCGGCCTTCAGGTAGGCTTCGCGGGCACCGGGATCCCGCGCCAGAACCGAGGCCCGTCCCGCCGTCGCCGCGGCCTCCCCATCGGACAGGACAACTCCCCCCTCCGCCATCTCGACCGACGGCGCCAGAACTTCGGCCCAGGACAGTGTGCCGAACCGCCTATGCGCTTCCCACATCCCCATAACCGTGCCGGGAACGGAAACATTGCGGAACCCTGACGGCGCGATGCGATCAAACCTGCCGTTGTCGTCCAGCAGCAGATCCGGCGTCGTCGCCTGCGGCGCCACGCCATAGTAGTTGATCGCAAGGTCTGCTGCAGGACGTTCGTCCGTCGCCGCCATATGGATAAGCATATAGCCGCCGCCGCCGATGTTTCCCGCACGCGGCAGGGCAACAGCTTCCGCGAACCCCACGGCCACGGCCGCATCAACCGCATTGCCGCCGCGCCTCAGGATTTCGACGCCGACCCGGGTGGCCAGAACACTCTGGCTGACGACCATGCCGCCTCGACCGATCGTGGGGCTGTGGATCTGGCCGTAGCTGACGACATCGCCGCCGCTACCCGCTCCGGGACGAACCGGTGCCGCAACCTCCTGAGCGAGGACGTGTCCGGAGAACAACATGGCCGCAGCGGCCAGGATCAGCAGCCTCAATCGTCCGCTCGACATAATGATTCCTGCCACAATTGTTCGAAAATCGGACCGAGTGTTATTCAGTTCAATCTTGAAAGCCACCCTATTTTCCTGCGGTGATGCTCGATCTCGGCGAAAAATGCTGAGCACTGGGCATTAACGTGCTCGGGACAGCGAGATCTTGTTAACCGCCGACAATTTTTAACCTCCGGTGTTGACGGGCTGAATGTGGCGGTTTCTAGTCTTCGTCTACGCTTCGCGACGTCACACCGTGGTCGTCGTTCCAGATCGGGCGATCGCCCGGATTTACTGGTGGCCGCCCGGAGGGAAATCGGGGCGGCCATTTCAAACCTCAGGATTCAAATCCATGCGCCTGTCCCTGTCTCGTCGCTCGCCCCGATCGTTCATGCTGGCGACGACCGCCATCATGATGGCGGGCTGGACGACGCCGACCCTCGCCCAGGAGGCTCAGGAACAGGCCACGGAGGTCGAGGAGATTATTGTCGTGGGATCGCAGATTCGCGGCGCCAGGGTTACGGCGGCTCTTCCGGTCACGGTCGTCTCCGAGGAACAGATCCTGGCCACGGCCGCGACCTCGGGCGACGATCTGCTTCGCTCGATTCCCCAGATGGGCGATGTCACCTTCAACTCCTCATTCCTGCCCGCCAGCTCGAACTCGGCGCGCGGCGACACAGGCTCCGTCAATCTCCGCAACCTCGGAATCGGGAACACGCTCGTCCTGCTGAACGGCCGGCGCGTGGTCGGTCACCCGACCTCCCAGGCCAATGAGCAGCTCGTCCCGGTCCTGACCTACAACACCAACGCCATACCAGTCAGCGGCCTCAGGCGCCTGGAGGTCCTGCGCGACGGCGCCGCCGCCATTTACGGCGCGGACGCGGTGGCCGGGGTGATCAACACCGTGCTGCGGGACGATATGAACGGCCTGACGGTCTCGGCCCAGTATGGCGCAGCCGAGGGCACCGGTCTGTCTGAAACCAATCTGAGCCTTTACGGCGGCCGCGACATTGCCGACGGACAGGGCAATATCTCGCTCTTCGTGAACTACGATGACCGGTCTGAACTCAAGACGACCGACCAGGACTACACCACCTCCCTGGACAGGCGCGCGCTGTTCGCCGGCACCGGTTTCGAGAACGCCGCTACGCTGAACGGCCGCTCGTCGTTGACCGCCTGGGGCCTGTTCCGGCCGACCGGCGCAACGGTCCGTCTGGCCGGCGCCACGTCCAACCTGACCGCATTCTCCAGGCAACCCGCCAGCTTCACAGGGTGTTCCGCCCCGGCCGCCGACGGGATCTGCGTGAGGTCCGGCACGGTGATCGATTCGCGGCTGTTCAGCGACGCCGCCGCCCAAGGCATTACCGTGATGCCCGAAGTCAAGCGTCTGAACGCCTTCCTCACCGGCAGGTACAACGTCAACGACAACGTCGAGGCGTTCGGTGAGTTTGGCTATTACCGTGCCGAAACCACGGCCTTCCAGGCGCCGATCAGCACCTTGTCGTCGGTCGTGGTCACGATCCCCAGGACCAACTTCTACAATCCCTTCGGCGCCACGCTGATCAACGGGGTCGTGAACCCGAACCGGCTGACCGGAATCACGGCGCCTGCGGCGGGCGTCGATCTTCTGCTCAGCGGCTATCGCTTCGAGGACCTCGGTCCGATCGAGGTCAACGTCACCAACGACCAGTACCGACTGCTCGGCGGGCTGCGCGGAGACTGGAAAGGATGGAACTGGGAAAGCGCCCTAGTCTATTCGGAAGCGAGCGCCGAAGACATCAGTGACAACGTCTCCAACACCGCCCTCCAGAGGCAGCTCGCCCTGTCAACGGCCGACGCCTACAATCCGTTCAATGGCGGCGACCTGAACAACTTCAGCTTCGGCGACGGAACCCCCAGCAGCACCGCGGCCCTCAACGCCATCCGCGTCAAGATGCGTCGATATTCCGAGACCACCCTGGCCCTCGGGGACTTCAAGGTGTCACGCCCGGACCTGTTCCGCCTGCCCGGTGGCGATCTTGGCTTCGCGGCCGGCGTCGAGGCCCGTCGTGAAACCCAACTGGACGACCGCGACCAGCGTATCGACGGCACGATCACATACACGGACCCGTCTGGCTCGGTTTACAGCGACCTCGTGAACTCTTCACTGAGCCCGGACACCACGGGCGAACGCGATGTGTATTCGGCCTATGCCGAGTTCGCCGTGCCGATCGTCTCGCCCGAAATGAACATTCCCCTGGTGTATCGCCTCGAAGCCCAGATCGCCGGTCGCTTCGAGCACTATTCGGACTTCGGCGACGTCGCCAAGCCCAAGGTCGCCGTGGCCTGGGATATGGTCGACGGCATCCGCTTCCGGGGCTCGTGGGCCCAAGGGTTCCGGGCGCCCAACCTTGAGCAGATCAACGCCACGATCGTAACGCGTTCCAACTCCAGCACCGACTGGGTCTATTGCGAAGCCTTGATCCGTCGCGGGGCCATGGCCTCGTTTGCGGGATGCGGCGCGTCGCCCACCCTGGTTCCAGGCTTTGCCGACACCGCCTCGATCAACACCGTCCGGGTGCGCCGCCTGGTGGCGGAACAGCGCGCGGGCAACCCGAACCTGAAGCCGGAGGAATCCGAAACCCTGTCTTTCGGCACGGTGATCCAGCCCGATTTTTCACCGGCAGGCATCGGAGACTTCACCTTCACGGCGGACTGGTGGCGGGTCGAACAGACCGGGCTGGTCGGCGTCTTCCGCGGCCAAAATGCGCTGACGTTGGATTATCTGTTGCGCAAGCAGAGCCTGATCAACCCCAATGTCGTTCGTGCCGCCCCGACAGCCGATGACATCAGGATCTTCGCCGGAACGGGCCTGACGCCGGCGGGCGAGATCCTTTACGTCAAGGACCTGTACGACAACCTGCAACCCCAGACGGCCGAGGGCTTCGACTTCGGCGCCATGTGGAACCTTCACGGCACGCGCTTGGGGGACTTCAACGTCAATCTGAATGTCTCGCACCTGCTCACCTTCTATCTGGAGCCATCGCCGGGCATCCAGGGGCTTATCGACGCCAAGGCCGAGGGAAAGCTCGATCCGCTGATTTCATTCGCTGGCAGCGCTGGCGACCTGATCCGCAACAACAGCCGCCCGGCATGGAAGTGGTCGCTGTCGGCGACATGGAGCTACGAAAACATCACCGTCGGGGCCTTCACCTCCTATACCGGCAGCGTCGAACAGGACTTCCTGCTCGACCCCTCGAACCAGATCTGGGTCATCGACTCCCTGATCACCGGCAATCTTTACGGCCAGTACGAGTTCGACGAGGGCGGTGCGCTGGACGGCACAGCGGTTCGCGTCGGCGTGCGCAACCTGACCGACGAGCAGCCCCCGCTGGCGTCGGACGGCTATCTGGGCACCGTCTACACCCCCTACAGCCGCTACTGGTATGTGAACCTGCGGAAGTCCTTCTAGTGGATTGATTCCATCACTTGGTGCCCGCGGTTAGCGGCGGCGATGATTTTGTCTGGATCGGCGGTCCAGACGAAGGGTTTGGGCTGCTGGCGCTGTCAGGATAACCGCGCCGGGCTGAGAAGCGCCCTACCCTGCCGAAATCAGGCAACCGCTGCCGCCCAAGCGGTCGCCGCATCGGCGCGGAAACGCCGAAGTGTGGGTCTGCTGATCAAATGGCGCTGGATGCTGAAGGTGTTGTAGATCGCCGCGTGGGTGGTGAGGAATCTCTGGGCTGAGGCTTGGGATTTGAACCGCTGCTGCTGTCGCTCTCGTCGTCGGATCGGCAGGTGTGAGTTCTCTGCCCGATTGTTGTCCCGAAGCCGGCCGGGTCGATGCAGATGCCTCAGATCCAGGACATCGAGCGCCGCGCCATAGGAGGCCAGGCCGTCCGTCGTGATCGTCTGAGGCTCGATCGGCTGGTTGTGTAGCAGGCGTCGGAGAAGCCTCAACGCCGCCTCTGTGTCCCGCCGGCGCTGGACCACGAGGTCCAGGACCTCGCCTTCATCGTCCACTGCGCGCCACAGATACATCCGCTTGCCGCCGATCCGGCAGACCATCTCGTCCAGGTGCCAGCGCGGCGACGGGGCCCCTCGCCGCTTCTTCAGCCGCCAGGCGATCAAGGGGCCGAACTTGATGGTCCAGCACCGGATCGTCTCGTAGCTGACGTCCACACCGCGGGCCGCGAGGAGCTCCTCGACGTCCCGAAAACTGAGGCTGAACCGAAAGTACAGCCATACCGCATGGCGGATCACGTCCGCCGGAAACCGGTGGCGCTTGAACGAAATGGGCTTCACAATAATCCATCCCCGTCAGTGGTTTACGCCACAGATACCGGAGACCTTTTATCGTTCGCCTGACAGCACCTCCTCGACGTCCCGCAAACTCAAGCTGAAACGAAAGTACAGCCAGACGGCATGGCGGATCACATCTGCCGGAAACCGGTGGCGCTTGAACGAAATCGGCTTCACGAAACATCATCTCCAACAGCGGTTTAGGCAGTCATAAGTGGAGACGTTTTAGCGTTGGACTGACAGCACCCTTCAACGCTGTCGAGCTCGGCAAGCATGGCCGCAACAGGACCAACGTCTGGGACTATTCATCGGTGAACAGCGGTGGCAGCCGCGGGGCCGAGCTCGAATGGCATCCTACAGTCAAGCCGGTCGCCATGGTGGCTGACGCTATCAAGGACGTCACTCGTCGCAGGGAGCTGGTGCTTAATGCCTTTCTAGGCTCTGGAACGACACTCATTGCAGCCGAGCGAGCGGGTAGGCTCTGCCGGGGCGTCGAGATCGATCCTGTTTACGTCGATACCGCCATTCACCGCTGGGAGGCCCTGACTGGGCACGAGGCAGTTCTCGAGGAAGCGGCAAACATTCTGACATCGGAGGCTGTGTGATGGAAGACGAGATCGTTTTTCCGAAACGCACGGGTCGATCGGACGCCGGCCAGTTTGTGAAGGGTTATTCAGGCAACCTCTCAGGCCGGCCACGTAGCAAACACCAACGAGCCGCCTCGAGCCGTCAATATCGTCGCGACATATTGGCCGTTACCGAAGAACTCGTGCCTATCAGGACTAGCGCTGGGGTGACAATGGTACCCTTCCATGTGGCCAACCTTCTGTCGATCCGCTCTAGGGCAAGCCAGGGCCATGCTCCTTCTCAGCGCTATATTGACCAGCGACATCGCGAAGCGATAGCCGATCACGAGGAAGCCAATCCGCAGCTTACTCAGCTCTTGGAAGCCTCAGAACGCAACGCGGTTAACAAGAGTGTCGATTGCCTTGAGAACTCGGAGTGGAAGGAGCTCAATCTAGTTCGGAAATACTCATGGCGCCTTTGAATGTTTGAAATGGAATGCCGAACACCACGACTTGACTGTGCGGCGCCACGGAGCATTGATGAAGAAGGAGCACAACATGGACGAACCCGACGAAGATCTAGGCGCTGCAGGGTCCTCTCCTATTGCCGAACTGCTACGCACCCGCCCAGAGGCCTTTGACTTCGCAGATGCGCCTGATCTCAAACCGCTGAGCGAAGAATATCTGGCAGCGATGGCAGCCCTCCGGCCTGCATGGGCGCGAGAAGGACAAGACTGTTGATCGGAGTTGAAGGCGGGACCCCGCCCGGCTTGAGATAACATATTGAACGAGCTTGACGTTGCGGGGCGAGAGGGGGCCCGGAAGACGCCTATCAGCATGGGCGCGAACGTATTGTTATATGGCGAATTCAATCACCTAGGCTGCCACTCGAGGGGGGCCGATTTCGACGCCGATCCACACCCCAAGCGGCTGCAGTCAATAGATTCATCGCTTCCCGGCTCAGACCAGGCCGAGTCGCGCAGCTTCCAACGCCGCTTCGGCGCGGCAGTTGATGTCCAATTTCCGGTAGATCGTTTTCAAATAGCCAGAGACGGTCTGATCGCTCAACTGCAGCGATGCCGCCGCCTCAGCAACTTTTAGGCCTCGACCGACCAGTCGGAGAACATCAGTCTCGCGAATGGTCAGCGCAACCGTCGCTTGAGACGCGGTTACGAACCGTGCGCTGTTTTGAAAATGGTTCAGTATTTTTCTGGAGATCGCGGGCGACATGGGAACCTCGCCGCGTTCCATCGCCGCGAGTTTTGCGCCGATCAGTTCAGGCTCCTGATCCTTCAGGATGTAGCCGGCCGCTCCGGCAGCCATCGCATTCAGCAGGTTGGCGTCGTCGTCGTAAAGCGTTGTTACGACCGCACGGGCACCGGGGCAGCGGTGCATTAGGGCGCGAATGAAATCGACCCCAGAGCCATCTGGCAGACCAAGGTCGACGAGGCAGATCGGGGTAGTCCCGGGCGTCTGGGCATCCAGCCAGGCCATTGCGGACCCGAGGGTATCGGCGACGGCCACATCGGCGTCTACAAATACGCTGCCTGCCAGCTTTACGAGCCAGTCACGGGTCGCTTCGATATCTTCCACCACCAAAATAGGTTGCGCATTATCCATAGTCGACCGTCCGGCTTGTCTGACAGCACTGTATAGCGAGGTTGGGATGCGGTCCCATCCCCCGATCCGGGGGGTACTTCCAGCGGCATGGACATCGAGATCGTCGTGCCTTGGCCAGACGTAGACTCTACGTGACCCCCCAGCGCGCGAATGCGCGTTTTCATGTTACGCGATCCGTGGCCGAGGTGTGCGTTCGGGCTGATCCCCACGCCATTGTCTGCGATAGTCACTCGCAGCCATCGATCTGTGCCCAGACTGTAAGAGTTGATCAGGACTTCGACCCGATCGGCCTGCGCGTGACGAATCACGTTCGTGACCGCCTCTCGCACGGCCGAGTTGAGCGCCTTGTAAAACAGGTAAGGTGCTGGGTCAGCCAACTGGATCGCCAGCGGGTCGAACGTCCACGTACACTTGATCTCTGCCGCCTCCAGACGCTCACAGCAATCGTGTCGGAGGGTGGCGAGAACTTCGTCGAGCCGAGATTGGTGGCCTTCCAGTCCGGCCACGATGGAGCGGATATCAGACATGGCGGCCCGCACGTCGGTGCGCACCAGCTCAGCATCGGTTCGGTGTAGGCTGGTCAGCAGTCGCGCCGACACATCGTCATGCAGATCCTTTGCGATTCTCTCCCGTTCCTCGCGGGTGCCCCGGTCATAGGCGTCGCGACCTACGTCGACCTGATCGCAGACGAGCAGCAAGCTCGTGACGGTCTCGCAATCCTCTCCCTGGAATAGAGACCGGCCCAGACGGGCTCCGCGGAGAAGCAATGCATGACCAAATGCGGGAGCAGGCACGAGAAGCGATCGTCCGCTATCCAGGGTCGACGCCTGGACAACATTCTGGGGGCCGGCGACAATCTCAAGTGGCTCGAAAAGCTCGCTCAACACCGACTTCCATCGGTCGAAACGTTGGGGAGCCGTGGGCGCCAGGGCAACGTGAACGGCATCTGAGGAAAGCTGCAACTGGCTTCTGCGGCGTCTGCCCAAGAGCGCGTCCAAAAACCGATTGCGAGCCACCAGCCATATCGTGCCGACCAGCAACAGCGAGGCCGACGCCGCCTGTCCCGGCGCAAGCCCAATGCCGAACACCAGCACCAAATCCGCAACGAGCAGCCCGAGAAGGACGACGGCCGACGCCAGAAGCTTCCACGCCCAACGGTCAATGTCGAACAAATGCCCCTTGGCTATTCCCAAAGCGATTGCCGCGAAGGGCGGTAGCATCAGGAGGAAGCCGTAGGAAAAGTCGGCCAAAGCCGGCATTCCGGCAGCTGGGGGAATCTGAAAACAAGCAATCCATCCGCCAAGCGAAAGCGTCGTGACCGTCCCGACGAGGCGGAGGTATGCTCGGCCGACCGGTTGATAGTTGGATCTGACCCATTGCATCACCAGGGCGACGACTATCAGCGCCAGGTCGAGGCCGACCAATGCGCTGGTGAACTGCGAACGATCGACCACGGTCGGGACCAACAGCACGATTGGCAACACCGCTAAACCCAGGATGCAGCAAGCGATTACAGTGATCCGTGAAGAAAATAGCTGGATTGGATAGCTTGCAAAGAGACAGAGAAACGCCGCACCGAAAACCTGCCCTCCAACGTAGTTTAAGTTGAGAAGGAGTGCGTAGCGTTGTCCTCCGATGATCAACTCTGCGGCGTCGATCACCGCCATTGGAAGAGCCGCAGCGAGAAGCGCCACGCCGGCCAAACCTGCCGCCTGCGCCGCCAACTCGGCAGCGCGCATAGTCAGCAGCCATAAGCCGATCACAGCGCCAAAAAGACCGGTTAGAGCAATGATCCAAAACGTCATCGGCAAGCGGGTATCGTGAACCTTGCGAGGGACCGATGCCGACAAGCCGTTCTTGTCCTGCAACCAAAGCCGGACCGATCCAGTGTTCGCGATGGCTAGCATCTCATCTTGCGACGTAAGATCCGCCTGATCTATTTCTGTTTCGAGCCGTCGAACCAGATCGCTTCTGCCCGAAATCTTTATCTTGGTCGGCTGGTCTGACTCGCTGCTCATGGCTGTTAACCGGGCCGGCAACGCGATTGGGCCCGCACTGCTTTGATCCGGTCCAGACAGTCTCTGGACAATCACCTCCCCCCCGTCCGTGGCAACCGTGACGCCCACGGAGGGAAGGCTCCTTGCGTAGAGCGCGACACCGCCGATCAGCCCGAACAAGAGGGCGATCGCGAAGGCCAAAAGCACAGACGGACGGCGAAGCTGCATAGCGCACACTATGCGCGGGCAAACGATTTGCCACCCCAAACCGCTACCCCCCGGTTCACGGGGATGAGGGGCGCGCAGATTGGGTCTAGGCTACTATTCCAAAGCAGACCGCTTGGGGAAAACGACGATGCGCCACACGACTTCTTGTTCAGCCATTTGCGCTCTCGCGACGATTCTAGCGGGATCCGTCAACGCGCAGAATGCGGGTATGAATCCGAACTCGGGCCAAGTGCAGCTTCGGTCCGGCTTCACCCCCGATCCATACACCGTCGCTGTCGTCGCCGGCGGCAACCAGGACGGCAATCGGCTGCCGGGCTCCTGCACCGGCTGGATTTCGGATGCCCCGGACTTTCGGGTTACCTATACCGCTGGGCGGCTTCCTCTCGCCTTCCGAACTGTCTCGCGCACCGATACGACGCTGATCATCAACGACCCGAGCGGCAACTGGGCCTGCGACGACGACAGCTTCGGCGACGGTGATGCGCAGGTCGTTTTCCGTCGTCCATCCAGCGGCGTCTACGATGTCTGGGTGGGAACCTTCAGCCGGGGCGGCACTGCACAGGCTGTCCTTGGCATCACGGAAACCCCCTGAAAGCTTGGTTTGCCAGCCTTGCATGATCGCACACGTTCGGACGGATAAATGAAGTCGCTTCTTCTCACTGCCTGCGCGCTCGGAGTGCTGGCCCTGGCCCATGCCGCGACGGCAGATCCCCAGACCGACGAGGCCAACCGCCAGCGGCAAATGGCCAGCATGCAGGCCGAGGCCGCGCGCAACGACCAGATCAGCGCCGATCGCAGCCTGGCTCAGCAAGGGGCGACCCAGGATGCCTCCCGGTCGTCCGCCAACAGCGGCGCATCCTCATCGTCGTCCAGCAGCGTTTCGTCCGGCGGGTCAAGCGGGCTGGGCGCATCGGGTGGCTATACGGACAACGGCCCCCATAGCGTGGTCGACAGCTACACGATCGTCATCCGCACCGAGGAAACGCCCTCGCAAATGCTGGCGCGGCTGGCCCAGGAAGCGGCGGCCGGCGACACGGGCGCGCAGTATAACCTGGGCCGCATCTACTACACCGGATTCGACGACGCTCCACGCGACGACGCCCGCGCGCGCGGCTATTTCCAGCAGGCGGCGCAGGCTGGCCATGCCCCCAGCCAAGCCAACTACGGTTACTTCCTCTCCGAAGGCATTGGCGGTCCGCCTGATCCGGCAGAGGGTGCGCGCTGGCTCCGGATGGCTGCCGACGCCGGCAACAGCTTTGGCCAGGCGCAGTACGGTTTGTCGCTGGTAATCACCGACGCCGCCACGTCCACCCGTTACCTGATCCCCGCCGCCGACGCTGGCGAGGTCACGGCCCAAGCCATGTTGGGCACTCTGTATGCCATGGGCGAGGGCGTGGAACGAGACGACGCGGCGGCCATCCTTTACCTGAAGGCCGCCTCCGATCAGGGCGAGAGCGGGTCGACGGGTTTGCTGGCGGGAATGTATCTGACCGACCGTGGTGGTACGGAGGCCGAAGGATACGAACTGCTCCGCCGCGCTGCCGAGGCTGGCGATCCGGATAGTCAAAGAAACTACGGACTTTCCTTGGTTCAGGGCAGTGGCGTGCCCAAGGACGAGGTCGCCGGCGCGGCCATGGTCCGGCGTGCAGCCTATGCCGGCAACCACTCTGCGCAAACCCTGTTGGGCCACTTGTTTTATGAGGGGCTGGGCGTGCCAGAAGCGAACGGCGACGCCATCTATTGGTGGAACCTGGCGGCCGAGGGCGGTCACGAGGAGGCTATCGGACTGATGGCTCAACTTCGCGACGGAGGCGACGATCTGAACCAGCCGGTGACGCAGGGCATGGGGCCGGTTGCAGATGCTGATGGCGACAGCGCCCGAACAGTAGCACGCGCCACGCCCCGTCCCGCAGAAGGCCGAGCCGATGCCACGCCTGCGCCCACCGCGACTGTAAGCTCGGCCATCCAGGGCGAGCTTACCACCTCCGATACAAAACTGGCGGATGACAGCTTCTATGACTGTCAAGCTCTGCAGACCCAGGCGGGGACGATCTATCCCGTGACGATGCGGTCTGACAGTTTCGACGCTTACGTGAGCGCTGGAACCGGTGAATGCGGCGGTGCGGCGATCCTGTCAGACGACGATGGCGGCGGCGGCACCAATGCGGCGCTCGACATTCTCGGCGATGGCCAGACCTGGTTTCTGCGCGCGAACAGTCTGGCGGCCAATGCGACCGGGTCGTATACACTGGAGGTCGGCGAAGGTCGGCGTGCCAACTTTCTAGTGACGGGCCAGCCTACGCGCGGCGACCTCAGTCGGTTCGACCCCAAGCTAAGCGACGACAGTTTCTATGACTGCTTTGCTGTTCAGACCACGGCAGGCGCGACCTATCAGGTGACCATGCGCTCGTCCGACTTCGACACCTATCTTGGAGCCGGCCTGGGCCAGTGTGCAGCCTCGCCCAGAGAAACGGATGACGACAGTGGTGGCGGGACGGATTCGGCGCTCAGCTTTACCGGGGACGGCCAGATCTGGTTCGTGCGAGCCAATAGCCTGGGTGCCGATACGGTAGGGAGCTACAGCCTCGAACTGTCCAACGAGATCCGAAGTAGGAAATAATTTTGGATCTGGAATCAGGTGATGCATCTCGCACCCGTGAGAGCCGCCAGACAACTATCTGAGCTGAAAGCCGAAATTGGAATGTTTAAGCCGTTTGCCTCCAGCCTGGCGACACTATCGCTGATATCGGGAGCTGCGGGAGCTGCGTGTTCCCGACCACTTGACCCTGATCAGCCTTCACCGCAGGCGTCTTTGGAATGGATGGTCCTGAACGAGATAAACGCTGCCTATTTTGATCGGAGCGAGCCGATGAATCGGCCCGCGCTTGTCGCAAAAGTCCCCGAGGGAGTGATTACGCCGGTCGATATCTCACACGACGGCGTGGACGACTGGCTCGTAGATTACACCGATTCCGGTCTCGTTTACTGCGGGACCGGGGGCTGCCTGAGAAGCCTGTATGTGAGTATTCCGGAAGGCGGATATGTTCTCGCCTTCAATGACCAATCCTTTGATTTCGCGATCACGACAAGAGCAAGCGAAACGGTCATCGACACGATTGTCCACCCGGTCATGTGCCGGCCCATGAATGACAACTGCGCTTACAGTTTCGCTTGGGATCCAGATCTACAACGACTGGTTGAGCGACCGAATAGTCGTAACGAAACGCTTATTAGTTCGTCGTTCGGCATCTTGGCAGGACCAGAAGAAGACGCTCCTCAGGTCCCGGAAAGCGCGCCAAGCGCCTTACAAGCCCGTTGGCGCCAAACGGCAGCTGCATGCCCGTCGACCGTCAGCGAGGGGTCGTTCAACATCGCCCACGCGAAAATCGACAGCATCCCAGACCTCGATGGCGATGGGGTTCGCGACTGGCAATATGTTCAGGCCAATGGCTGCGACCGCGGCAACGGCACGATCGGTGAAGCCACGCCATTCATGATCTACTTAGCCCGGCCTGGCGACGAGGTAATTCTCGCTTTTACTTCTCAACCTGGCGAGCAGCCGGTCTACGATATCTCAACGAGCCCTGCTGGGCTGATCAGCAATCCTGACTGCGAGTATGACCAGCCGTGTCGCAACGAACGCCTTAGGTGGGATGCTGTTTTGAGTGGATTTGGTCGAGCGGGCTCCGACCAAAGCCGCCCCCCGGCCCGTTAGGCCCGTAGCGTGTGACATACCGCCCGAAGAGCCGGTAATGAGCGCCGGCGAAGCTGATCCAGAGAAATTCGATGTCTGCCTATGCAACATACCAACGGATCGCGGAACATCGAAAGAAATAGCAGAATAATGATACGATACTGTTTTCTAAGCGCAATATTTGCGCTCGTAGGATGTGCTTCAGCGCCGCCGGGAGCTAAGCCCGACCACGCTTGGGCTGATTGGGCCGCTATAAACATGTGCACATCAGTAGCTGAGATCGGTAGCGTGGTGTCCAGACAAGATCTGAACTCTGCCGTTCGCGATCGATCTGCGTCACTTTTCAACCGGTACACTCGCCTCGGTCGGCGCTTGGCACCCCACATGGGTATCTCCGAGCAGGATAGAGTTAAAATTATTGCTGATGAGGTAGCCGTGCGTTGATCTTCCCCCGCAAAAGTGGACGGGGTTAAGCCGCTCTGCGTTCGGCCTCGGCTGGGCTGATATAGCCCAGTGACGAGTGCAGGCGACGGGGATTGTAGAAGCCCTCGATGTATCCG
>NZ_JAFCWC010000023.1:0-15958 GCF_049897365.1 Brevundimonas sp. DC300-4
GTGCGTCGATATCCAGAGCGACCCGATCGGCGAAATGCGCCAGCTCCCGCACATTGCCCGGCCAGTCATGCTCAATCAGGGTGCGCCGGACGGCGGTGCTCATCGGCGGAGGCGTCCGCCCGCGATCGCCGGAGGCCCGCGCCAGGAAATGCGAGAACAAAAGCGCCACGTCCTCGCGCCGCTCCCGCAGCGGCGGCACCCGCAGCTTCAGAACATTGAGACGGTAGTACAGATCCTCGCGGAACTCACCGCGCTCGACCGCGCGCTTCAGGTCCGACTTGCACGAGGCAAGAATCCGCAGGTCCAGCTGGCGCGCCCCTGACGCGCCCAGAGGCTGGATCTCACGTTGTTCCACGACACGAAGAAGGGGCACCTGCGCCGACGGTGATCTGGGCGGACAGCGCCCCGGCGACGAGCGGGGGTCAGGCGGGAGTAGACCGCCTCGCTGACCTGACTGAGCAAATTCAAGCCGAGGCGGCCTCATAGCTGAGCTTGAAGGCATCGCGGAGCGCCGAGACCCGCCGGTTGTCGAAGTCTGCGCCGCGGCACGCGAAGGCGATCTGTCGGGTCGGGGCGTTCTTGCCGAGTGATATCTGGCGCACGGGATAGGCGTCGACCATGGCGCCCCGCGCCTGCGGGATGATCGAAACGCCGAGGCCGGACGAAACCATGGCGAGGACCGCCTCGATGGGCTCCAGCTCGGAGCGCGGGATCGAGGTCAGTCGCGAGGCGATCCGCTGCCGGGTCATCAAGTTCGGACCATTGAACGCGGCCAACCTGAGCCGACGCCGCGGTCCACCAACGGGTCGCTGGCACCTCGGTGAGGTCGTCGTGAAGATCGGTGGCCGGCGGATGTATCTGTGGCGGGCAGTGGATGACGAAGGCGAGGTGCTCGACGTTCTGGGGCAGAAGCGCCGGGACAAGCAGGCCACCTTGACGTTCCTGCGCCGACTGCTCCGCAACACCGGGATCGATCCGGAGTCCATCGTCACGGATAAGCGGGCTTCAGACCGGGCGGCGATGAAGGTGCTTGGTCTCCAGGCCCGCCACCGTCCTGGCGGGATGCGGGAGAACAATCCCGCCGAGAACTCTCACCTCGTGATCCGACGACGAGAACGCAAACAGCAGAAGTTCAAGTCGCAAGGCTCAGCCCAGCGTTTCCTCTCCCGCCACAGTCCTATCTACAACGCATTCAATCAGCCGACCCACCTGATCTCCCGAGCCATCCTTCGTACCCTGCGAGGGCAGTCAACCGACGCCTGGGCGACGGCGACCCCGGCTGGCTGAAGCGGGAAGGAGAGAGGCGTTTTCGGCTCGGCAGACTTAACCTGTCAGTACCACGCTGCGCTCTTGCAAGTCGTGGTAACCGGTGTCTTCTTCCCCCGTCCGCGACCGCAGGCGGATACTGCCTGCCATGTCACTGCTGCGAGGCCCCGTCGTGATCAAGCCGCTTCACCTCCACCCCGACCGGCTGTTTCCATCGGACGCTGATACGCGCGCGGTCGCTCGCAGGCTGCACGCGGAAATCCGGGACCTGCCGATCATCAGCCCGCATGGCCATACGGATCCATCGTGGTTCGCCGGCGATGCGCCCTTCGCCAACCCCGCCGAGCTGCTGATCACCCCGGACCACTATGTCTTTCGCATGCTCTTCAGCCAGGGCGTGCCGATGGAGGATCTGGGCGTGCCATGCGTCGACGGCGGCACCATAGAGACGGACCCGCGCAAGATCTGGCGGCGGTTCGCCGAGCGGTACCACCTGTTCCACGGCACCCCGTCCCGTATCTGGCACGACTGGGTCTATGCCGAGGTTTTCGGCATCGAGGTTCGGCTCTCCACCGAGACGGCGGACCACTATTACGACGTCATCGACGCCGCGCTGAAGACCGAACTGTTCCGTCCGCGCGCGTTGTTCGAGCGTCACAATATCGAGGTTCTGACGACGACCGAGAGCCCGATCGATACCCTCGAACACCATCAGGCGATCCGTGCCTCCGGCTGGAGGGGTCGGGTGCTGACCGCGTTCCGGCCTGACCCGGTGCTCGATCCGGACTACGAGGGCTTTCATGCCAACCTCGCAGTCCTGGCCGATCTGACCCGGCGCGACACCCTGAGCTGGTCCGGTTATCTCGACGCGCTGCGCGACCGGCGGGCGGTCTTCGCCGCGTTAGGCGCGACCTCGACAGATCACGGGCACCCGACAGCTTTCACTGCAGACCTGCCCGCCGTCGAGGCAGAAGCCCTGTTCAAACGGGTCTCGACCGGTCCGGCGACTGCGAGCGATGCCGAGCTGTTCCGAGGCCAGATGCTGACCGAGATGGCGGCGATGAGCGTGGACGATGGCCTCGTCATGCAGCTGCACCCCGGCAGTTTCCGTAACCACAACGCCGCCGTGTTCCGGCATTTCGGCCGCGACAAGGGGGCGGACATTCCAACGCGTACCGATTACGTCCGCGCGCTGAAGCCTCTGCTCGATCGCTTCGGCTCGGACCCGCGGCTGTCGCTCATCCTCTTCACCCTGGACGAGACGACCTACAGCCGCGAGTTGGCCCCCCTGGCGGGTCACTATCCGGCGCTGAAACTCGGGCCCAGCTGGTGGTTCCACGATAGTCCGGAAGGCATGCGTCGGTTCCGCGAACAGGTCACCGAGACTGCCGGCTTCTACAACACTGTCGGCTTCAACGACGACACCCGTGCCTTCCTGTCCATTCCTGCCCGGCACGACGTCGCGCGGCGGATGGACTGCGGTTTCATGGCCAGGCTGGTGGTCGAGCACCGGCTCGAGGAGGACGAGGCTCATGACCTCGCGCGGGCGCTGACCTATGATCTTGTGAAGGCGGCCTACAAGCTATGAGAGGGCCGCGGCTCGGTTACCGGGCGCTGGCGGCGCTGCCTGCGCAGGTGGCGGTTCCGGGATATGACCGAAGCCAGGTTCGGACCGGCGTAGTGCATCTGGGCATCGGCGCCTTCCACCGGGCGCATCAGGCCGTCGTTTTCGACGATGCCCTGAATGCAGGCGACCTGCGTTGGGGCGTGATTGGCGCCTCGCTGCGATCGCCGGACGTGCGCGATCAGCTGGTGCCGCAGGAGGGTCTCTACACCGTTGTGATCGAGGACGGGACCCAAAGGTCTCTACGGATCGTCGGCGCCGTTCAGGATGTTCGCGTCGCCGCCGACGATCCCGCTTCGCTTGTGGAGGTCATGGCGTCGCCCGAGGTTCACATTGTCACCCTGACAGTGACCGAGAAGGGCTATTGCCTGGATCCGGCATCCGGAAGCCTGAAGCTGGACGACCCGGCCATCGCCGCCGATCTGTCAGATCTGTCGACGCCCGTCACCGCGCCTGGCTTCGTGACTGCCGCGCTGCGTCTGCGCCGCCGGCGGGGCTTGGCGCCCTTCACGGTGATCTCGTGCGACAACCTTCCGCACAACGGCGCACGCATCCGCTCGGCTGTGCTCGAGATGGCGGGGCGGATCGATCCTGAACTCCATGACTGGATCGCGGCCGAGGGGGCCTTCCCCCAGACCATGATCGACCGGATCGTACCGGCCACGACACGCGCCGACATCGAGGAGCTGAGCGTCGAACTGGGCGTCGTCGACCTCGGCATGGTCAAGACCGAGCCCTTCACTCAATGGATCATTGAGGATCGCTTCGCCGGAGAGCGGCCAGACTTCGCCCGGTTCAGGGTGCAGTTGACGGAGACCGTCGGCCCCTGGGAGGACACAAAGCTGCGTCTGCTGAACGGGGCGCACTCCTCCCTCGCATACCTCGGTGCGCTCGCCGGACTGGACTACGTGCATCAGACGGTTGCCGTGCCCATCCTGAAAGCCTTCGTAGAGCGCCTATGGGACGAGGCCGAGACTACGCTCGAGCCGCCACCCGATCTCGATATCGCGAAATATCGGGCCGAGCTGATGGCGCGGTTCTCGAACGCGGCCCTGCGTCATCGAACCCATCAGATCGCCATGGATGGGTCCCAGAAGTTGCCGCAGCGACTTCTTGCGACCGCCGCGGCGCGCCTTTCGGCCGGTCGGCCCATTCCCGCTCTCGCCCTGGCCATCGCGGCTTGGATGCGGTGGCAGGAGGGTCGCACGGAGGTGGGCGACGTCGTCGTTGTCGAGGACCCCCTGGCGACCGAGACGGCACGCCGTCTTGCCGGCGCGACTGATGACCGTGACAGGGTCGCCGCCCTGCTGGATCTGCAGGCGGTATTTCCGCCCTCGCTGTCCGCCGACCCCAGGTTTCGCAAAGCTGTCCTCCAGGCGTTTCTCGACCTACGTAGTCTCGGAGCCGTCGGAGCCGCGGCCTTGCCGATCGAGGAGCCTGCATGACGGTGCTGTCACCTTAAAGCGAATTTGTCTCCACAGAACGCAGCGTAAGCCGGAGATCGCGAGGCGGCTGAAGCGCCGTCAGCCAACTCCCTCGCCGCGCTGGTGCCTGGACGCGATGGTCTGCAACATCGGCGGCAAGCGGGTGTATCTTTGGGGGGCTGTCGATGACGACGGCGAGGTCCTCGACCTCGTGGTCCAGCGCCGGCGGGATACAGAGGCGTCGCTGACGCTGCTGAGGCGTCTCCTTCACAACCAGCCGATCGACCTGCGGACGATCACAACCGACGGCCTCGCCTCATACGGCGCGGCTCTGGATCAGTTGGATCTGAGTCATCTGCATCGACCCGGTCGGCTTCGGGAGAACAATCGGATCGAGAACTCCCACCTGCCGATCCGAAGACGAGCACGGCAGCAGCAGCAGCGGTTCAAATCCAAGGCCTCAGCCCAGAGAGCGCTCACCACCCACGCGGCGACCTACACGACCTTCAATATCCAGCGTCATCTGAGATGCGGCGACCATCTGGGCGGCCGCGGTTGCCTGATTTCGGCAGGGCAGGGCGGCTTTCGACTTGCCGCGGCTAACCTGACAAGCCCCTCCATGAGCCTAGGGTCAGGACCAGTGTCGGATCGTCCGTCGCCAAAGCAGGCGCATGCGGCGGTCGCCGGAGCAGACAGTCTGCTGCGGCCATTGCCCTCACCATCGATGAGTCCTGATCGGACAGCGCCTCGACCTTGGGCTGGCCTTCAGGGTCGTGGACGACGCGGGCGCGCATGTAGTGGTCCCGAGGCCCATTCGCGGGCATCGGCGCGGCGACTGGCAGGATTTGAAACGCCGGTTCCGATGCCCCGCCCTGAAGGGCCGCCAGAAGCGGCGTGAGAAACAGTTCCGCACAGACCAGAGCCGACACCGGATTGCCCGGCAGGCCCAGAATGGCCCGGCCGTCCGGCAGGGTGGCGAACCAGACCGGCTTGCCCGGGCGCATGGAGCAGCCCTCGACCAGAAGTATCGCCCCCCTTGATCGGGCGGCTGGCTTCAGCAGGTCGTGATCGCCGACCGAGGCCCCGCCGATGGTGACGATCAGGTCCGCTTCGGTTGTCGCCAGCGTCTCGGCGATCCCCGCGAGCGTGTCTCCCACGAGGGGCAGGCGGCGGACCTCCGCCCCCGCGCGCCGGGCGACAAGGGCCACGCCCGGACCCGCCGCGTCGTTGATCTGGTGCGGTCCGGGAGCGCTGCCGGGTTCCACCACCTCGTCGCCACAGGCCAGTATGGCCACGCTGGGACGGCGCGCGCAGGTCAGGTCGGGCCGACCGGCTGAGGCGGCCAACGCGACCCGCCAGGGGTTGAGCGTCTGGCCCGCCTGCAGCAACTCGGCTCCCGCAGCATAGTCGGATCCGCGCGGGCGCACCCAGACCGGTGAGTCCGGCGCGCTCTGGACCGTCAGACGGTCGCCGTCCCGGGTCGCTTCTTCCTGGATCACCACACGGTCCGCGCCGGGCGGCAGCGGTGCACCGGTGAAGATGCGGACGGCCTCGCCTGGACCCAACGGCATGGCCCGGCCCCGTCCGGCGAGGCTCTCCCCGACAATAGTCAGCGACGCGATGCCGAGGTCCGCTGTCCGTACCGCCCAGCCGTCCATAGCCGAGGCGTCGAAGGGGGGCTGATCACGCGTCGCAGTCACCGGTTCGGCCAGCCAGCGGCCGTCGGCCTCGATCAGCGGCACCTGCTCTGGAGGCAGCGCCCTGACCGACGCCAGCATGGCCGCCCGGGCGGCTGCAACCGTGGGAAGGCTCATGCCTGGGTCCAGTCGCCGGATGTGCCGCCGGACTTGGCTACCAGCCGGACCGTCTCAATCGTCATGCCGCGATCGACGGCCTTGAGCATGTCGTACACCGTGAGCAAGGCTACCGTCGCGGCCGTCAGGGCCTCCATCTCGACCCCCGTGCGCCCGGTCGTGCGGGTGGTGGCCGAGACCGACAGGCCCGATCCGTCTGGACTGGCCTCGACCGTCACAATGACGGCGTCCAGCGACAAAGGATGGCACAGGGGGATCAGGTCGGCGGTTCGTTTGGCCCCCATGACGCCCGCGATCTCAGCAACCGCGCGCACGTCACCCTTTTTTGCGGCTCCCGACAGGGCCAGCGCCAGGGTGGCGGGCTCCATGATGATCCGGCCCTCGGCCCGCGCCTCGCGGGCGGTCAAGGCCTTGGCCGATACGTCGACCATGCGGGCGCGGCCGTCGGCGTCGATATGGGTGAGGCCTGTCGTATCGCCAGCCATCAGACCTCCAGCAGCCGGGGCATCAGTTCGACCAGGTTGCAGGGGCGGTGGCGGCTGTCGAGCTGCCAGCGGATGACCTTGTCCCACCCGTCGCGCACGGCCCCGTTGGAGCCGGGCAGGCAAAAGACGAAGACCCCGTCGATGATACCCGCCGTCGCGCGCGACTGCAGCGTGGACAGGCCGATGGTCTGATAGCTGACGGTGTGGAAGATCACCGAGAAGCCGTCGATCCGCTTGTCGAACAGCGGCTCCAGCGCCTCGGGTGTCACGTCGCGGCCGGTCAGGCCGGTGCCGCCGGTGGTCAGGATCGCGTCGACGGTCCCTGCCGAGATCCAGCGCCTGACCTGAGCCCGGATGGCGTCCACGGCGTCGGGGACGATGGCTCTTTCGACGCAGACATGGCCAGCCCCCTCGATCCGTGCCGCCAGGATCGCGCCGGAGGTGTCGCTGTCGTGATCGCGGGTGTCCGAAATGGTCAGGACGGCGATGCGCACCGGCGTCACGCCCTGATCGAGCAGCAGCCGGCCGCCGGGCGCGGGCAGAGTGTCAGAAGACTGGGGGTCGGTCATTCGGCAGGCTCCAGTTCGGTCCATCGGGCAGCGTCGGCGCGGTCTGACGGGCGAGGCTCGATCCAGCGACGGCCGTCCGGGCCGTCCTCGCGCTTCCACAGGGGCGCACGGGTTTTGAGCTGGTCCATCAGAAAGTCGGCCGCCTCGAAGGCGGCGCGACGATGCGCGGCCGCCACGGCGACGAAGACAATGGGCTGGCCCACCCCGACATCGCCCCACCGGTGGACCGCCAGCACGTCGATGATATCGAAGCGCGCGCGGGTCTCCGTCTCCAGTTCGGTCATGACCGCCTCCGTAAAGCCGGGCCATGCGTCGAGGGTCAGGGTCGTCACCGGCTGGCCCTCTGTGGCCGCCCGACACAGGCCCGTGAAACTGACTACCGCCCCTACGTTCGTACGGTCGCGGCAGAAGCCGTCAAGCAACGCTGCAGGATCAATCGGCCGGGCCTCCAGTCGGACCATGCTCAGCCCCCGCTGACCAGAGGGGCAAAGGCCACCTCGTCGTCGGTTTCGACAGGATGATCGCCGCGCACCACCACCTGGTTCAGCACCGTCATCACGCCCGGGCGAGCCAGCCGCTCCGCCAGCCGCTCGTCTCCGGCCAGATGACGGCGCAGGGCCTCGATCGTGTCGCCTTCGATGTGTCGCTCGCGCCACCCGGCGGCATCGGCCAAGGCCCCGAACAGAAGGACACGCGCCACGCTCAGCCTCCCGTCACGGACATGGACCGACGCACGGCGGGGGCCTCGTCCAGACCGATTCGGAAGTCGTGCGCTTTCGGCTTCCTGGCAACAGCGGCGCGGATGGCCTCGGCCACCGGCCCGTCGTCCGTATGAGCGCGCAGGGTTTCGCGCAGTTCGGCGTGGTCGTCCTGACCGAGGCAAAGGAACAGCGTCCCGGTGCACGTCACCCGCACCCGGTTACAGTCGCCGCAAAACGTCTGCGTCAGGGGCGTGATGAATCCCACGGTCCCGCCGGTCTGTTCGACGCGGGCGTAACGGGCTGGTCCGCCGGTACGCCGGACCAGCGGCGTCAGGGTCCAGCGAGTCTCAAGGTCTTGGCGCACGTCGCTCAGCGACAAGAACTGGCCCGTCCGGTCGGCCTCGATCTCGCCCAGCGGCATGGTCTCGATCAGGGTGATTTCCATACCCAGACCGTGCGCCCATTCGATCATCGCCGGCAGATCGGTGCAGTTGTCCTGTCTTAGCGCGACGGTGTTGATCTTGATTGCGATCCCGGCGGCGCGGGCCGCCGCCAGCCCTTCAAGTACCTGCGTCAGGTCCCCGCCGCGGGTGACCCGCCGATAGGAGGCAGGGTCGAGGGTATCCAGCGAGACATTGATCCTGCGCACCCCGTGGCCCGCCAGAGCATCGGCGTGTTCGGCCAGACGCGTGCCATTCGTGGTCAGGGTCAGCTCGTCCAGCGCCCCCGAAGCCAGATGCCGCGAAAGGCGCGCGACAAGATCGATGAACCCCTTCCGCACCAGAGGTTCCCCGCCGGTCAGACGCAGCCTGCGGGTGCCGAGGCCGACGAAGACCGAGCACAGCCGGTCCAGCTCCTCGAGGCTCAGCAGTTCGGCGCGCGGCAGAAAAGTTTGCCGCTCCGCCATGCAATAGGTGCAGCGCAGGTCGCACCGATCGGTGACCGAGACACGGACATAGTCGATCGTCCGGCCGAACGGGTCGACCATCGGCGTTGCGACGCGGCTGGACGCGGGCAGGACCGTCATGCTCATATCAGCATAACGAAGCCTACGGCGGAGCAAAGTCATTTCTGGACCGATGATCGGGCGGCGCGGCATGCTGGCCATCACGATGGCCCTCGTTTCCGGCTGTCGCCCCGCGGCGCCTGCGCCGCTCACCCTGTTCGCGGCAGCCTCGCTGACCGACGCTGTGACCGAACTGGCTGCGAAGTTTCAGGCTGAGGGGAGGGGGGCCTTGCGGACCGTGTTCGCCGGCAGCGGAGAGCTGGCGCGTCAGCTGCTGGCGGGAGCGCCCGCCGACCTTGTGGTTCTGGCCGATGACCTTTGGATGGGCCGACTGGCGCGGGAGGGGGCGATCCGGGCCGACAGCCAGGTGACCCTGCTGACCAACAGTCTGGTCGTCATCGCGCCGTCCGATCGCCCGGTCGCGTCCTTCACCTGGAACGGACGGGTCGCTATAGGTGATCCGGAGAGCGTGCCCGCGGGGCGCTATGCCCGCGAGATGCTCCAGCGGTCAGGTGCCTGGGACGCCGTGTCGGCCAATCTGATCCTCGCGGGGGACGTCAGGGCCGTGCGCGCGTTCGTGGCCCGGGGCGACGTCGACCTGGGGATCGTCTATCGCAGCGACACGCTGGGTTTCGATGCCGCGCGCGTCGTCAACGTGCCTGTGGCGGCGCTTCAGCCCGACATCGCCTATCCGGCCGCCCTGACGGCAACCGCGGCTAGAGAGGCCGGGACCTTGATGGCTTTTCTTCGGTCGGAGGCGGCGCGAGTGGTGTTCACCCGCCACGGATTCGGACCGGGACGATGACGTCGACGCGGCTGTGGTTTCAGATCCGGATCGGCGAGGGCCGGCTGGGTCCCGGCAAGGCGGAGCTTCTGGCCCATGTCCGCGACTCGGGCTCGCTCAGCGAGGCCGCGCGGCGGATGGGAATGTCCTATCGCCGGGCATGGACCCTGATGGAGGCGATCAACGGTTTGACCGGGAGACCGGCTTTAGTGACCGTGCGGGGCGGGGCCCGGGGCGGCGGATCGCGGCTCACCGAGCACGGCGAAATCTTGCTGGCCGCCTATGAGACGCTTCGTGCCGAGCTGGAGACGGCGGCGGCGCCGACCCTTGCGCGGTTGGCGGCGCTGGACGGCGCCGATGGGTGACCTGTTCGGGCCTTTGACCGCGTTCGAAATCGAGGCGCTGGCGCTGTCGTTGAGGGTCGGAGCGGTGGCCACGATCGCGACCCTGCCGGTCGCGACGGGGCTGGCGCTGCTGCTGGCGCGGGGGACGTTTCCCGGCCGGTGGATGGTGGAGGCGCTGGTCAACCTGCCGCTGGTGTTGCCGCCGGTGGTCACCGGGTTGGGGCTGCTGCTGCTGTTCGGGGCGCGCGGACCGGTCGGCCGCTGGCTGTCGGAGACCTTCGGGATCAGCCTGTCGTTCAGCTGGACCGGGGCGGCGCTGGCGGCGGCTGTCATGGCCCTGCCGCTGATGGTGCGCCCCATCCGGCAGGCGATTGAGGGCATCGACCGGGGCGTGGAACAGGCTGCGGCGACGCTGGGGGCCCCGCCCCACTGGGTGCTGGCTACGGTCACCCTGCCGCTGGCACTGCCGGGGCTGATCGCGGGTGGACTGCTGGGTTTCGCGCGCGCGTTCGGAGAGTTTGGGGCCACGGTCACCTTCGTCGGGGCCATCCCCGGCGAGACGCGCACCCTCCCGGTCGCCATCTATGCCGCGCTACAGCGGGTGGATGGCGAGACGACGGCATTGCGGCTGGCGCTGCTGTCGGTCGTCGTCTGTGTGGCCGCCCTGCTGGCGACGGAATGGGTCAATCGTCGATTGTTGCGACGGAGCGCGGTGCTTTGACCATACGGTGCGAGATCGTCGCGTCGCGGGGCGATTTTCGCATCGAGGCGCGATTCGCTAGCGCCGCGCGGATCGTGGCGGTGGAAGGCGCGTCAGGGGCCGGAAAGACTACCCTGTTGCACGCCATCGCCGGACTGATTCCGGTCGAGACCGGGCGGTTTGTGGTCGACGGCGAGACCATTCTGGACGCCGCATCCGGCCAGATTCCGGCTCCCCATCGGCGCAGGATCGGTTACGTGTTTCAGGACGCACGCCTGTTTCCGCATCTGACCGTGGCGGACAATATCGACTACGGGCGGCGCTTTGCCGGGCGTCCGATCGAGATCGCTCCGATCCTGCATCTGCTGGGGCTCGAACCGCTTCTGGGGCGATGGACCCGCAACCTGTCAGGCGGAGAGGTGCGGCGGGTGGCGATCGCCCGGGCCCTTGCGTCGGATCCGCGTCTGCTGCTGCTGGACGAGCCGTTCGCGGGTCTTGACGGGCCCCGGCGGGACGAACTGATCCCCTGGCTGGCCGCCCTGCGCGACGAGACGGCGCTTCCCATGCTGCTGGTCTCGCACGACCCGCGTGACGCCGACCGCCTGGCGGATGACCGAGTCGTGATGGTCGACGGCCGAATCGAGCGGCCGCTCAATCCAGGCCGCCTTCGGTAGCGACAAAGGGCCTGCTCTCCGCCGGTGCGCTGGCGGCCAGTTGGTCCCCGACCAGATGCCCCCGGCTGAGGACAGGCCGTGACCGATGATCGGCGCCACCTTTGCCGCCTGAAGTGGCGGCGCATCATCTTCAAATCTGCCCGATCAGGCGACCGTGTAACTTTTCTGGTCGCAGAATCGAAACCGCCGGAAACGGCGGTTTGCGCGCCGGACGGGTTCATGAGACCGTCCGCCGGCCGTCGGGGGAGAACTGTATGACTGATCGTCCGTTCGATGAGGTCGGGGTCGAGGCCCCCGCCACGACAAGCCAGGAGCCTGCCGACCGGCCCCTGCCCGGCGGACGCACCGACATCTGGCGCCATCCCGTGCTGGTCCGGATCAGCCACTGGCTGAACGTCGTGGCCGTCGTCGTGCTGCTCATGAGCGGGCTGAACATCCTGATGGCCCATCCGCATCTAGACTGGGGCATTCGGACCACCTTCGCCGATCCGTGGCTGACGATCCCGACGGTTCCGAACTGGCTGATGATCCCGCAGGGCCGCAACCTGGCCGAAGCGCGACACTGGCATTTCTTCTTCGCCTGGCTGTTCGTCATCAACGGCCTGATCTACCTCGCCTACGGCTTCATCACCCGCCGGTTCGGGCGGCGGCTCTGGCCGACCGGTATGGACCTGAAGGGTTTCTGGCGCTCCGTGAAGGAACACGCCCGGTTTCACTTCCCGAAGGATGAGGAAGCGCGGACCTATAACGTCATCCAGAAGCTGACCTATGTGACGATGATCCTTGTGATCCTCCCCATGATGCTGATCACGGGTCTGTCGATGTCGCCAGGCTTCAACGCGATCGGCGGCATCCTGCTGGAGATCATGGGCGGGCGGCAGTCTGCGCGGACGCTGCATTTCATCTCGGCAGGATTGATCGTGGGCTTCATCGTCATCCACGTCGGGCTGGTGATCTGGACCGGGTTCTACAACAACATGCGGGCGATGATCACAGGCTGGTTCGTGCTCGAGCCGACCGCTCCCGCTGATGGAGAAACGAAATGAGCGCGTCGGCGATGAACCGTCGGACCTGGCTTGGTCGGGCCCTGGCGACCGCAGGCGTCATGGCCCTCGCAGCCTGCGAACGCGGCGTTTCGTTCAGTGAGCGGCTTAAGGTTTCCGCCGAGGCGCTGACGCGCCGTTCCCAACGCCTGCTGATCCCACGCGAGGCCCTGGCCCCCGAGTACGACGTCGCCGAGATCAGCCCCGACTTCAAGCCAAACGGCTCTATCTCCCCGGCGGCGGCGGATTATGTGGCCCTGCGGGACGCCGGGTTCGCCGACTACCGGCTGGAGATCGACGGCCTGGTCGAACGGCCCTTGTCGCTGTCGCTGGCCGAGCTGCGAGCGCGCCCCGCACGGACCCAGATCACCAAACACGACTGTGTCGAGGGCTGGACCGCGATCGGGCAGTGGACAGGAGTGCGGCTGGAGACCCTGCTCGACGAGGCGGGGCTGAAGCCGGAGGCGAAATACGTCGTCTTCCACTGTTTCGACGCCCTGACCCAGACCGAGGAGGGGCCGCGCTATTACGAGAGCATCGACCTGGTCGATGCCCGTCACCCCCAGACCTTGCTGGCCTACGACATGAACGGTGAGGTTCTGGGCGTTCCGCACGGAGCGCCTCTGAGACTGCGGGTCGAGCGACAGTTGGGCTATAAACAGGCCAAATACATACGCCGGATCGAGGTGGTCGACAGCTTCGCAGACATCCAGGGCGGTAACGGGGGCTATTGGCCCGACCGCGGATACGAGTGGTACGCAGGGATCTGAGAAGCGCAAGAACAACGTCGGCCCATCTCCCCTGACGGTGGGCCCAGTCATCCGACGGTGCCGTTTTCTCAGAGTGGGGCCTAGGCGCAAAGCGGGCAGGGCGGGGGAGGTCTGATTCTGACAGCGCTCTTGGCCGACCTAGCAGCTGGCCGACGACCCCATCCTTTTCAGCTTCGGGCAAGGCCACGGAAACTGAACGTCTCGATGGCGTCCATCAGTTTGTCAGGTGTCAGTCCATTGATGTCCGACGTCCATCGGGCGAGCCATATGAGCATGCCCAGTAGGAGCTGGACTACGAGTTGTGGATCGCAGTTAACGATCGAGCCGTCCTTCATGCCCTCCTGAACGAACCGCTCCAGAGTGACCGTCATCCGTTTGGCGAACGACGCGATTTCCTCCTGCTGAAATGGTTCCAGGTAGGAATAGTCTCCGAAGTAAAGCTGTGGTCCGTCCCGGACCGAGTCGTCGATCAATCCCCGGATCAGGTTGCGAAGCTTCGCGACGCCCGAAACCGTTTCAGCGTCCGCCGAGGATAGGAGGGCGTCGAACCTCTCAAGAGACCGGATGTGACAAGCGTAGGCGAGAGCCTGCTTGTTCGGAAAATAATAGTAGAGCGTCGCGTCCCGCAGATCGAGGCGTGCGGCGATGTCGATCATCGTCGCCAGAGCGAACGTCTTGTCGTTGATGACTTCCGTGGCGGCCCGGATGATCTCGTCGCGCTTTTTCGCGGATTTTCGCCCTCGTGCGCTCGGCCGCTGGTTCTCGATGTCTGTCGTCTTCATTCGTCACCCGGAAACACGACGACCCTGCGGCGCGCAAGGCCGACGAGCAACACAATAGCACTACGCAGAAATTCTAGCTTGAACTAGAAAGTTGAGGATGGCATAGATTTTTAGTCTCAGGTGCAGGCTCGGAAACGTGGCCGGCCGACGGGGGCGGGGAGATCCATCATTTCAGCTTCTGTTTCCCAACCTCTCGACGTCCTGATCATCGGTGCCGGTCTTTCCGGCGTCGGAGCGGCGAGCCGTATCCGTCGCGAATTCCCGAACAAGTCGCTGGTTCTTCTAGAGGCCCGGGCGGATCTCGGAGGAACCTGGGACCTGTTCCGATATCCGGGCATACGTTGCGACACCGACATGTACACGCTCGGCTACGACTTCGAGCCGTTCCCGGGCAACAAGTCGATCGCGGGCGGCGAGGAAATCCTCAGCTACATCCGCGAGGCGGCCAGGAAGTACGGCGTCCTCGAACGCATCCGATACGATCATCGGGTCGTGTCGATCGCATGGGACAGCGCGGCGGGCCTCTGGACAGTCACCGCCCGGCTCGGCGACGGCGAAGCGCGGGTATTCCAGTGCCGTTTCCTCCACTGCTGCTCGGGGTATTTCAGCTATTCGAACGGCTACCGGCCCGAGTTCGCCGGCGAGGCTGATTTCAAGGGGACCATCGTCCACCCACAGAACTGGCCCCAGGATCTCGACTACGAGGGCAAACGCGTCGTCGTGATCGGCAGCGGAGCGACGGCTGTGACGCTGGTGCCGAACCTGGCGCGCAAGGCGGCCCATGTGACCATGTTGCAGAGGTCGCCGAGCTATGTCGTCAGCCTGCCGAGTGAGGACGCCTTCAACAAATCGGTGTCGCGATTCCTGCCGAGGCGATGGGCCTATGCCCTGACGCGCTGGAAGCAGATCGGCATGGCCATGCTGCTGCTCAACAAGTGCAAGACCGACCCCGACAAGGTTCGGGCAGCGCTGCGCCAGCATGCGGTGGATATGCTCGGCGCCGAATACCCGGTCGATACGCATTTCAAGCCCGCCTACAATCCGTTCGAACAACGCGTCTGCTTCATGCCCGACGGCGACATGTTCCGGGCTCTGCGCAAGGGCCAGGCCGAGATCGTTACTGACAAGGTCGCGCGCTTTAATTCGGGTGGCATCGAGCTCGCCAGCGGCGAGATGCTGGAGGCGGACATCATCGTCACCGCGACGGGGCTGGAGTTGCTTCCCCTGGCGGGCCTGACCCCCGTCGTCGACGGCACACCGATGCCTGTCAACGAAGCCTTCGTCTACAAGGGCATGATGCTGAGCGGGGTGCCGAACTTCGCCTTCGTCGTCGGCTACACGGCGCTGCCTTGGACGCTGAAAGCAGACATGGTCAACCGCTACGTCTGCCGCCTGATCCGCTACATGGACCGTAAGGGCTACCGGAAATGCACGCCGTCCCTCTCTGGGATCGAGATGGCGCCGACGTCGTTGATGGACATCAGCTCCGGCTATGCCGCCCGAGCCGCCGACCAGCTGCCGCGGCAGGGGGATCGGACCCCGTGGAAGCTTTACCAACACTATCTGCGCGATCGCTTCAAACTGTTCGGCGGCAAGCTGAACGATGACGCGATGTCCTTCTCGTGATCGCGTCAACGCGTCAGGCAAACCAGTGAAGAGTTTTCAGAACACGACCGCCGTCGTCACCGGCGCGGGCTCGGGCATCGGCCGCGCCATCGCGTTGCGTCTGTCGAAAGAAGGGGCCGTGGTGCACTGTGTCGATCGGAACCTGGCGAATGTCAGCGCGGTCGCAGAGGAGTGCGGGACCGGAGTGGCGCATCAGGTCGACGTCACTGACGTCGCAGCGGTGCAGGGGTGCTGTCAGTCCAACGCTAAAACGTCTCCACTTATCACGGCCTAAGCCGCTATTGGAGATGATATTTCGTGAAGCCGATTTCGTTCAAGCGCCACCGGTTTCCGGCAGATGTGATCC
>NZ_JAFCWC010000024.1:0-14916 GCF_049897365.1 Brevundimonas sp. DC300-4
ACCCTCCAACATCGGCGCTTGCAGCACCGCAAAATCGCCGCCTAAATATCGAACCCAGACAAGGCCAACTCTCCACTAAATCCGCACCCCGACTGTCCCAAAACATCTGACGACGTACATTTGACGCGGGCTCTGCGGAGCTCATCAGACCTTTCGGCTCCACTTTTGCGCCTAAAGCGCGCTATTCGTAATCGACGCCGATCGGTACGGCGGCGCTGACGTTGGTGAGGGCGATACCTGACGGCTGGCTTAACAGACCGGTGATCTGCAGCCTGTCGAAGCCTTCGGCGTTCATTCGGGCCGTCAAGTTGCGGGTGATGTCGCCGGAGTTGTCGCTGATGACGGTTAACACATCGACTGCCCGATCTCCCGGGCTCGCGACGATCTCGGCCGGCAAATTCACCCGATAAACCCGGCCGGGATCTCCGCTGACACGGATGATGGCTGTTCCCGATTGGGTCGTGACCTCCACGCCCGTGCGTGTCGAGACCGGACTGAAACTCATCGGCTGAACGGCTGCGATCGTGAGGGACCGCTCGATCGTCAGCGACGCGTTAGCGTTCGGCGGGCTTTCGGCAAACTGTGCGAAGGCGGGAGCCGCAACGCCGCACAGGCTTACGGCGAGGACCAAGGAACGTATCATAGGAAGGTCGCCGTAACCGTGAATGTAAAGGTGTCTGCGCCGCTATTTGCGGCGGCTGCCAGCAGGACATCCATTCCCAAGGTGAACGTCGCCGACCCCCGCGAGCCAAGCGGCATGAGATCGAAGCCAAGGCTGGCGGCCTCGGCCGGCGCGCCGGTACGATAGGTCGCGCCCGTCAGGGAACCGATCCGGAACCGGGTGATGCTGCCATCGCCCGATGCGCCGCTCGCTGTAACTGTGACCCTGACATCCCTATTCTGGCAGTTGGAATTCGTCCCGCAGGTCAGGGTGACGGTCGGTTGGCCGATCGACGCAGAGCTCAGCCTGATCGCATCACCGGACACCCGGGTGACCACGCCGGCAGTGCTGACAGAAAAGGTGGTGGCCGCATTGCCCCGCACCACTGTTCCGATCACTGGCGAAGTGGCAGGTGAGCGCGACATGCTGATCTGGGCGGCTGCCGGCGTCGCGATCAGGAAGATCGCCGCCAGCCCGGACAAGAGCAGAATACGTGTCATGCGCCGGTCTCCAATGAGCGGATGAGAATGAAAACGTCGCCGCCCCTTACGAAGCCACCCGTTGGGGGCACTACCAACTCGAGCGCGGCCTCCAGGCTCATGCCGAGATCTTGCGCCTGTTCGGGCTCCAAAGTCACCCTGTAGCGACCCGGGAGGACGCCGTCGACAAAGGCGACGCCAGCGTGGTCGGTGCGCGCAGAGACCACTTCACCCCCGGCCAGGGGGATGAGGCGCAGTTCCACAGCCGCTAAGGGCCGGTCCGAGCCGTCGCGGCGAAGGCGCGCGCTCAGCTCGATCTCGCTGGTGACCTGAAGGGGGTAGTCCACGACCGCGATCCGCCCCGGGCGAGGCACGGTTTCGATAATGTCGTCGCCGACCAGGAAAGGATCGTCGATGCCTTCGAGGTTGATCCCGATGCGTGCCCTGCCTGCGTCGCCGAGACCCGCGGCCAGCACCTGCCCATCCACGCCGGTGACGGCTGCACCCGCCGGGGTTTCGAGAACGACGTTGGGGACCGGCTCTTCATCGGGTTGGCGCCGACCGTCGCCATTCGCGTCGATGAAGGCGTTGAGCGCGACCGAACCGCCGCCCGCCACGCCCGGCTGGACCATACGGTAGCCGCGCTCGAACGGATTGAACGCGAGGCCGAAACCGAATTGCAGGCCGATTTGCCAGTCGCTGCGGTCCGTTTGATAGGCGGCCGTCACGGAGACATCGAAGCGGGATCCGCGATAGTGGCCCGAGGCCTGAACTGTCGTGCTGCCCTGATCGCCCAGCGATCGGATGACGCCCAGTCTGAGAGCGCGACGCTCGCTGATCTGGTAGTCGAGACTGGCATAGGCTGTACTCAGCCGCGGATCCGGCCGGAGTTCGTAGGTCACCCCTCCACGGATCTGGGCGCGGGCCGCGACCAGGGTCGCGACATCCAACGCTCCGACCAGGCGATGCGTTCGCAGCGCCCCAGCCTTCTCGTTTTCATAGGCCAGCGCGCCTGAAAGATAATAGCGATTCACCGGTGCCGAGGTCCGCACCTCCGCCATGAACAGATCTGTGTCATCATCGCGCTGCAGCCGGCGAAGATCGGCCGACAGGGGCAGTGTGAAACCACGCGCCAAAGGCAGCTGGGTATCGACGCGCAGATCGGTGCTACGCGTCAGGGCGGCTCCACCCGTCCCCAGTTGCCGGGTCTCGTCGATGAATTCGCCAGCATATTCCGAGTGTCTGCCGACAAGCGAGATGCCGAAAGGCCGGGCCGCGAGACCGAGGGTGCCGCCTGTGCCGCCCTCGCTGTCCGCAGCCACGTCGAGTTGCGCCGCAAGGGAACCGAGCGCAGCGCGCAGCCCGATCACCCCGACCGACCGCGCGCTGCGATCCTGCGGCGTATAGCGGGCAAGGCCCCCGCTGAGCGTGAGCGACGGACTCAATCCGTAGTCGAAAGCTGCGGCCAAGCGGGCCTCGCCTGTCGAGGTCCCAGCGATCCTGTCGTCGACGGCAAACACCGGCACGTCCTGCTCGACAGCGCCGAGCCGGACCACAAACCTGCCCGCCGCAACCTGACCCGTGCCGAAATTGATCCGGCGGACCTCCTCGCGGGTCTGTCCTTGCGGGCCATAGAAGACCAGTCGGATGGTGTTGAGACCAAACGTCAACGGCACGTTCAGAAACTCGTAGCGACCACGCGCGGCAGAGGCCTGTGTCGCGCGCAGAACCTCGTTGATGTACAGTTGGACGTCTTCGCCCAACGGTAACTCGCCGCGGAGATCCAGCGGCGTCGACAGGTCCAGCGCTTCAAGCGGAGCCGAGGTGTAGTAGACGCCGCGTCCGCCAGCGCTGCCCGCCCCCAACGGCATGGACGGGGTGAAGACGTCGCCTGCGCCCGCGCGGGTCGCGCCCAACGGTCCGAGCGCCCTGCCACCGGGATCCTTGCGTTCGAACAGGACGCGCACATCGCGCACGCCGCCGTCTTGGTCCGAACCCATAAAGCCCTGAAAGCCGGCGTAAAGAAGGTCGCCCGCCAGTCGCAGGTCGTAGCTGCGGGTCTGGTCGGACCCGTCCCGCGCGACCTGGCCGCCGAGATTGACGTCGATGGCGGGCGGTGTGAACGCTGTATAGGGCGTAGCAGCCATCAGCACCTGTTCCGGCCCGGTTACCGCTTGCAATCCGGCGGCGCGCCGGTCGCGCGCTAGCCGCTGCTGGAAGGGCAGGGGCTCGGTCGGCATCACTGCCAAGAGCTGGGCGCTGATGTCGGCCCGCAGACGGATCGGTAGCAGCTGTTCGATCAGATCGAGCCTGACATAGAGGTCGTCGTCATAAATCGCCGCCTGACTGGCCTCGAACGCGACGGTTCTTCCATCGACCACCGCCCGGCCCTGCCGCAAATCCACCTGAAGCTCGCGGTCCCGCGATCCCACCCAACCCTCGGCTCGCCCTTGGCTCGGGAATACACCGACGGCGAAGCCCAGCACCCTGGCGAATTCGCCAAGCGGGACGAACACACCGCTGCGCGAGCCGTAGACGTTCATTGTTTCGGCAAGTTGATAGCCGTCTGCCGCCACCTCCATGAACAGGAGATCGTCGGGACTAAATGGTTGCGGCGCGGCGGCTTCAGCGAGTCCGGCGACGACCTGTTGGGCTCGAACATGGCCCGCGCAACCCAAGCCGGCCAGTCCGACACCGAGGGCGGCCACAGCGAACCTCCAATTCATTGTGCCGGGACGGCCGCAGTCGCGAGGGTGGCGCCGGGTCGGGTATCATCGTCCTTGTAGACGACCCGGATGGGCTCATCGGTGGCCACCGGCTCGGCTAGGGGTACAATTACGGTACGGCGCTCGATCTCGGGGTAGACGGCTACGCCCCTAACGACGGCGACCAGCCGTTCGCGTGCACCTCGTCCGGCATAGACGTCGATGTCGCCGTACACGGAGTTCGCTCCGCGCCGAACCAGGTCAAGCTGGAGCGCGCCGTTGGGAGCGTTTTCGGCCGCAGGCAGGCGAACGGGCGAGCTGATGTCCGCGCGAACGTCGATTTCACCTTCCCGGACGATCAGTGGGATACTGACGCTGAACAGAGCGATAACTTGAAGGGACACCTCATCCGAGCCCCGGCTCGCGGCTTGAGTGGCGGTGAAGCCGGCGTCCTCGGGCGGCAGGGCGGTGACGGTCAGGTGCGTCCTGTACTCTGCGGACTCGCCCGTGGCGGGTGGTCGCAAACGCAGGCGGATCACCTGGCTCTCGCGCGGTTGCAGGGTGACGCGGCGCGGCGTGTGCTGGATAAATGCGGCGGCGGATCGGGGAGCGCCAACATCCGGAGAATCTGCCGCAGCAACGATCTGACCGTCGGGGCGCATCACGCGATCGACCAGTTCGACCCTATAGGTCGCCGGGGCGTCGCCCTGATTGAAGACATAGACTGAGGCCGAGCGCTCGTTTGCGTCAAACGTCACGCGGCGCGGCGAAATGTTCAGGTCGGCGCCGACCTGTGCGGCCGTCGGACCGGCGAGCGCAATGGTCAGTGTGGCGAGGGCGGCGGCGACGGCGGCTCTGAACATCTTGGTCCCCTCAACACTGCGCTGGAAGCGAGGCTTAACGCTGATCGCTTCCAGCGAGGTTAACGAAATGACCGCTCGGGGGCGGCCAATCTGCCTCAGTTGTAGGAGGCTGAGACGGTGAAGGTGCCGGTGTAGGCACCCGTGTTGGTGGTCGAAGCGACCGGGACGCTGCCGCCAACACGGAAGGACAGAGTGCCTGCCGAACCCATGGCATTGCTTAGGGTTTGCGCGCCTACGGAGCCAGCTAGGTTGTTGGTGGTGGTCACGGTCAGACTGTCGACACCATTTGCCATCGTGAAGGTTGCCGGAATGGTGACCGAGATCGACTGGCCGCCTTCGCCGTCGACGGTAAATTGCGCGGCTTGAGGTGTATCACCCGATGCCAAGGCGACAACGCCGCCGGAGACAGTGCGGGCACCAGCAGCACTTACGACAACCGACCCGGCAGCGGTCGACGGGCGGACGACGGTGCCGAACTTAAGGTCGGCATTCTTCATGATCGTCAGGGGGCGAATGACGGTGATCGATCCCGTGCCTGTGGTCGAGGCGGTCGACTGGGCCATTGCGGGGGCAGCGAGCGCTGCGGAGGACAGGAAGGCGAAGGCGGCAGCGGCAACGAGCTTGGACATGATGGTTTCCTGGAATGGCGACTACGACTGGGACTGGCGCTCCGTCTGCCACGCCCTCCACACTGTCCACCGCGTGGAGCGCCAAATCGTCTCAAACCGGACTAAAGTTATAGGTTCACTTTCATTTAGCCGGAAGAAGACTCATACGAGTCGGCAGACCACTTGCGCGGCTAGCTACTGGGACATTCAATGCGCTGGATTGTCATGATTGTGGATGACCATCCGTTGGTTGGAGAAGGTTTCCAGCTATCGATCGGTCTGGCCTATCCGCATCTCGAAGTTGGGCTCGTCACTTCGGCGGCGGCTGCCGAAACTTATGCGCGGGCCAATGCGGCGAGGATCAAGCTCGTTATCCTCGACCTGATGTTACCGGACGCGAAGGGGTTCAGCGCCCTACTTCGCCTTAAGCAATTGCTGCCGAACACGCCGATCGCCATTGTTTCGGCGCGCGCAGACGCGCACTCCATCGCCATGGCGCGCACTTTCGGCGTGGCGGCCTACCTCAGCAAGGCACAGCCAGTCAGCACCCTCGTCAATTCAGTCGGCGATATCCTGAGGGGCGGAGCGCCTTTCGCTGAGCCATCCGAGACGGATACGGGCCCGCCCAGCATCAGCGGTAAGATGGCAAGTCTGTCCGCGGCCCAACTCCGCATTCTTGTGGCCATGGCGGACGGAAGATCAAATAAGCAAATCGGCGCGGATTTGAATATAACTGAGGGAACGGTCAAGCAGCATGTCTCAGCAATATTCCGAAAACTGGGCGTGAACAATCGAAGCCAAGCGCTTCTCTCCGTCCGCCCATTTCTAATCAACACTAATCTGAATTAGTCGGCGGCGGCCTCTCTAAGGAGTGGGGTTAGCCTATCGAAAAGGCCGCTTTCAGGGGCTTCTCCCCGCGCATAACAATCGTCAATCGCCAGTGCTGCCTCCCCAAGCGCCGGATAGCCAAACATACACGCCGCCCCGGCAAGATCGTGGACGAGCCGCTGGAGGTCAGTTGATGTCTGCTCGGTGACTCGCAACCACTCAATGCGGTTCAGGTCGGCAGCTGCCCGGCTACGGAACCGTCGCTGAAGCGCCGCCATGGCGTCGCTCACGGACGGGCACCGGCTAGATAGGCCCTGATATCGTCCGCCAGGGTGGTTGGATCGAATGGCTTGGTGATCACCCCGATAGCGCCTAGCGAAAGCAGACGGTCGCGCTGACGTGCATGGGCCCGGGCAGTCATGAAAATCACCGGCGTGCTTGAGTGCAATGGCATCTCTCGGAGGAGTGCCAGCACTGTCGGGCCGTCGAGGCCCGGCATCATCACGTCAAGCAGGATGACATCAGGTTTGTATCCGCTCTCAAGCGCCGCGAGGGCCTCCTCGCCGGACGCCGCCGTGCGGACAATTCCGTCACCGGCGAGCGAGAAGATCAGTTCGGTCAGCGCCCGGATGCTCTCGTCATCCTCGACGTGAAGGACATTTAATGCGCTCATTTTGTTTCCGCCGGTAGAATGGGAAGTTCAAACCAAAAAGTAGAGCCCTCTCCCAAAGCGCTATCCACGCCCAGTTGGCCACCCATCATTTTGAGGAGCTGACGTGATATGGCGAGGCCGAGGCCGGTGCCGCCATAACGCCGAGCAGCCGAGTCGTCAGCCTGCACAAATCGCTCGAATAGCTTGGCGACGGTCTCGGGATCGATACCTATTCCGGTATCACGCACGGTGACCCGCGCCATCGGTTGATCATCAGCCGCACTCCGCATCTGAACCTCGACAACAACGCCACCCCGTTCGGTAAACTTGGCTGCGTTGCTCACTAGGTTCAGCAACACCTGCCTCAATCGCGCGGCGTCGCCCAAGATCAATTGCGGGACCGAATTGTCCACGCTGGCAGAGTAGGAAAGCCCTTTGCTCTTAATATGACCCATTACTATCTCGGCAGTTTCCTGCAAAACCAAACGTAAATCGAACGGTTCATGAATTAAATGAAGCTCGCCCGCCTCAATCTTTGAATAGTCTAGTACGTCATTAATGACTGTCAGCAGGGCTTGGCCAGAAACCGAAATACGATTGACGCACTGCATTTCAACATCGCCGAGCGATTTACGCGCTTGGAGTAACTTGGAAAAGCCGATTATGCTTGTAAGGGGGGTCCGGACCTCATGGCTGATATTTGCCAGGAAGCGTGATTTAGCATCCGCCGCCGCCTCCGCTCGATCTCGAGCTTCTGTAAGACTCTCTTCCAGGGCGCGGCGTTCGGACATGTCGCGGATCACCGCGATAATCTCTTGGGATCGCCCCTGCCCATCCAGCACTGCTTGAAGGGTCGACTCGACCCAGATTTCGCGGCCGTCCTTGTGCAGCGCACGGGTCTGCAGCGTCGCGCGCTGCTGCCCGGATGCTATCAGCCCAAATGTAGCTAACAGCTCCGCACGATCGTCGGCGTGAATAAAGGCCTGTGCTGGATTGCCCTCCATCTCTTCAGCAGTATAGCCGAGCAAGCCCTCGATCCCGGGGGATATATAAGTGCTAGAGCCGTCGAGCTTCAGCCTGGTGATGACATCACCCATGTTATCGGCCAGAAATCGGAACTGCTCTTCACTGCGATTGATTCTTTCAAGTTCCCGGTGCCGGTCCGTAATGTCCTGGACCACGCCGAACATGACCTCGACCTTTCCATCGGAGTCCAATTGGCGTCTCGCAGTGACCGCGATCTGACGAACGCTTCCGTCCGGTTTCGAGATTACGGTATGGAACTCGTCACTCGACTCCTGAGCGATAACTTCCGCCACAAACTCATCCAGTCGAGCCTTTTGGTCGGAGTCGCACGCCCCCCGGATGTCACGTAAGGAAATGGACGATTCTGGTTTGTGAGGGTCCAGCCCAAATATGAGGCAAGCCTCTGTAGAACAAGCCATTTCGCTGTCAGCGGTCCAACGCCAGTGGCCCGTATGAGAGACCATTTCTGCCAATTCCAGCAACCGCTTTTGTTCGTCTGACGCAAATCTCTCACTCGTTAGTTCAATTTGTTCGGTGACTAACTCACCGAGTTCTTGCAAAAGTGCACGTTCTTCATCGAGAAACTGCCGTGGTTTGGTGTCGAGTATACACAGAGTACCGAGTTTGTGACCGGCTGCAGTTGTCAGCAACGCGCCCGCATAGAAGGAGATGTTTTCGGCACCGTTCACGTAGGGATTCCGGGCGAACCGAGGATCTTTCGTGGCGTCTTCGATTACCATGACGCTGCCGGCCGGCATCATCATGGTGTGGTTACAGAAGGCATCGCCTCTGGCACCTTCAGCCGGCTCAAATCCGTGCCTCGCCTTGAACCATTGCCTTTGACTGTCGACCAGGCTGATGAGCGCAACCGGGGCATGAAAAAGCCTTGCCGCGAGACGCGTAATTCGATCGAATCGCGGCTCAGGCGGCGTATCCAGTATTTTCAGGGCGTAAAGAGCCCGTAGTCGTTCAAATTCCTCATCAGGCCTATCAGCGTTAGACTGTCGGGAATTCTCCATCAGGATCGGTCCGACTGGCTCCTTCGCTTTATCGATCATTCGGCACGCCTCTCAATCTTCGCCTGATGGTGTAAGCGACTTTGGTATCGTGGATCCAGCAAACGCTAGAAACCGCGAGATATTGCATAGCCACACGACAGGGGCTGTCCGGTTATGTTGATCGGCGTTGAAGGCGGGACCCCACCCGACATGAAATAACATATTGAAGGAGCTTGATATTTCGGGGCGAGGCGGGGTCCCGACAGGCGCCTGTCAGCATGCGCGCCAACGTATTGTTGTATGGCGAATTCAACCACCTAGGCTGCCACTCGATGGGGTCCGATTTCGTCGCCGATCCACAGTCAGGATGGTCGGGATGGTCTTCTCGTTGTCCTGAAACTGCCTCAGCCAGGCCTCGCCTATCGCCCCGTCCTCGGCCGTCACCCGGACGCAATAGTTGGGATCGGTACTCTCGGAGGTTTGGTTGATCAGGTCGCGCACCTTGGCGGCGTGGTCCTGGGTGGCGCAGAAGACGATCGCCTTCTCGCGCGATCCGATCTCCCGCATGAAGACGCCGACCCGGTACCGTTCGCGCGCCTCGATCTCGATGGACCGGTTGAAGTCCCTGGACTTGTACTCCCGGCCCTGCTCGGCGACCCCGCGAACCACCTCATCATCCGGCGTCCACACATAGTCGTCCAGCGTCGTCTTGTGCTGGCGCACCTTGAACGGCGTCAGGAAACCGTCCTCGATCCCCTCGCGCAGCGAGTAGGTGTAAACCGGCTTGCCGAAATAGGCGTAGGTGTCCCGGTTCTCGTCCTTCCTCAGCGGCGTCGCCGTCAGGCCCAGCTGAACCGCCGGCTCGAAATACTCGAGGATGGCCCGCCACTCTCCCTCGGCGTTGGCCCCGCCCCGATGGCATTCGTCGATGACGATGAAGTCGAAGAAGTCGGGTGGATAATCGCCGAAATAGGCCTCCTCGCGCCCGTCCGCGCCGGTCTGGCCACTGATGAAGGTCTGGAAGATCGTGAAGAAGACGCTGCCGTTCTTGGGTACCCGCCCCTTCTTCTTGATCGCATCCGGCTTGATCCGCACCAGCGCGTCGTCGGGAAACGTCGAGAAGGCGTTGTAGGCCTGGTCCGCAAGTATGTTCCGGTCGGCCAGGAACAGGATGCGCGGCCGCCGCGTCGGCTCGCCGATCAGGCTCCACCGTGCATGGAAGAGCTTCCACGCCAACTGGAAGGCAATGAAGGTCTTGCCCGTCCCGGTGGCCAGGGTCAGCATGACGCGCTTCTGTCCCTCCGCAATCGCGTCGAGCACCGCCTGCACGGCGTTGACCTGATAGTAGCGCGCCGGCTGGGTTCCGGCCTTATCCTCGAACGGCACGGCGGCGAAACGGTCGCGCCACGCATTCTCCTCGGCGAAGGTCGCTTCCCACAAAGCCTCGGGCGTGGGCCAGTCCGCGACCGGCCCCTCCTTCCCCGCCTCCATGTCGACCTGATACAGGCCAGTCCCATCGGTCGAGAACGCCCAGCGGGTTTTCAGCTTGCCAGCATAGATCTTGGCCTGTCCCAGCCCGGCGGTGACCCCCTTCCCTTTGGCCTTGGCCTCCACCGCCGCCAGCTTGCGCCCGCGATAGCTCAGCACATAGTCCGCCGTCGTCGCCTCGCCTCTCTGCCCGGCTCCGAGAATGCGCCCGGGGCAGATGACTTCGCGATTGACCTTGCTGCCCTCGACCACGCCCCAACCGGCCGCCTTCAGGGCGGGATCGATCAGCTCGGCGCGGGTCTCGGACTCATTCATGCAGCGATAGGCTCGCGGGTCAGCTCGCCGGAGAAGGCGCGGGCGAGGAGGGATTGTTTGAGTTCGGCAAGGGCGGCGAGCTTCTTGTCGTAGATATCAACCAACTCTCGACACTCTCGGGAGACTGCAGTTGTTCGTTCAACCAGTTCCGCTTGTCTAGCCTGACTCAGTGCCGGAATCCGAAAGCTCGCGAGCTGCTTTGCGCCTAGGTTCGGCTGGGCTGTCCCGCTGCGGTAGGTTTCGATCATGTCGGCGCAGATGCCGCTCTCGAAGTATGCCGCGATATAATCCGACAGAGTCGATGTGTTCGGCCGGACGATGACCAGAGAGGAAGCGATCGCGCAGTCGCCGATGCCATCTACGATTCCGAACTTACCGAGTGACCCCCGCAAACAGAAAAGAACGTCTCTGTCCTTTGGTTTTCCGCTACGAAGAAGGTCGAACCGCTCCGAAGAGATGTAGTCCATCCCCGACATGTTGACCCGACGGTTCGACAGATGTCCCGCGTTGATGAAGGGAATTCCTTCCAACACACGGGCCGACTTGTTGGGATAGTTTTCCCCCCTGTCGCCATTCTCAAAGGAACAGAGTTGCCGCAATGCCACCGTGCCGACGGCATTTTCCGCGTTCCTGAATTCGGCGCTTAGGGCTTGGCTAGAAAGCCGGGACGCGCTTTGGGCATTCTTTCGATCAATGGTGACCGCAGCCGCGATTCCTTCGAATGCTTCGTCCAAGATGGCGACGATGCGCTTTTGTTCGTCAAGGGGCGGGGCGGGAACAACGATCCGCTTGATTTCGTCTCGATTGATTGAGGCGAATACCGCCCCTTCCCGTCCAGAAATTTCTGATTGCTTCGCAGTAAGAAGATAGAAGAGGTAATCAGTGTCGATGGATTTTGGCCTAATAGCCGCCAATCCCCTACCTATACAAATTCGTTGTGTCGCATAGTTGACCGGACCCACGGGCGCGCGGACCGACATGAGAATATCGCCTGCCTTAGCCTCCTTGGTGACTTCGGTAGTCCAAACAGTCGGGGGCCCGATTTTCTTTTCGGTGTAGTCCTTCTTCCCTTGGTAGAAGGGGAGGCCATCGCCGCTCTTGTTCAGTGCGCTTCCTCTGGGTGATTGACCGGCGATTACATCGCACAACTCACCTAGCGGTCTGTTATGCCATCGCGCGTTCATATTAGGGCCCTCACTCGCTCCAGTACTCGCGCGCTCTCGGCATTCAGCTCGACGATTTCATCAAGGATGGCCTCGGGCGTCCGAACTTCCGCCGCGTCCGGTGCGTGGGGGTTCTTAACTGACAAGTCCCAAGTGGTCCCGTCGAGATCAGCTCTCGCAACCACCCAGCTCTTCGGACCCGCCCCAACCTCCGCCTGCATGGCCAAGAACTCCGCCATGTCGGTATCGTTCAGCGGGTTGGTCTTACCGAGATTCCGACCCGGATCGAGCTGATAGAACCACGTCCGCTGCGTCGGTCGCCCCTTCTCGAAAAACAACACCACCGTTTTCACGCCCGCGCCCTGGAAGGTCCCGCCGGGCATATCAAGCACCGTGTGCAGGTCGCAGGTTTCCAGCAGTTCCTTGCGTAGCGCCGTCGCCGCCTGATCGGTGTTCGACAGGAAGGTGTTCTTGATCACGATGGCCGCACGCCCGCCGGCGCGCAGCGACCGCATGAAATGCTGCAGGAACAGATAGGCCGTCTCGGCCGAGCGGATCGGAAAGTTCTGCTGTACCTCGGGCCGCTCGCCGCCACCGAACGGCGGATTGGCCAGCACCACGTCGAACCGGTTCTTCTCCTGAATGTCGAGGACGTTCTCAGACAGGGTATTGGTGTGCAGGATGTTGGGCGTGTCGATCCCATGCAGGATCATGTTCATGATGGCGATGACGTAGGCGAGGCTCTTCTTCTCCTTGCCGTAGAAGGTGTTCCGCTGAAGCGTTTCGCGGTCCGCCGTGCTCTGGGCCAGCGGCGGCATGTGCTGATAGGCCTCGCACAGGAAGCCGGCAGAGCCGCAGGCACCGTCATAGATGCGCTCGCCGATCCGCGGCTTGACCACCTGGATCATCGCCCGGATCAGCGGCCGGGGCGTATAGTACTCCCCGCCGTTGCGCCCGGCGTTCCCCATCCGCTTGATCTTGTCTTCGTACAGCGACGACAGCTCGTGCTTGTTGGCCTGGCTGCCAAACCTGAGGTCATCGATTATCTCCAGCGCGTCGCGCAGGGAGTAGCCCGAAAGGAATTTGGGCTGGAGCTCGGCGAACACCTCGCCGATCTTGTACTCGACCGTATCCGGACCAGCAGCACGCTCACGGAAGCCCTTGAGGTAGGGCCACAGCTCGGTGTTCACATAGGCGATCAGGTCGTCGCCGGTCAGTGCCGGTCGTGATCGAATGCGCCCGACGCTGTCTTTGGTGCGGCCCAGACGCCCCAGCGATGCGCGTCGTCGATGATCGGCGAATAGGTCTCGCCCTTCAGCCCTGCCTCGTCCTCACGCTGGCGTTCCAGATCGTCCAGGTATTTGAGGAACAGCATCCACGAAGTCTGCTCGGTGTAGTCGAGCTCCGTCGTTTGGCCGTCCTCTGTGCGCAACACCTTGTCGAGCGCGTTGAAGCTCTGCTGGAAGCCCCCGCTCTGGCCGTTCGATTTCGTCTTCGCCGCACGCGCCATAGGCACTCCCCAACTGAGGTGAGGTTCTAACCGCGGGTTGAGACTGGAGCAACGAAACTGTCAGTGCACTTTCCGGTCGACAAGCGTCATTGTCGTCCGGCCGACTTTCGGACCCTGGAGGAGTCGCCGTTAGAGCCAGTCCCAGCCGGAAGGCATCCCAGCTCAGACCCACCACCGCGCCCAGCCGGAAGGCACGTCCGCCTTACGTCGAGCCTAGGTCCTATGGGAAAGGTGGTGCCGCTTAGGTGACTCGAACACCTGACCCCCGCATTACGAAATCCAGGGAAGCCGACCGGCCAAACCCAACGCCCGCATGGGTTTGAAGGCCGAACCGAGGCGTCGAAAGTCGGCCTACCCAACCCCTTCCCAGTCCGGGCGAAGCGGGTGATTTTGACGTTCCTGAGCTGCGGCGCCTTCCGGTGGGCGCGACCGGAATTCCCACCTGCGCCATACCTGCAAACCCGACAGGCGGCAGGGGCCTCTAGGTGGCGTATCGGCGTGGTGCAGAGGGCCCTGCTAGCGCCCATCCGGACGCCACCTTGCAGAGAATGAGCCGTCCACCGGTGGCAGCACCGCGAAAGGGCCGCCCCGTAACAGGAGCGGCCCTTCGTCGTTTCGTGATCTACCAGCGGGCGTGCTGGACCCGTTGGACCTGATACTCGATCCGGTCGAGCCGGGCGTTCAGGTCATAGTACTCCCGGCCCGACAGGCCGTTGCGAGCGTACTGGTACTCAAGGCTCTGATACTGCTGCAGCTGGCGCGACAGGGCCCTTGCCTCGCGGCGGTGGAGAGCTCCGGTCCAGGCCAGACGCTCGATGTGCTGCGATAGGGCCTGGGCGCGATACCGGAGGTTCTGAGGGGCGTAGCCGCTGCTGTAGCCGTAATCTTGGCCGTAGCCGCGGCCATAGCCGTAGTCCTGGGCGTAACCCGGAGAGCCGAAACTGAGAGTCACGCCCACGCTCTGAGCCAGCGCCGGGGTCGATACCAAGACCGCGGACGCCGCCAGAACCGGAAGCAGGGCTTTCCTGATCATCGCGGTCTTCATTGCAGTGTCCTTTCGTGGCCGGGACCATCCCGGTCGATGGAGACACAACACCACGCGTGGCCTGACCGTAGTCTGAGAGCTCTGTTGTCCTACAGTCAGGAATCGGCGCTGTGGCTGGAGTTGTCTTGGCAGGCTCGAACCGGGCGCGCCTAGGCCAAGACGGCGACCACGCTCACGATGGCGCTAGCGATCGCGAGCTTTAGCCAGAAGGTTTCGTAGCGGGTCAGGGCCATGCAGACACAACGCACCGCATGGTGTGCAGGTTACGTTAAATCGCCGTCACGTTCCTGCGGACCACCGTTCGATCCAGGGCCATAGCGTCGGATCGATCTGCAACGCCAGCGGCGCGACCATCAAGGCGACCAATACCCATTCTGGGTGCGGGCGGCGGCTCATCGCGCCAGACAGCAACCGTTGAGCGTTTGTCGCCATGACGAGTTCTGGCGTATCAACACCATTCTTTCCAACCGGAGGCACGCATGGCTGACACCGATCAATCCGCACTTCTGGCCATGACCACGGGCATCATCGCCAACTTCGTGGCCAACAATCGGGTCAGCCCTGATGAACTGCCC
>NZ_JAFCWC010000025.1:0-14264 GCF_049897365.1 Brevundimonas sp. DC300-4
CGTGACGTCGAGGAGCTGCTGGCGCAACGGGGGATCGACGTCAGCTATGAGACGATCCGCTGCTGGACGATCAAGTTCGGACCGCTGATCGCGAGGCGGCTGAAGCGCCGTCGGCCAGCCCCATCGCCTCGCTGGCATCTGGAAGAGATGGTCTGTTCGATCGGCGGAAGGCGGATGTATCTGTGGCGCGCCGTCGACGACGAAGGCGAGGTCCTCGACCTCCTGGTCCAGCGCCGGCGGGACACGGACGCTGCGTTGAAGCTGCTCACGCGTCTCCTTCACAACCAGCCGGTCGAGCCGCACACGATCACAACGGACGGCCTGGCATCATACGGCGCAGCTCTGGACCAACTGGACTTGAGGCATCTCCATCGACCGGGCCGGCTTCGCGAGAACAATCGGGCAGAGAACTCCCACTTGCCGATCCGACGACGAGAACGACAGCAGAAGCGGTTCAAATCCCAAGCCTCAGCCCAGAGATTCCTCACCACCCACGCAGCGATCTACAACACCTTCAACATCCAGCGTCATCTGATCAGCAGACCAACCCTTCGCTGCTTCCGCGCAGAAGCCGATGAGGCTTGGGCGGCCGCCGTTGCCTGATCGGGCCGCGGGGTTAGGGGGCTTTCGACTTTGCAAAGTTAACCTGTCAGGCCCGCCGCTTGGGCGGCTGCGGTTGTCTGAAACTGGGCGGGGTAGGGCACGTTTCAACTTGGCTCAGTTGCCCTGACAGACCCAGTTAGCCTGACAGCGCCGCGCCGACTGATAAGCCTACGGCGCCACACGCATCCCGGAAACCATCATGTTGGCATAGGTTTCGCCGATTTCGCGGGCGGTCTGATGCGAGGTCTCGGGGCGGAACCAGCGATGGGTCCAGCCGACGACGCCCAACATCCCGTAAGCGACGATGCGCGAGGGGCCGACGTCGCGCAAGGTGCCGTCGGTATAGCCCTCTTCGATGATCTCGATGAAAGCGTTCTCGATGATGCGGTTCACCTGGCGCATGTCCGAGGACCATTTTGAACGGGTGCCGGACACACGGCTGAGGTTCTCGCGGATATAGATGAACAGGAGGGGATAGTGCTCGCCATAGGATTCCATGATAGCGACGATCAGGTTCCACAGCTTGTCCGGAGCGGGCAGTGGGCTCGCTGCGATATCGGTGGCGATCTGGGAGTTGCGTTCCGCGACGGCGCGCAGCACCTCGTCGAACAACTCTTCCTTGGACGAGATGTAGTAATAGACCGAAGCGCGATCGATGCCGAGTTCGGCAGCCACGGCGCTGATGCTCGCGCCCTGCAAACCCAAGCGGTCAAAGACGCGAACCGCTGCCTCAGCGATCTCGCGGCGACGCCGCTTGTAAGCGTCGGAGCTTTCTTCCTTTGCCGCCTTCCGGCGTTTGCCGATGCCGCTGGTCTTGTCGCTTGTCGGACTCATGTCAGAGCCTGATTAGCGAGGGATGGCCGAAAGACCAAACAGGTGAGGTCATCAACCGCGTGGACCGCCCGCCACGAACAGCACCTGACCTGACACAAACCCTGAGCGTACATCGGCGAAGAACGAGACCGCATTGGCGACGTCGTCGGGCTGGCCCGGGCGACCGGCGGGGATATCGCGCACGATATCTGCGACCATCGCCTCGAAGGTCACCCCCAGCCGTTCGGCGACAGCAGTGGTCATCGGGGTTACGACAAAGCCGGGTGCGACGACGTTGGCGGTGATGCCTGACTTGCCCATCTCCAGCGCCAAGGTCTTGGTCAGGCCGATCAGCCCAGCCTTGGCTGCGGCATAGTTGGCCTGTCCGTAAGCGCCCAAGGCGGCAATGCTGGAGAGGTTGACGATCCGTCCGTGGCCTTGGCGGCGCATCGCGGGCTGGACCGCGCGGCACATCAGGAATGCCCCGCGCAGGTTTACATCCTGTACAACCTGCCAGTCATCGAGCGTCATCTTGGCCAGGGTCTTCTCGCGCAGGACGCCGGCGTTGTTGACCAGAACGGCGGGCGGTCCCAGCGCGGCTTCGGCCGCTTCGACAGCGGCCTGGACTGAACCTTCGTCGGAGACATCGACGGCCACGGCGATGGCCCGACGCCCTAGCGCCTGGATTCGCTGAACGGTGTCAGCGCAGGCCTGCGTCCGAAGGTCCATTACGGCGACATCGCAGCCGTCCCGGGCCAGGCGTTCGGCGATGGCGGCGCCGATGCCGCGCGCGGCTCCGGTCACTAGGGCGACGCGGGAGGGTTCGCTCATGACAGGCCCAGACGTTCGATGGCCATGCGCGACAGCAGGAATTTGCGCGGTCGCCCCGACGGCGTGAGCGGCACCTCTTCCACCTTGATCGGCAGGACATGGCGCGGCACCTTGAAGCGTGCGAGCCGTTCGGCGCACCAGTCGATTAGGGCCTGAGGCTCCAGCACGTATCCCGGGCGCGTCACGATGAAGGCAATGCCGATCTCGCCCATGCGGTCATCTTGCACGGGGGCGACGTGAGCCTGCAAGACGGACGGGTGGCCCATCAGCACGTCCTCGATCTCGGAGGGCGTGACCTGTTCGCCGCCGCAGCGGTAGCTTTCCTTAACCCGCCCGACCAGGCTCAGATAGCCGTCCGCATCGATCCGGCCGAGGTCGCCGGTGTGCAGCCAGCCGTCGGCGTCGAAGGATTCTGCGGTCGACTCGGGCTTGTCGAAATAACCCGCGGTGACGCCGGGGCCTCTGGCCATCAGCTCGCCGACCTCACCGGGGGCCAGCACCGCGCCGGACTGTGGGTCGACCACGCGATAGTCGACGATGCGGTTGCCGATGGCCGGATCGCCCGCCGGCCCGACGTCGCGCAGGCGACCGTTGGTGGTCTTCAGGCGGTCGGCTGGATCGTCCGGCCGGGTCACCGTGGTCGAGGCCGTGCATTCGCTCATGCCATAGCCGGTGGTGATCTCGATGCCGTCGAAGGTCGCCAGAATACGATCCCACAGACCGGGCGGGGTGCGCCCGCCCGAGGACAGCATCCCTTTGAGCGACGCCGTATCGACCGGTGTGTCGGCCAGGGTATCCAGGACGGCCAGTGTCATCGTCGGGATCAACAGCAGGTCGGTCACCCTGTGGCGCTCGACGGCCCGCAGCGTTTCGCGCGGATCGAACTTCAGGTGCGGCACGATCGCCCCGCCGACGAACAGGGCCGCGAGCAGGCCTTCGACATAGCCGTACACATGGTTCATCGGCAGGCTGAAATGGATACGTCTTCCGTCCTCGAACGCACGCGCATAGGCACTGCCGAAGGCCGCGCGCAGCAGCATGTCATGGGTCAGCACCACGCCCTTGGGCGAACCGGTCGTGCCCGAGGTGTAGATGATGTCTGCGGGGGCCGCCGGGTCGACCTCGGGAAGCGCGCCCGCACCGTCGTGGAGGTTTTCGAACGTGGTCGCTCCGGCCCGCCCGCCGCCTTCGGCCTCGAAGACCGTGACCGAGCGCAGGTCGGGCTGAGCCGTGCCGCCTCCGTCGATCTCCCAACCCGGGGCGATCTCGTCCAGCATCTCCAGGTAATCGAGGTCACGAAACCGGTCCATCGTGACCAGCATGACGGCCCGCGACTGGCGCAGCACATAGGCCAGTTCGTCCCGGCGGTTGAGGATGTTGACCGGAACGGCCACGGCACCGATCGCCGCGATCGCGAACTTCAGGGCGGCGAAGGCGGGGTAGTTGGCCATGACCAGGGCAACGTGCTCGCCCGGCCGGACCCCCGCGGTAACCAGCCCTCCGGCGACCGCTGCGGCCCAGTCGGCCATCTGGCGATAGGTCCAGGTCCGGGCGTCCGTGATCAGATAAGGTCGGTCCGGATGCATCCCCGCCGCATGGGTCAGCATTCCGTAGAGGGTGCGCGGTTGCCAGGGATCGAAGCGCCGAGCCGTGGCGGCCTGACGTTCGGCGACGGAAGGATGGGACGCTCTAGCAGGCATGATCGGCTCGTTGACGCTCTCAAAAGCCATGGTCAGGGGTTCAGGATCTCGTGGTGCCTGCGATAGTCGGCCCGTCCCCATCCGAACGCCAGCGCCGCGAGTAAGGTCGAGATCGACAGGGTGATGCCGAGCGACAACCCGAGCGCGCTTTCCGAGCGGAACACGAAGTCGTTCAGCAGTCCGGGCAGTAGCGGCCCCATGGTCAACCCGCCCAGGTTTGCGACGAACAGGATCAGCGCGAGGGCCTGGCCTCTGACCTGGTTGGGCAGGACCATCTGCGAGGCCGCGTAACAACTGCCTGCCGGCATGGCCAGAAGGACGACCCCGACCGCGAAGACCGCGACCGTGGCGGTGGCTGAAAAGCCCTGGGCCCAGATCAAGGCTCCGAAGGCGAGGGTGCCAAGGATGGAACTGACCGTGGCGATGCGAAGCGCGGCGTCGCGGCGACCCGCGACCAGGCCGCTATCGCTGAGGCGTCCGCCCATCAGCATGCCGAAGCTGCCCCCGATCAGCACGACCAGACCCATGACCAGACCGGTCTGTTGCGGCGTCCAGTCGAACGAGCGCTGCAGAACGCCGGGCGACCACAGCATGAAGGCATAGAGGGCGACGGCCTGGAACATCAGGCCGAGTGCGATCGAGGCGACAGCCACGCGGCGCTTGGCGATCTCGGCGAGCGTCTCGCGGATCGTCAGGCGTGCGACGGCTCCGTCGGCGGCGACGATGACCTTGCGTCGGGCGGGCTCGCGCAGTGTCAGGACCCACAGGGCGACCAGCAGACCGGGGATGCCGGTGACCAGGAAGGTCGCGCGCCATGAGGCGATCTCGCCGAAGATCGGCAGGGTCAGGGTCGCGGTCTGGGTGACCAGCTGCACCACCAGTCCCCCGACCAGCAGCGCCAGGCCCGAACCCAGATAGATGCCGACGCCATAAAGGCTCATGGCTGCGCCCAGTTTCTCGTTCGGGAAGGTGTCCGAGATCATGGAAACGGCGGCGGGCGCCAGGGTGGCTTCGCCTACACCCACGCCCATGCGGGCCAGGAACAGCCCGGGATACCCCATAGCCACCGAACAGGCTGCGGTCATCAGGCTCCAGAAGAAGACGCCCGCGGCGATGATGTTTCGACGATTCAGCCGATCGACCAGCCGTCCCGCCGGCAGGCTGACGATGGTGTAGAACAGCGAGAAGGCCAGCCCGCCCAGAAGGCCGACCTGAGTGTCCGACACCGCGAACTCGGCCTTGATCGGACCGACCAGCAGGCTGAGGATTTGGCGGTCGATGAAGGACAGGGTGTAGCAGACCGTCAGAACCGCAGCCGTGTACCAGGCATAGCCGGTGGCGGGCGGGGCTCTTGACGACGAAACCGCCGGATCTTTCGATCCGGCGGCCTGGGTCGTGTCTGTCATCAGAACTTGGCCGAGAACTGGAGCGCCACTTCGCGGCCCCGCGCAACGACGCCTCGCTGCTCGCCGATCGCGCCGGGCACGCTGGCTCCGCCCGTCCGGTCCGCCGCATAGAGGATGTAGTTCTCGTCCGAGAGGTTGCGCCCGATCAGTTGCGCGGTATAGCGCCCGTCCGGCGACGTTACCGTCACCCCGGCGTTGTAGCGCCAGAAGGCCTCCTGCAGTGTGGCGGGAGCCATGGTTTCCGCCGCATAGTAGCTGTCGCTGTAGAAGCCGTCGCCGGTCAGGGCCACGCCGAACCCGGCGATCTGGGTTTCATAGGTGAAGCCTGCGCTTCCCGACCACTGGGGCGCGCGGGCGGGTGCGCGACCATCGAAGTCCTGTTGCAGGGTCAGGGCCGTCGTGTTGACGAACGAGCAGTTCGTCGGAGCCACCGCCGTCGCCCGCACCGTGCCGGTCGGGAAGGCGTAGGAGTAGCACTGCCCCACGAAGTCGTTGAACTGTGCATCAACGTAGGCGATCGCCCCGCGCAGCGACAGGGCATCTGTGGCCTGCCAGACGCCGTCGGCCTCGAACCCGCGCTGCTGGACCTCACCGGCATTGTTGATGGTGTAGGCAATCCGCGCCGGATCGTAGGTGTTCACCTGCAGGTCTTCAAAGCGGTAGGCGAAGGCTGCGATGTTGGCGCGCAGGCGACCGTCGGCGAATATGCCCTTGGCCCCGGCCTCGAACCCGCTGGCGGACTCGGAACCGAAGTTGATGTCGCCGATCACCGTCCCGGTCTGCAGCGGGCTGGTCAGACCAAACCCGCCGGACTTGTAGCCCGTCTTGTAGGCCACGAAGACCGTATGATTGCTATCGGGACGCCAGGTGATGGTGGCTTCCGGTGAAAGATTGTCGTCCTCGAACTGACCCTGGATTTCGCCGACAATGGTCGACCCGGCATAGTTGGTGTTCTGGGTCGCGAAGGTGCCGATGCCGTACAGGTTCCTCTTCGCAAAATCCTTGGATTCGCGTGTCCAGCGCACCCCTCCTGCGATCTCTATGGTGTCGCTGAGGTCGTAGATCAGCTGACCGAAGACCGACTGGGTTTCGCCGCTCTGTTTTGCATAGTCCTCATAGGTGGAGAACCGGCCGGACGCGGCCTGGTAGTTGCTGTCGCGCAGCTTGGTGTCGTTGGTCGTGAACAGGTCTGTCGCCTGGAAGAAGGCGCCCAGCATGAAGTTCAGCGGGCCCGCGTAGTCACTGCTCAGGCGGAATTCCTGGCTGATCTCCTGGTTGGTCTGTCGATTGTAGAAGGCCAGCTGAGAATAGGTCGTCTGGTCCAGGCCGGACAGGAATTCATACTGGGTCGAGTTGTAGCCGGTGGTGGACGACAGGTTCAGCGTGTCGGTCAGGGCCCAGTCGAAATCCAGCACGCCGGTGAACACGTCCAGCTCGCCGTAGGCTCTGTTGTTGCCGCGATAGCCGCGCATCGTTCTCGCGATCGCGTCGGGCAGGTCGCCGCTGGTCGTCCGGTTGTCCGCGACACAGTCCGCGAACGGGTCGGCGATGCCATAGACCCGTGGGTTGGAGCCGCCGGTGCACGACCCGATGTTCTGGGTCGCGACGCCGGGGCCCGCGTCCTCGTTGTGGCCCATGAACAGTTTCAGCCGCCCGGTGATGGTGGGAGCGATCTCGGCCGTCAGCGTCAGGCGGCCGAGGATTTCCTCGTCGCCCGGCCGACTGTCCGACACGCCGGGCAGGGTGGCGGCACCGGCAGGCGCGCCGCTGATTGCTGAGTAGAAGGGGTTGGCGATCGACTGCGCGGTGTTGGACAGCCAGCCGTCCAGGTTACGATAGCGTAGGGCCAGACGGGCATTCAGCCCCTCCGCCAGGGGCCCGGACACGTAGCCGTCGATCGTGGCCTCATCGCCCTCGAATTCGTAGCCTGCGCGGAAGCCCGCCTCGAACTGGTCGGTCGGATCGGCGGACTTGATCGAGATGACACCTGCCGGGCTGTTCTTGCCGAAGAACAGAGCCTGGGGTCCCTTCAGGACTTCAACCTGCTGAAGATCGAAGAAACCCATCTGGGTGATACGGCCGTCGCTGGTCTGGACGCCGTCGATAGCGACCGACACGGCCTGTTCGAACCCGGTCTGGTTGGCGGGTGAACTGATGCCACGAATGGCGATCGAACCGCCGCCGTTCGACTTGTAGGCGCCGACGACGACGGTCGGTGTCAGCTCGCCGATGCGCGACAGGTCGTCGGCGCGGTTCCGCTCGAGCGTTTCGGCTGTGACCACGTTCACCACGACCGGCACACTGATCAGGGTCTCTGACCGGCGTCGCGCGGTGACGACGATGTCGTCGACCGACGAAGTGTCTTCCTGCGCCGTGGCGCTCTGTGTTCCGGCCGATTGTGCGAACGCAGGTCCTGAAGCGACCATCAGCAAGGCTGCGGCGCTACCCGCCATCAACAGCGATTTCGTAGATACAGCCATGGCTCTCCCCTGACTTTCCAATCCCTGCCGCCTTTCGCTCGTCTGGTGCGAGTCCTTGCGACAGCCTCAGAAAGACTGTTGCCGTTCGATCTGTCAATACCAGTGTTGACAAAAATCAACGACAGCGTTGATAGTGCAATCACGATGGGGGCTGGTCGGGTCGCGGCTTGCGGTTCGTGCTCCCCTTGGCGACCATCAGAGTCGCAGGCATGGGAGTAGGGTTGGCCATGGATGGCACTGGAACGTCACTACCGCTCGATCTGGCGATCACGCCGGCGACGCCGGTCGGATATCGCTTGCAGAGCCTTCGCAAGAAGGCCGCGATCCAGCTGATGGGATCGCGTCTATGGGGCCGGTTCAATCCGAACCATTGGGACCCGGTCTATGCGGCTGCGACCGGGCTGAAGGCGCCGATCCAGACCGGGGAGATGTCGTCGGCCTATATCGCCGAGATGTGCGTCAACCACTTCGGCGCCGCCTTCTTCAAGGGCTCGCGCGTGGTCCTCAAATACGTCGCGTCGACCTTTGCCGACGAGATCATCTCGACCCAGGGGGTGGTGCGCGAGAAGCAGCCCAAGGGCGGCGGCTACCGCTTCATTGTCGATGTCTGGGCCGAGAACGAGGCCGGTGAGAAGAAGACGGCCGGCTGGGTCGAAGTCGATGTCGGCGTCTGATCGCCGCCTGTCCAAGGAAATGACCGTATGACCTCCCAAACGCATGGGCAGATGCCCGCCGCAGACGCCCTGAAACCCATGAGCCCGCTTCAGGCGCGCCAGACCCGCGAGTTCATCGACGGCCTCGCGTCCGAGGCCCGTCCCTATTGGGACATGGTCGAGATCGGCGACGAGCTGTCGCGCGACCTTCACCTCTCTGCAGAGCTGGTGATCCTGTATTGCGACGGCGTCGAGGACTTCAATCCCTGGTACGAGGGCTGGCGCATGAACAGCTGGCACATCGAGGGCCAGTCGCCGTTCGGCGGCGCGATCGTGCCGCCTCTGCTGGTCTCGCACTTCGTCCTGTCGGTGCAATTCGACGCCACACGGCCCTTCTCGATCGGCTCCATTCACACCTACCATGACTCCGAGATTGTCGCGCCGATTCCGGTCGGGGCGAACGTACGCATCACCACGCGGGCCATCGACAAGTTCGAGAAGCGGGGCCGGCGCTATGTGCGCCATGGGGTCGAGGTCACCGACGTCGAAAGCGGCCTGCTGTACTTCCGCGAAACCCGCGACATCCTCTCGCTCTGAAGGGGCGGGCAATGGAAGAAGCCGCCATCACGGCCGTCGTCGCGCAAGCCTTGGCGCTGGACCAGCCTGCGCCCGCCTTGCTCGGTACCCGCTGCGCGGATTGCGGGACGCTGTACTATCCTCAGGTCGTCAGCTGTCGAAACCAGGAATGCGAGGGTAAGGGTGTCGCCCCGGCGCGGATCATGGCGCGTGGCCAGCTCTACAGCTTCACAGTGCAGAGATATCGCCCGCCGCCGCTTTTCGCGATCGAGCCTTGGCAGCCGTATGTGCTTGGCCTTGTGGACGTCGAAAACGGCCTGCGGGTCATGGGGATCGTCGAAGCGCCACTGGAAGAAGTTCGAATCGGCATGCCGCTTCGGCTTTCGACCCGGACCTTGAACGCGGAAGGGGCCCAGACCGTCATGACCCACAGCTTCGTTCCCGACGACGGAGCCGATACATGAGGCCGGTCTATGTTCTGGGCGTGGGGGCCCACCCCTGGGGGAAATGGCCCGGGACGACGCAGGTCGAGCTGGCCATCCACGCCATGAAGGCGGCCCTGGGCGAGGCGTCCCTGCAATGGCGCGATCTGCAGGGTCTGGTCGCAGCCAGTTCGCGGTTCGAGGGGGGCATGGGCTGGGGCCTGCATGCCAACGAACTCGTCCAGACGGTCTCGGAACATGGCCTGGCCTGCATCAATGTCGGCGGAGCCTGCGCGGCCGGGGCGGTCGCATTCCACACCGCCCATATGCTCGTCGCGAGCGGCCAGTACGACACTGTCGCGGCCATGGGCGCCGAACGGATGCCCAAGGGCTTCATCCCGCGACCGCCGGGCTCGGCCGACGACCCGGCCGATCACGACTTCCTGCGCTGGAAGACCATGGGGGCCACCAATCCCGCCTATTGGGCGATGGAAGCCCAACGCCGGATGCACGATCACGGCACGACCGCCGAAACCTTCGCCGCCGCCTCGGTGATGATGCGGCGTCATGGCGCGATGAACCCCAATGCCCGGTTTCGCACCCCCTCCACGGTGGACGAGGTCCTAGCCTCTCCGATGGTGAGTGATCCCTTGCATCTGCTAGAAATCTGCGCCGTCAGCGACGGGGCTGCGGCCGTCATCCTGGGGTCCGAGGACCAGGCCCGCCGGGCGGGTGGGCCGATGATCCAGGTCGCCGCCAGCGCCATCGCCACGGGCCGGTTCGGCGACCCGGCCGCTCGCATCCCGACCGTCGGATCGACGCCGCGCCCCGGCGTGCCGCATACCAGCGAGGTGGTCACGGCCGTACATCGGGCCTGGGATCTGGCCGGTATCGGGGCTGCGGACGTCGATCTGGTCGAGATCGCGGACAATACCGCCTGGCACATCCTCGCCTGGCCCGAACTATTCGGCTTCTTTGCGCCTGGCGAAGGCGATCGAATGCTGACGGCGGGGGAAATGACGATCGGAGGTCGCCTGCCGGTCAATCCGAGCGGCGGTTTCCTGTCGTTCGGCGAGGCGACGACGGCCCAGGCGCTGATGCAGGTCTGCGAACTGGCCTGGCAGCTGAAGGGACAGGCGGGCGAACGCCAGGTCGAGGGGGCCCGCATCGTCATGTCCGCCGTGCTCGGCCTGGGGGCCAACGGCGGCTCCATTGTCCTGAAACGATGAGCGAGGCTGTCCAGATCGAGGTCCGGGATCGCGTCGCGGTCCTGACTCTGTCGCGCCCTGACACCGGCAATGCCATCGACCAGGAGATGGCCGATAGCCTGCTGAAGGCCGCACTGGCCTGCGCATCAGACGACGGCGTGCGAGCTGTGCTGCTGACCGGAAAGGGCCGGTCGTTCTGCGTTGGCGGCGACGTGAAGGCCTTCGCGGCCGCCGGTCCGGGTGCGTCGGCTCTCGTGCAAGGACTGACCGCGTCCCTGCATATGGCGGTCGCGCGACTGGCGCGGATGGACAAGCCTCTTGTGACGGCGATCAACGGTGCAGCGGCCGGCGCCGGCTTTGGCCTGGCCATCCTGGGCGATGTCGCCCTGGCGGCCAGATCCGCGAAGTTCGCCATGGCCTATGGTGCGATCGGCCTGACGCCCGACGGCGGGGCGACCTGGCTCCTGCCGCGGCTGGTCGGATACCGCCAGGCGCAACGGCTGGCGCTGACCGGCGCGCGGATCGATGCCGTGGAGGCTGAGCGGATCGGCCTGATCACCCGGGCGATCGACGACGAGGTCTTGCAGGACGAGGCCTTCACCCTCGCCGGGACGCTCGCCCAAGGTCCGCGCCGCGCCTTCGCCCGCACGCGGGCTCTGTTGCATCAGGCCCTGTCCAATGGGCTGGAGACGCAGTTGGAACTGGAGGCGCAAGGCATTGCCGAGGCTGTCGGCCTGCCCGAGGGCCGGGAGGGTATCGCTGCCTTTGTTGCCCGTCGTCCGCCTGACTTCAGGGGCCTCTGACCCCGCTCAGACCAGGGCAGCGATAAGGCCTTCCGCCAGCCGCGCGACGGCGTCGTCGCTCCGTTTGCTCCCCTGGGGCAGGCCGGCAAACCCGTGGATCATGTCCGGATAGTGGTGGGCCCTGACCTCGACGCCCGCCGCCCGTGCCCGCTCGACCAGAGCCTGCCCCTCGTCCCGCAGGGGATCGAAGCCAGCCGTAATGACCGTGGTGGACGGCAGCGCTGACAGGTCACAACCCATCAGGTCGACCATGCCGTCCCTGGCATAGGCCTGCCATGCCCACAGCATGAACGTCCGCGTCAGCATGTGGTCTCGCCCAAGAGCCAACTGAGATGCGCTGGCGCAGCCAGGGTCTACCGCCGGATAGAGCAAGGCGAGACCCCTGACCGGCTGTCCGACGGCCGCCGACATCAGTGCGGTCGCCACGGCCAGCCAGGCTCCTGCGCTGTCTCCCGCCAACTCGACGGGGAGGCCGGCAAAACGCGATCTGACCCAGTCCAGGGCGGCGACCGCGTCGTCCATGCCCGCAGGGTAGGGATGCTCGGGGGCCAGCCGGTAATCGACCGCGACCAGAGTGAGGCCGCTGCTCAAGGCAAGGCGTCGGCACACGGCGTCGTGGGTTTCGAGGTTTCCGAAAACGAAGGCTCCGCCATGCAGGAAGACCACGATCGCCCGATCTGGCCCGGCCGCTGGCCGGTAGACACGTAGAGCCAGAGGGCCGCCCGGGCCGGTGATCTCCACGTCCTCGACGGCGTGGATGTCCGGTCTGGGCGCACGAGCGAGATAGCCGTTGGCTCCGGCCCGAAAGGCCGTCAGATCCGTGGGCACGCTCAGGGCGATGCGCGGATCCGCGAGCCACGTGGCGAGGTCGGGATCCAGCGACCCGTCAGGAGGCGGCACGCATCGCCTCGCCGCCCCGAAGATCGAACCCGTCGTAGCCTTTCGCCGCCGCCTTTTCGAGGATGCGGCGATAGCCCCGGACACCCCCGGAGTAGGGCATGAAGACGCGGGGCTTCCCCGGCATCTCGGCCCCGACGTAGTAGGATGGCGTCTTCATGTAGAGGGTCTCATGCGCGCGGGCGTTGACGTGGTCCACCCAGTCCGCCTGGGCCGCCTGCGTCGCCTCGATCTCCGATACGCCATGCGCTCGCGCCGTGTCGAACAGGGCCGCCAGCCAATCGATCTGTTCCTCACTGGACAGGATGACGTTGCTCAGCAGGGACGGGCTGCCGGGTCCGCCGATAAAGAACAGGTTGGGAAAGCCGTGGACGCCGATGCCCAGATAGCTGGCCGGACCGCCGGCCCAGGCGTCCTGCAGCGTCCGGCCGTCACGGCCGACAATGTCGATCTTCAGGATGGAGCCGGTGAAGACATCGAAGCCGGTCGCATAGATCACTACGTCGAAGGCCAGGTCCTGTGCACTTGTTCGAATTCCGGTAGACGTGAAGGTCTGGATCGGCGTCTCCGTAATGTCGACCAGGGAGACATTCTGGCGGTTGAAGGTGGCGAAATATCCGCCGTCGACAGAGGGTCTGCGAGTCCCGAACGGGAACCCCTTGGGCACCAGCTTGTCCCTCAGGACGGGGTCTTCAATCTGTTCGCCGATCTTTTTCTGGACGAAGGCCGAGGTGATGTCGTTGGCTGTCTGATTGAGCAGGATGTCCTTGAACGCGAGGGAAAAGCCGAACCCCAGCCGGTTCCAGGCCGCCTCGAAAATCTGCTCGCGCTCTTCGGGCTCGACCTCTGCAGCCGAACGGGGATCGGGGGCGAAACCCAGGCCGCTTGGGGAGTTCCGCGCGGCCTCGCGGCGGATGCGATAGTTCGCCTTCACCGCCGCATCCTCCTCGTCCGAGACAGGCGCATTGGCGGCGGGGATGGAATAGTTCGCTGTTCGCTGGAACACCGTCAGGTGCTCGGCCTGGGCCGCGATTATCGGCGTCATCTGCACGCCGGATGAGCCAGTGCCGATGATGGCGACCCGCTTGCCCTGCAGGTCGACCGGATCGCGCGGCCAGCGGGCGCTATACAGGACCTGGCCCTCGAACGTCTCCTGTCCAGGATAGGTCGTCGCCTTGGGAGTGGACAGCTGGCCGACGGCCATGACGAAGCGCTGAGCGGACCAGCGCCGCCCGTCTTCCGCCTCGATCAGCCAGCGGCCCGTGGTGGCCTCAAGCTCGGCACGCCGCACGCGTGTGTTCAGGCTGATGTCACGCTTCAGGTCGAAGCGGTCGGCGACATGATTGATATAGCGCAGGATTTCAGGCTGCTTGGCGTAACGTTCGCTCCATCGCCATTCCTGCTCCAGGTCTTCGGAGAAGCGGTAGGAATAGTCGAAGCTTTCGACGTCGCAGCGTGCACCCGGATAGCGATTGAAATTCCAGACGCCGCCGACCTCGTCCGATGCCTCCAGCACCTGAACCCCGAACCCCTGTGCCCGGAAGGTGTGGAGGGCACGGAGGCCAGCCAGTCCGGCCCCGATCACGACGATGTCGATTTGAACTGTTTCAACCATGGCGCTCTCCATTCTCCAAAGTTGCCACGATGCCAAATGTTCGTCAACGATGGTGTTGATAACGATGCCCACCTTGGTTAGGACGGAACGGAATGGCGCGGTCCCATGACAGATCGCGGCTCAAGCGTCAGAGGATGCCCATGCGCGACATCAACCATTTCATCGACGGCGCGTCCTTCACCGGCGCCTCGGGCCGGTTCGCCGATGTGTTCAACCCCAACACCGGCGAGGTCCAGGCCCGGGTGCAGCTGGCCTCG
>NZ_JAFCWC010000026.1:0-9940 GCF_049897365.1 Brevundimonas sp. DC300-4
ACCCTCCAACATCGGCGCTTGCAGCACCGCAAAATCGCCGCCTAAATATCGAACCCAGACAAGGCCAACTCTCCACTAAATCCGCACCCCGACTGTCCCAAAACATCTGACGACGTACAATCATGCCTTGAACGAAGGCCCGCACCTCGGTGATGGACTCGGCGACTAGGGGTTCGTGGCCGACAAGACGATCACCTGCCCAGGTGGAGACGGCATAGTTCTGCATGGTGTTTCCTCGACGCTTGATTGCGTCACAAGGAATATATCAGCTGCAATATCAGGTGGTTGCGGCATTTATCGTGTGAGCGAGGCATCGTCGCTCCGCGAAAAGAGCGGTCTCTGTCGTTAGGCCATGCGCATCGCCGAGACAGATCCCGGTGCTGACCATTTCGGATGGGTCTCCACCCTCGTCCGTCAGCTGGATGCGCACTGTCAGCGAGATCGCCATTGTCCGGTGTCCGCCCCCCGCAGAAGTCAGCGGCGTCCGCTGATGGCGGTGGTAACGGAGGTCCGCTTGTTGGCTCCCTGCCAATATCCGCTCTCGACCCAAAGCAGACATTTAAGTTCTCTCTACTCGGCCAAGAAACGTTGTCGACAGGTGTCGATCGTTCGGTCCAAAGGCTCCCTAATGAGTGCACTTCCAAGCGCGTCAAGGTAAACAAAAGTATCGATTTCGTCTCTCGACTGACGAGTGGAAGCCCTGCCGATGGAAGCGAGACGTCCATTGTTAGCTCCGACACGACGGATGATCGGATCATCCAAATCCGCAGCCCGCATGAACTTTGCCGCCACATAACATGTTTCAGCGGCCTGCTCATCATCTGCGGGCAACTCCAACTGGCGGTCTAATGCTTTTTCACACTGTCGCAGAATATTCTGCTGGTCGATTTGCCCGGGAGGGACGGGTAGCGGTTCTTCCCCTCGATCTGCCAACAATGCGATTTGTCGAAGCGGCACACCGTTCAAAACATGCAGTTTCGCCCGATAGAAGATCGCTTCTGTCTCGACACCCGTTTGTCCGTCGGGCTCGAAGTTTTGCTGCCCGCGCCTGGCATACTGATCAGTCGCTGATGCACAAATCTCGATGTTGGGCACCAGGCCATCGGCCCCTCTCTGAACGGCAACTGGGCCGCCACACCCGGACATAGAAATGGCGACCGCAACGCCAACAACTGCCCGAAGATGCTTCATTCCCCCATCCTACGTTCACCCCACCGACCGCGAAAGTCCGCTTGCCACCCCTAGGCGAAGTCCACGATGTCCGCTTCCGGGGCGCAGATTTGCGGTCTCTGAGAAATCGCCCAGGAGCGCTCTACAGCGTTGTTGCGCACAATGTCACCGGAAGCATCGACTTGCGTCTCCGGCACACCTCCAGATCGATTTAAAGCAACCCTGAAACACTCGCGTGTCTTGGCTCAACACAAGTCACGCGAACAACTTTTAAAACTGTCGTCGGAGGCCGTCCCATCCGTCTCGCGCCGCCTGCCGTATTCCAAGCGTTGAAGCGAATAGTCGGGTGTCTATGTCGATCACCGTCAGATTCAATCTCTTCGTCGCGTAGTGCGCCCAGTAGATCGGTTCGACCACCGGCCTTCCAACCTGCTGAAACGACTTCTGGCTCCAGCTCCCGCCAGCTTTCCTGAGCGCCTCGTCGATCATCGGTTCGCAGCCGGGCTGGGGAATGACCACCGCACCATGAAGGTGGAACCGGATCGCATTGTCCCTCTCCAGCACGAACCAGAACTCAGGAGCGTCATCGGCGAAAGTCTCCTTCATCGCCTTCCGGATCCTGTCCTGCATGTAGCTGACGATGCCGCGTGGTGATCTCCGTGCCGCCTCGTCGATGTCCTTCGATAGATGAAGGTTGATGGTATGAGCCCCTTGCTTGTGACTCTCCACCGACAACGCCATCACCTTCAACGGCATGGTCGTCTTCTCCCAGTGGGGTAATCGGTAGCCTGGATATTTCTTCTGGATTTCGGCCTCTACTAAACCGCCCTTGACCGGACGCCCTTCCTTTTCCGCGACGCCAGTGGTGGCAAGGAAGAACCTGTCTGCTTGAGCCCGGCGACGCAGGCTTGTATGCGCAGTTCTGGACGTCTTCTCCACCTTGGCGGCGGCCTTGTTGGCGAACTTCAAGATGTCCGCCTTCGCCTGCCGGAAACTTCGGTCTCTTCGGCGCTCCAGCGCCTCGATCTTGGCGAGGTGTGCGGCCTGGTTGCGGGCGTATTCTTCGGGCTCGGGATGACCGAAGCTCTGCGCGATGGCGAGTTGCTCTCGAAAGCGTATGCGGCCCTTAGCGCTGGCGTTTGCGCCATCCTGGACCAGCCGTCGAAGCTGCTTCTCATATCTGGCTAAGGCCACGGGGTCGTTGAGGTCGCCTTCCATCCCGATTAGGGCTGTCGCGATCTCCCGTTCCTGCTCGGGAGATAGTGGGACGTCTTTCATGCAGACGCTCCAGTCGATGCCCGTCGCAACAGCCTGCTAACCTGCGCACCCGACCATAGACCACCGCGTGGTGCCATGATGGAACGGGCATTTAACTCGTTGGCGATGCCCCGGACCGATCCGATGCCGTCGCGCCTGATCTGGTCTGCAATCTGCAGGTGATCGTCCGCAAGCCGGGACGCCTTGATCGTGCGCACCTGAGCCGATCGGGCCCGTCCTGCAGCGGCATGGTCTTCGATCCGGTGCTCGCCTCTACGTCCGCCAAGGACCACACCCCGTTGACGGGCGGCCACTAATGCCGCCTTTGTCCGCTGCGAGATCATCTCCCGCTCCTGCTCGGCCATCGCCGCCATGATGTGCAGGGTGAAGCGGTTCGCCGAGGGCATATCCACGGCAATGAAGTCGACGCCTTGGTCCATGAGCTTGGCGATGAAGGACACGTTCCGAGATAGCCGATCCAGCTTGGCGATCACGAGAACCGCACCCCGCATCCGGCATTGCCGCAACGCCTCGTCCAGGGCCGGTCGATCAGCCTTCGTGCCGCTCTCGACCTCCTCGAACTCCATCAACAGCGTGCCGTCACAGACATATACCGCGACAGCCGATCGCTGGGCGTCGAGGCCGAGACCGGACTGCCCCTGGCGCTTCGTGGAGCAGCGGTAATACGCGATGTATCGGTTCGTGATGGTGAGGCTCCAGTCGCATCGGTGGTTGAACCAAATGATACGCCCTGCCGGATGGAGAACGAAGGGCTATCTCACCGGCTTTGTCGGCTAAGAGCAGACCTTCCGAACGGCTGTTGAGGGTGGGAAGCGGACGTTGATCGCGGCAAGCCGTCAGAACCCGAAGAGGCAAACCTGAATGCGCTGGTATTACCCTCTCTTCGCCTGTGCGGCCGTCCTGCTCCTTGTAGGCGTCGCCCTCGCACAGTTTTTCTGGCCGCTGTTTTTTCTCGGCCCGCTTTTCTGGATTGTGATGGGGAACTCGCTTCGATGCCCTCGCTGCCGAAAGGACATCACGGATACGGGCAAGGGCTACGTCGCTCCTTGGCTGCGAACGCCTAAGACCTGCGTAGGGTGCGGACGCCGCAAAGACGACATTTGGCCTTTTCAGTGGGCACTTCGCCCGGAAGCGGACCCTCGTAAGAGCCGCTAAGGGTCCAGGCCGTGTAAAAACGTGTTCGGCGGCGGCGACCCATAGTTGGCGAGGAGGCGCGGAGCGCCTCCTTCTCAGGCTCTGATCGCCTCCATCAGCGGCTTCGTTCCGAGCACTGCCATCACCCGCTTCATATTATAGGCCAGGATGTGCAGGCTGATCTCGGTCTTCACGTTGGGCAGGCGCTTCATCAGGAAGTGAGCGTGGCCCATCCAGGCCTTGATCGTTCCGAATGGGTGTTCGACTAGGCTTCGGCGGGCCCGCATGGCACCCGGCGTCAGGTCCATCCGGGTCTGGAGCGCATCGATCACGGCTTCATGCTCCCAGCGCCTGATCCGCCGCTCGGCACCGGGTGTGCATTGGGGCTTGAGGTCGCAACCGGTGCAACTGGCCCGGTCCCAGTAGCGGTGGATATTCAGCCCCCCCTCAATGGTCGTCATATGGTGGGGCAGCAGCGCGCCGGCCGGGCAGCGGTAAACGTCCTGATCCGGTAGGTAGACGAAGTCCTGCTTGCCGAAGCGGCCCGCCGCCTTCGCCCCCGAGGTCTGGGGCTTGGGCAGGTAAGGCGTCACGCCCATGGCCTCGCAAGCCAGTATCTCCTCGCCAGAGAAGTAGCCTCGGTCCGCCAGCACATCGAGCGCATCCACGCCCATGGCGTCCCTGGCCTTCGCCGCCATGCAGGCGAGCTGATCGCGATCGTGGCCGGTCATGACCACGTCGTGGGCGACGATCAGGTGATGCTCGCCCTCGACGGCGGACTGGACGTTGTAACCGACGATGCCGCTGCCCCGACCCGATGTGGCCATGGACCGGGCGTCCGGATCGGTCAGGGAGACCTGGCCGTCCGACGACGCCTCGACCTGGGCTTCCATGGCCTTCAGCATCGCCATCTGGGCGCGGAGGCGTTCGATCTTCTCGACCAGACGCCCGGATCGCGCCTCTGCGGCCTCGCCCTCATGCCGGTCCGCCGTGTCCAGGTCCTGCAGATAGCCGGCGATGTGCTCGGCGACCTGTTCGATCCGCCGCTTCACCTTGTAGGCGGTGAAGTTCTTGTCGCGGGTGTTCACCGCCTTGAACTTCGAGCCGTCGATAGCGACCAAAGCGGTGCCGAACAGACTCAACTCGCGGCACAACACCACGAACTGGGCGCACGCCGCCTGGATCGCCGAGCCGTTCTCGCGGCGGAAGTCGGCGATGGTCTTGTGATCCGGTGCCAGCCGTCCCGTCAGCCACATCAGCTCGACGTTGCGTTGGGCCTCGCGTTCCAGACGCCGGCTCGACTGCACCCTGTTCAGATAACCGTAGACGTAGAGCTTCAGCAGCGTGGCCGGATGGTAGGCCGGACGCCCCGTCGCCGCCGGCTTCATTCCCTCGAACCCGAGCCCCCTCAGGTCGAGTTCGTCGACGAAGACATCGACCACCCGGACTGGGTTCTCCTCGGCCACATAGTCGTCGAGACAGTCTGGAAGCAGCGTCGGCTGCCGGCGATCTGCACCCTGAACAAAGCGGCTCATACTCACCCCCTGCTGACACCAGAAGGATAAGCTAATTCGCCCGATCAGAAGGCGTTTTCACACAGCCTCGGTCGGAAGCAGAACTGAACTTCGCGTCTAAACGCAGTCGCCGTTGAACTGGCAAGCGTAGAAAAGCGGACCGACGATCACGACGAACGCCATCAAAAATAGGCCAGCGACTATTGCGGCAATGGCGAGCAGAAATTTTGCCCAGAAAGGGATGACTGGCAATTTCAAGGTCGTTTGCCCTTCGGTCGGCAAGGCATAGTCGCCGCGCGCACGAAAGTCCGCAATGGGTCGGACTCAGCGGTTGGCTGTCGGCCCCAAAACAGACATTGGGGCTACCGCCGCAAACCGGACTCGCCGAAGGGCTGTTCGGGGTGGGGACCGGACACCTACGGCGTGTTCGTCGATGCGTCTTGCTCGCCGACCATTTCGAAGATGAGTTCAGTCAACGCAGACATCGATGGCGTTTCTCCGGCGACTAGCGTGGCCAGTCTGGCCCTGCCGTGCGGCGTGAAAACGGGCGCGATCATTGCCCAGTCACTGAACAGTCGGCGCTCGATCGGAAGACGGTCCACGACGATCATGTCATGATGGCGCGGATCCATCGCGAGCTTCAACAGCAGAACGTCGAGAGAGCCGTGGGAGCCCTCCAGGACTTGGGCGAACCGTGACGGCGTGAACGCCAAGGCCCCAGTGATGTTGTTGCCTCGGTTGTTGCGAACCGATTGTTCGAGGATGTCGGAGACCGCCATCAACGACTCCGCCGGCTCAGTCGAGTGACTGACGTAGGCTAATCTTTCCAATAGCATTGGCTTGCGTCCCCGATCGAATGACGTGGTCACCTCCTGCCATGAGAGTCGAGTCGAGGAGCGACCTTGGCCAGAACAGCTGACGGGCACGGGAGGTGTGTCACCAAGTCGAACCTGCAGGATGTCCGCAACGGGCCGACATCGGTTTTCGGCTTGCGCCCAGAAAGCAGACGCGCTGGACATCGCCCTGGGGTGGACAGCAGACATGCAAACGGCCCCGCCGTCGCCAGACAATTTATGTTCGTCGGATTGGACGGGGCGTCGGAAACTCCGCTTCGTCGGCTGGTGTTACAGTAAGGATTCGGCTCTCTTAGGAACGAGTAGCCCGCCGGAGCACTAATGCTCAGCTTGAGAGCGATCTCAGGCAGTTTCCCGGCCGACCGCGACGCCCCTTCTAGGTCGGTCGGGAAATATCCATTGGGGCATCGCCGCCGTGCGCTCACTCACCGGCGAGCCGTCCTGATCAGACGCCCACCATGCTGAGGATTTTCTGGGCAAGCAGATCGACGGAGAAAGGCTTGGCAACCATGTCCATGCCTTCGTCAAGGAATCCGCTGCGAACCTCAGCCCCTTCGGCGTAGGCCGTAACGAAGAGCACCTTCAGGCCGGGGCGAATGGCGCGCGCCATCTCGGCCAGTTGGCGACCGCTCATTCCAGGCAGGCCGACGTCGGATACCAGCAGGTCGATCCTCTGGCCAGAACGCAGGATCGGCAAGGCCGCGTCTCCGCTAGCTGCCTCGACGAACTCATAGCCCAGCTCCTTGAGCACTTCGCCGATCAGCAATCGAACTGATGGCTCGTCCTCCACAATCATCACCGTGGTGCCCGCGCGTGGGGGACTTATGACGGCCAAGGTCAGCAGCTCGCCTTGGGTCACCACTCCGACGGCGCGCGGCAGCCACAGTCTGATCCGGGTGCCTTTGCCCGGCGCACTGTCAATGACGACATCGCCGTATGACTGTTTCACGAAGCCGTAGATCATCGAGAGACCTAGACCTGTGCCCTGTCCGATCGCCTTGGTGGTGAAGAAGGGATCGAAGGCCCGATCCATGACCGCTTGGGACATGCCGATGCCCTCGTCGCCCACGCTGATGCAGACGTAGTCGCCCGGCGGTAGGTCCGGACTGAGGTCGCGGTCAGCAACCGCGAGGGTAATATTCATCGTCTCGATGGTCAGCGCCCCGCCATTCGGCATGGCGTCGCGAGCATTGATGGCCAGATTCAGAAGACTGTTCTCGAGCTGGCTCGCGTCCACCTCGATCGGCCAGATGTCGGGCTGGAGGACCAGAACGAGGGACGTCGATTCGCCCAGCGTCCGCTCAAGCAACTCAGCCAGCCCGTCCGCCAGGGCGTTTATGTCCAGGATCTTGGGCTCGAGCGACTGTCGTCGGGAAAACGCCAGCAGCCGCTTGGTGAGTGTAGCGGCTCTCTCGGCGGACTGATAGGCCATGTCGATGAACCGCTCCACATCGGCGAGCCGACCGTCAGCCAACCGTCGCCGCACAATGTCCAGTCCGCCGATCACCCCGGTCAGCATATTGTTGAAGTCGTGCGCGATGCCACCTGTCAGCTGACCTACCGCCTCCATTTTCTGCGCCTGACGCAAAGATTCCGCGACGCGCAGCAGGTCCTCGGCCTGGGCTCTCTGTTCGGTAACATCGCGGGCATAGCCGTAGATCAGCCCGCCTTCCTCCGAAGTCCGCCACGTCAGGCAGCGCAGCGAGCCGTCCTTGTGGCGATACAGGTTCTCGAAGCCGTCGACGTCGACGCCCGCCGCCGCCGCCTCCAGCGCATGGGCGGTCTCCTGGGTGTGGTCCTCCGATACGAAGTCGCGAAAGCTGTGCCCCACCACCTCCGACGGGTCGTGCCCCAAGATCTTCGTCCAAGCCGGACTGACGGCCTGAAACTGCCCGTCACTGTCGGCGATCACCAGGATGTCGTGCGAATTGTTCCAAACCCGAGCGTATTCGGCGGTGCGTTCTGCGAAGCGACGCTCCAGCTCCACCGCGTGATCGATCCGTTGCGCGTCGGCCAGAACCCGCGCCGTGGTCTCCGTGGCGGCGCAGAACACGCCGGCGATCTTGCCGCTCTCGTCGCGCGCTGGCGAGTAGGAAAAGGTGAACCAACAGTCCTCGGAATAGCCGTTGCGCTCCAGCACGAGGTGGAGGTCTTCTGACCAGGTCGCCTCGCCCCCTAGGGCGGTGTCGACCAATGGCGCGACTTCGTCCCAAACTTCCGACCATATTTCCCGGAACGGTCGCCCGAGCGCCCCGGGATGCTTTCTGCCGAACACCGGCATGTAGGCGTCGTTGTAGAGGAAAACGAGCTCGGGACCCCAGGCGACGAACATGATCTGTTTGTTTGGAAGGATCAGGCTGACCGCCGATCGCAGCGCCTGGGGCCATGCGTCAGGGTGTCCTATCGGTGATGTGGACCAGTCATGGGCGCGCATCAACGCGCCCATTTCGCCCCCGCCTGCGAGAAAGGAGGTCTTCTCAGCCGATAATGGATCAGGATTACTCGTCACAGGACCATGCCTATACTAATCCCTAAAGCGCTGCACCCGACGAAAACTGCCGTCCCCGCGCCGGACCGCGCTGCGGGTTGAGCTTCACGATCCGTGCCGTTACCGCCCCCTTGAGTGTGCGCGTTATCGAGTCTGACTCATCTGAGACCCTTGGACCGTCCACTATCAGGCGGCAGGAGTGTTTTGAGAATGGGCCTTCCGCAAAGCGGAGGTTCCAAATGTCCAAAATGGGTCGACAACCGTCATTGATTTCACGCCGGACAGCGGACATTGGCGGGCCTCAGGCATAAGGCACGAGATGTTTCGCTGGCCGCCTATATTCGAGCACGCCCGTTCTTGTCGGCAAAGTCTGGGCTCGGGCTGTCAAACTTACACCGCCGCGCTCAGGGCCTGAAGAACGCTTCATCCGTCAATAACCCGACATCGAAACGGCAGAAACACGATTTTAGGCGAGTGTAGACGTCGGAAAAATGAGTGTTTCCCTCGCAGGTTGCGGCCTAGATATAAGGGACGCATCCTAGGACTGCCTCACTGCCTTGACCCTGATGCCATGGTCGCTATGGCTAGTAGGACTTCGCCCGTTCGACGAAATGGCTGAGGTCCAGGTATATGTAACTGACCCGCGAGATCTGCTCGTGGAGTTCGTCCAGAGACACCGCATCGAAGTAGTATGCGTCCATTCCCACGTTGGCGTTTCCTAACACTTGGTTCTGAATGGCCCGGTCAATGCCTCTCGTTGCCATGGCAACTTTGAACGTGTGTCGGAACGAATAGAAGGTCGGCTTGGGCTTTCGCTTCGTGCATGCCGGGATGAACACCTCATTGAACCGTCTGATCCACCTCGCCCCGGAGTAGAGCTTGCGAGCATCCTTCGAGGCTTTCCAGTCCGGGAACAATCGGGCGCTGCCCGACGCTGCCATTCGCAAGGCATACGCACCGAAGCCGAGTTCGAGAAGCATCGGGTGAATGGGAACTTCACGCCGGGCGTTCGGGGTCTTATAGGTCATGTAGAACGGCTTATCGTCAGGGTCGTTGGGGTCGAACTCGGTCAAAATACTGATGAATGGGATACGGCTGAGCTTTACGTCGGTTACGGCGAGCTGACCAATCTCGCTGGGCCTGATTCCGGTGAAAAGCATGAGCAGCGGTGCCCAGAACCGATGATCGTCAAGGATCACCTCGCCGTCCATTCCGTATTGAGCGCTAGACTTGCAGCCAGTGAACACGGGCAAATCGAAAAGGGCTGTCAGTTTATCTTCCTTGAACGAAGGCCGTTGACCGCCCTTCTTGGTCGAGCCTGCGACCTTGACCCGATCGGTCGGCGATCCTTCTAGCCACTCCTCAACCACAGCGTATCCGAAAGGGGCCTGACAGGTTAACTTTGCCAAGTCGAAAGCCCCCTACCCCGTGGCCCGATCAGTCAACGGCGGCCGCCCATGCGGCATCAGCGTCGGCGCGGAAGCGGCGAAGTGTGGGTCTGC
>NZ_JAFCWC010000027.1:0-9146 GCF_049897365.1 Brevundimonas sp. DC300-4
GCGCTCGACCGCGCGCTTCAGGTCCGACTTGCACGAGGCAAGAATCCGCAGGTCCAGCTGGCGCGCCCCTGACGCGCCCAGAGGCTGGATCTCACGTTGTTCCACGACACGAAGAAGGGTCACCTGCGCCGACATCGGCATGCTCTCGATCTCGTCGAGAAACAGCGTGCCGCGGTGGCTTTGTTCGATCAGGCCGACGCGGCGTTTGACGGCGCCCGGAAAGGCGCCCGGCTCATGGCCGAACATCTCGCTCTCGATCAGGCTAGGGGGCAGGGCACCGCAGTTGATCGGCACGAAGGGATGGACGCGGCGGCGGCCGCTGTTGTGCAGGGCGCGGGCGACGACCTCCTTGCCCACGCCGGTCTCGCCCTCGATCAGGACATCCATTCCGGCGTCCGCCACCTGTTCGATGACTGTACGCAGCCGGGCGATCGCCGGGCTTGACCCCAGCAAGGGCAGGTCCGGGGTGGCGCGACCGACCTCCGCCGCCAGGGCGCGGTTGTCGAGCACCAGTCCGCGCTTCTCCAGCGCCCGGTTGAGGCTGTCGGACAGCCGGCCGAAGTCGAACGGCTTGGCCACGAAGTCGTAGGCGCCGTTGCGCAGCGCATCGACCGCGTCGGCGATGTCGCCGTGGCCTGTGATCATCACGACCGGCAATCCCTCGTCGAGCGCCTGAATCCGCGCCAGCAGGCCGCGACCATCCATGCCGGGCATGCGCAGGTCGCAGACCACGACGCCGGGATAGTCGGCGCCAAGCACCTTCAACGCGGCCTCGGCCGAGGCGAAGGCCTGCACCTCCAGATCCTCAAGCTGAAGCCGTTCCAGCAGGGCGCTGCGAAAGTCATTGTCGTCGTCGATCAGGGTGACGCAGCGAGGGCGGGAGAAGTTCACGCGGCGGCCTTCAGGGCTATCACGAACCGGGCGCCGGACATGCCCGGCCTCAGGCTGAGTTCGCCGCCGAAGCCGGCCACGATGTCGCGGCAGATGACGAGGCCGAGGCCCAGTCCTGCCGCCTTGGTCGTCACGAAGGGGGTGAACAGCGCCGCTGCGATGGCTGGATCGACGCCGGGCCCGTTGTCGCTGATGACGATCTCGACGCGACGCCCCTTGCGGGCGACGTCGATGGTCAGTCTGGGTTCGAGCGTTCCGGCGTCGGCCATGGCCTCGAAGGCGTTCTGGGCCAGGTTGACGATGACCTGCTCCAGCCGGATCGGCTCGGCCTGCACCTGCAGATCGCCCGCGCCGGTGCGGACCAGCTCGACGCCGCCTTCGCGCAGCCGCCCGCCGATCAGCAGGAATGCGCCGTCTATGGCCGCGGTGGGCGAGACGGAGGAGATCCCTTGCGTGCTCTTGCGCGAGAAGGCGCGCAGTTCGTCGGTGATTGCGCCGATGCGGCCGGTCAATTCGGCCACGCGTCCCAGGCTGCGACGCGCGGACTCGGGGTCGTCGCGATCAAGATAGGCGCTGGCCGTATCGGCATGGGTGCGGATGGCGGCAACGGGCTGGTTGATCTCGTGCGCCACGCCGGCGGCGATCTGGCCGAGAGTGGCCAGTTTGTTGGCCTGGACCAGTTCCTCGCGCAGCACTTCGCGGCTGGCCTCGGCGCGGCGGCGCTCGTCGATCTCGCGGTTCAGCTGGCCGTTGGCGGCGCGGAGCTCAAGAGTGCGCTCATCGATCCGGCGCTCGAGCTCGGCGCGGGCGCGTTCCTCGGTCTCTGCGCGAGCCATGGCCTGTTGGCGGCGGCGCAGCAGAACGCCTGCGCCGCCGGCGAGCAGGGTGATCAGGAGCCCTGCGACGGCCCGGGCGCTCATGACGTTGGCGACAATGGCGCCGCCGATCGGATCCAGCAGATGCAGGGTCCAGCCGGGTGTATCCGTCCCGGTGTGGGCGAGAATCCACTCGGTTGACGGCCCGCCTGCGGCGGCGCGTACGATCCGATGCGTGCCCGTCGCCGCGCTGTCGAATGGCAGAGGCGCCAGCGCCTGGCCGCTCAGGGTCTGATCGGCCAGGATCTCCTCGCGCTCGGCGGCGGTCAGGTCGCGACTGCGGCGGAACCGCCATTCAGGTACGCTAGTGACCAGGACGACGCCGCGGGAATCCGTAACATAGGCAGGCTCGCCGGAGCCGCGCCAGTCGGCCTCCAGAGCGTCGAACTCGACCTTGACCACCACGATGCCGATCGGCGCAGCCGCGGTTCCGATCCGGCGGGCGAGATAGAGGCCGGGGCGTCCGCTGACCGTGCCGAGGGCGAAGAACTCCGCCGCCCCGTTCTGCATGGCGCCTGTAAAATACGGCCGGAAGGCGTAGTCGGAGCCGACGAAACTGGTGGGCTCGCGCCAGTTGCTGGCGGCGCGGGCGACGCCGTTCCGGTCGAGCACATAGATGGCAGCGGCGCGGGTCTGGGCGGCGAGCACTTCCAGCTTGGCGCTGACGACGTCGGCGGCCTGGCGCCCCGGGCCGGCGACGAGGCCGACCACCTCGGGGTCCTGCGACAGGACGACGGGGAGGGAGCGGTGCTTCTCCAGTTCGCTGCGCAGGACGGCGGCATGGAGGACGGCGGCGGCATCGGCCTGACGGGCAAGGTCCGCCTGGGCGTCGCGGCGGGCCAGTTCTCCGGCGGCCGTCATGGCCAGTCCGCAAGCGACCAGCCAGCACAGCAGCAGGACCAGCCACGGCCGGGAGGACCGGGCGGAAACGAGGCTGCCGAGTCGATCGAGCGGGGACGCTGTCATTTAGCAATCATGCGGAATTCCGCACAGAAAGGCCATGTCGATGGCCGGTTTTTCGGACAAAATCCAGAGAGTGGCTTAGAAAATACAGAAAAAACAGCAACTTGAATCCGCAGAATGCGGGTTTGGTCATGATCTGGATCGCGGCCAAAATGGGGTCTTGGGACACGGCGTCAGACCGTGCGGAAACAGCGCGATCACGGTCGCAGGGGAGGACGGATGCAGCTCACGAGCGATCCAGGTCACGTGTCCGGCGCACCTCGCGCATGGTATCGCCACCTGTACGTCCAGGTCCTGGGCGCGATCCTGTTTGGCGGGCTGATCGGACATTTCTTCCCGGCGTTCGGCGAGAGCCTGAAGCCGTTGGGCGACGCCTTCATCAAGCTGGTGAAGATGGTCATCGCCCCGGTGATCTTCCTGACCATCGTCACCGGCATCGCCGGCATGCGGGACCTCGGCCGGGTCGGCCGGGTCGCGGCCAAGGCCTTCGCCTATTTCCTCGTCTTCTCGACCCTGGCCCTGATCGTCGGCCTGATCGTCGGCAATGTCGTCCAGCCCGGCCGCGGTCTGAACATCGATCCCGCCACGCTCGATGCCGGGGCGGTGGCCCAGTATTCGACCGCCGCGCACGAGACGACCATCATCGGCTTCCTGCTGGGCGTCATCCCCGACACCTTCGCCAGCGCCTTCTCCACCGGCAATATCCTTCAGGTCCTGTTCGTCTCGGTCCTGTTCGGCATCGCCCTGGCGTCGGTCGGCGACCTCGGCAAGCCGGTCCTGACCTTCCTGGAGTCGGTCAGCGCGGCCTTCTTCAAACTGGTGGCCATCGTGATGAAGGCGGCGCCGATCGGGGCGTTCGGAGCCTTCGCCTTCACCATAGGCGCCTATGGCATCGGGACGATTGCCAACCTGATCGCCCTGGTCGCCACCTTCTACCTGACCGCCGCCATTTTCGTGATCGGGGTGCTGGGCGCGGTCGGCATAGCCAACGGCTTCTCGATCTTCAAGCTGATCCGCTATCTGAAGGAAGAACTGCTGCTCGTGCTCGGCACCTCCTCCTCCGAGGCGGCCCTGCCCAGCCTGCTGCAGAAGATGGAGCGCGCCGGGGCGTCCAAGTCGGTCGTCGGCCTGGTCGTGCCCACCGGCTATTCGTTCAATCTGGACGGCACCAACATCTACATGACCATGGCCGCCCTGTTCATCGCCCAGGCGCTGAATATCGACCTGACCCTGGAGCAGCAGGTCCTGCTGCTGCTGGTGGCCATGCTGTCGTCCAAGGGGGCGGCCGGAATCACGGGGGCCGGCTTCATCACCCTGGCCGCGACCCTGGCCGTCGTCCCGACCGTGCCGATCGCCGGCATGGCGCTGATCCTCGGCATAGACCGCTTCATGAGCGAGTGCCGGGCCCTGACCAACTTCATCGGCAATGCCGTGGCGACCCTCGTGGTGGCGCGCTGGGAGGGCGAACTGGACCGCGACGCCCTGCGCGAGGCCCTCGACGGCTCTCCGCGGCCGCTGGCCGCCCAACCCGATCCGGCCGCCGGACCAGGCGACGACCTCGTCATCGCCCGCGACTGACTTTTCACGTGCCTGAAAACAAAAAAGACTTTGGGAGGATGAACATGAACACCAATAGGACCGCGATGCTGGCGACCACCGCCGCAGCCGCCCTTCTGAGCCTGGCGCCCGCCGCCTGGGCCCAGACGCAGACCCAAACCCCGCAGACCCCCGTCCCCGTGCCCTCGTCGACCCAGCTGTCGCAGGCCGCCCAGTCGATCGCCGACCAGGCGGAGCAGAACGGCGAAGACGCGTCGTCGGTCGACGACATCGTCGTCGTCGGCTCCCAGATCCGGGGCGCGGACGTCACCGCCGCCCTGCCGGTCACGGTGCTGAGCGAAGAGCAGATCCTGGCCACCGGCGCCGTCAACGGCGACGACCTGCTGCGGTCCATCCCCCAGATGGGCGACGTGCTGTTCTCGGCGGCCAACAACCCCCAGACCTCGAACGCGGCGCGTGGCGACGTCAACTCGGTCAACCTGCGCTCGCTGGGCGTCGGCAACACCCTCGTCCTGCTGAACGGCCGTCGCATCGTGCAGCACCCGACCAGCCAGGGAACCTCGGACACCGGAACGGTGCCGGTGCTCTCCTACAACTCCAACGCCATTCCGGTGACCGGCCTTGAGCGTCTGGAGGTCCTGCTGGACGGCGCGGCCGCCATCTACGGCGCCGACGCCGTGGCCGGGGTGGTCAACACCGTGCTCCAGGACGACTTCGACGGGCTGAAGATGAGCGCCCAGTACGGCGGCGCCGAGGGCACCCACCTGAAGGAGTTCAATCTCGGCGTCTTTGCTGGCAAGGACTTCGAGCGCGGCAATATCTCGGTCTACATCGACTACACGGACCGTGCGGCCCTCCGCGCGGAGGACCAGGAGTACACGGCGACCGACAACCTGCGCTTTCTGTTCGCGGGGGATGAGGCCTTCGCCTCCAGCCTGACGCCGGACGCCCGCAACACGCGCGGCGCCTGGGGCAACTTCGCGGTCGTCGGGGCGACCACGGCGATCCGTCGCGGAACCACGTCCCTGACCACAGCCGCCGGCGCCTTCCACATCCAGCCGACGACTCTGACGGGCTGTCTGGTTCCCAATGCCAATGACGCCAACATCTGCCTGGGCTCCGGCGCCCTGAACTTCAACGGCGTCCAGCGCGACCTGCGCTTCGACACCGCGCCCGGCACCACCATCCTGCCCGACACCCAGCGCCTGAACGTCTTCCTTCAGGGCCACTACGACATCAACGACAGCGTCACCGCCTTCGGCGAACTCGGCTACTACACGGCCGACACCCAGCGGGTTCAGCCGCCGGTGATCAACCTGAACACCCTGACCATCCCGACGACCAACTACTGGAACCCGTTCGGTCCGGTCACCTTTGCCAACGGCCAGGTGAACCCCAACCGAATCTCGGGCCTGACCAACGTCCCGGTCACCGGCCTGGCCATCACCCTGAACCAGTACCGCTTCGTCGATGCCGGCTATCAGAAGGTCAACGTCACCAACTACCAGGCCCGCGCCCTCGGCGGCCTGCGCGGCGAATGGCGCGGATGGGACTGGGAGACGGCGCTCCTCTATTCGGAAGCCGAGGCGGTCGACGAGTCCCTCGCCGTGAATACCCAGGCGCTGCAGGCCTCGCTCGCCCTGTCCACGCCCGACGCCTACAACCCGTTCAGCGGCGGCTGCATCGCCCAGACCAGTTTCGGCGATTGCACACCCAGCTCGCAGACGGCGCTCGACGCCATCACCTTCACCCTGAAGCGTGAGAGCAAGACGACCCTGGCCCTCTATGACTTCAAGGTCTCGCGTCCCGACCTGTTCAGCCTGCCGGCCGGCGACGTCGGCCTGGCCTTCGGCTTCGAGGCCCGCAGGGAGACCCAGAACGACGACCGCGACTCCAACCTCGACGGCTCCAACCCGTTCCGGGACACGGTCACCGGCGCGGTCCAGCTGTCGAACGTCATCGCCGTCAGCCAGAACCCGGACACCCACGGCGAGCGTTCCGTGACCTCGGCCTACATCGAGTTCGCCGTGCCGGTCGTCTCGCCGGAAATGAACATCCCGCTGGTGCATAATCTGGAGTTCCAGATCGCCGGCCGGGCCGAGCACTATTCGGACTTCGGCGACGTCGCCAAGCCCAAGGTCGCGGCCGCCTGGGACATCGTCGACGGCCTGCGGATTCGGGGTTCCTACTCGGAAGGTTTCCGCGCCCCGAACCTGGAACAGGTCAACACCGCCACCTACGGCCGCCTGTCGACCAACCCCGACTACATCCGCTGCGAGGCGGATCTGCGGGCCCGCCGGATCGCCACCTTCGGCGCCTGCTCGCGCTCTATCGGCGCGTCGCTGCTGGTCTCCGGCAACCCGGACCTCGAGCCGGAAGAGAGCAAGAACCAGTCCTACGGCGTCGTCTTCCAGCCCCAGTTCATTCCGGCGGAGTGGGGGGACTTCACCTTCACGGTCGACCGCTGGCGCATCCAGCAGGAGAAGATCGTCGGCCTGTTCGGCGGTGCGAACGCGGTGGTCCTCGACTACGCCGAGCGCGTCCAGGGTCGTTCGAACCCTCTCGTCACGCGCGCGCCGGTCAACGCCGACGACATCGCCCTGTTTGCCGGTACGGGCCTGACGCCGGCGGGTGTGATCACCTCGATCAGCGACCGGTTCGTCAACCTGCTGCCGCAGGATGTCGAGGGCATGGACATCGGGTTCAACTGGCGTCTGCGAAACACCCCGCTCGGCAGCTTCCGGGTCAATATCGACGCCGCCAAGCTGATCAAGTTCGGTCGTGAAGCAGGTCCGGCGGTGGACGCCCTGTATGCCGCACGCGCCGCCGGGACCATCAACGCCGCCACGCCGCTGCCCGACTCCAGCAACCTCCTGGCCCAGAACGGCCGCCCGGAATGGAAGCTGTCGGGTTCGGTGACCTGGAGCCAGGGTCCGTGGCAGGTCGGGGCCTTTACCCAGTATATCTCGGCGGTGAACGACACGAACCTGCTGGACGCCACCGGCAACGCCTGGGAGGTCGCAAGCCAGGTGACCGGCAACCTCTACGGCCAGTACGAGTGGGAGGAAAACAACGGCTTCGCCTCCAACAGCCGCATCCGCTTCGGCGCACGCAACATCACCAACGAGCGTCCGCCGCTGTCGTCCTCCGGCTACCTCGGCTCGCTGTATCGCCCCTACGGTCGCTACTGGTACGTGTCGATGGCCAAGGAGTTCTAGGCGGTTGCGACGGATGGGGACGATGCGTTCTGTATTTTCGACCCCCCTCCTTCTGACAGGAGCCGTTGCGGGGCTGATCTGGATCGGGGCGGGCGTTCTGCCCGCCTCGGCCCAGGCCATCGCACCGGAGCCGGCCGAGTGCCCGGCCAGCCTGCCTGAGGGGACGATCTGTTCCTCGGGTCGGTCGGCGGACGGAGCCTGGTTCTGGATCGCCCGGCCACGCGACTGGAACGGAACCCTGATCGTCCACGCTCACGGCGGCCCGCGCACGGCCGAGCCCCTGCGCAACGACCCGGTCGAGGACCTCGAACGCTTCTCCGTCATGGTCAGCGAGGGCTACGCCTGGGCCGGCTCGACCTATCGTCGGGGCGGCTATGGCGTGCGCATGGCCGCGCGCGATACCGACGATCTGCGCCGGATCGTCTGGGACGCCTTCGGCAAGCCGAAGCGCACCCTGCTTCACGGCCAGTCCTGGGGCGGCAATGTCGCGGCCAAGGCGGCGGAGCTCTATGCTGTCTCGGCCGACGGCGAGCGCAACTATGACGGCGTCATCCTGACCAGCGGCCTGCTGGCCGGCGGTACGCGCGGCTACACATTCCGGGCCGACCTGCGCGCCGTCTACCAGTTCTACTGCCGCAACCACCCGCGCCCGACCGAGACCCGGTACCCGCTCTGGCAAGGTCTGCCCGAGGGCGCCGCCATGCCCCGCGCCGAGATCGCCGCGCGGGTCGAGGACTGTACCGGCCTCAGCCTCGCCCCCGAGGCCCGCACCCGCGCCCAGGCCGATGCGCTGAGGAACATCCTTTCGGTGGTGGGCGTAACGGCGGACAGTCTGGTCTCCCACCTCGCCTGGGGCACCAACCTGTTCCAGGACATGGTCTGGGACCGGCTGGATGGCGGCAATCCGTTCTCCAACGCAGGAGCGACCTATCAGGGCTCGGACGACGACGTGGCCCTGAACCAGGGCGTCGAGCGGTTCGAGGCCGATCCGGCGGCCGTCGCGGCCCTGGCCTATGACGCCGACCTGACCGGCGCCATCATGCTGCCGACCCTGACGATGCACGCCCGTTACGACCCGACGGTCTTCGTGGAACACGAGGCGATCTATGCGCAGACGGTCGCCGGGGCCGGCCGGTCGAACCTGCTGAGCCAGGTCTTCACCACCGAGGCCCTGCACAGCCAGCTCAGCCTCCCCCAGTACGCCGGCCTGCTGATCGCCATGACCCGCTGGCTGGACACGGGCGAGAAGCCGGACGCGCAGGATGTCCTGGAAGCGTGTCAGTCACGGGCGGAGACCTACGGCCAACCCTGCCTGATCGACCCGGATTTCGTGCCGAGCCTGTAAATCTCCCTCTCCCGGTGGGAGAGGGCTTGAGGCTCGCAGAGCGTAGCGATGCGTCTTGGCCGAAAGGGTGAGGGGCGTGCCCTCACCGGTTGGCGCCAACCCCTCACCCTTTCGCGTGGCCGATCGCTTCGCTCCCGGACGCTCAAGCCCTCTCCCGCCGGGAGAGGAGGCGCTAGTTCCGGTTCTTCACCAGATCATCGACCACCGACGGGTCCGCCAGGGTCGACGTATCCCCCAGCGACCCCAGATCGTTCTCGGCGATCTTTCTGAGGATCCGCCGCATGATCTTGCCGGACC
>NZ_JAFCWC010000028.1:0-8728 GCF_049897365.1 Brevundimonas sp. DC300-4
CCACCAGGCGTCCGGCGTCTCGCGCGCCGCGAGCCGCGCGGCCTCGTAGGCGGCGGCGTCCATATGGGCGCGTTCCGCCCAGTCGGCAGGGACGGGATACAGGTCGGGGTCGGTCATGGAGGGGACCTTCACAGCGCTAGAAGCCATATTTTGCAAACACCTGAAGGCGGGTCACATCACCCGACAGCCCCGATTCCAGCTCCCGCTCGCCATGCATGAGCTCGCCGCCGATATCCATGGCCGGGATGGGCGTCCATATCAGGTTGGCCCGCACGCTCTGGGCGGACCTGTTGGCCGCGAGTCCGATGATCGACCGGTCGTTGTCTACGGTCTGGGCCGACCAGGTCAGGTTCGAGCGCCACTGGGGCGACCAGATATGGCGATAGCTGGCGAAGCCGGCGACAAGGCGGATCGCCTGCAGGTCTCCGGACGCGTCGAGGACGGCGTCGTTGGCGAAGTTCAGGCCGACGTAGCGGCCGACGCCCTCGCCGCCGGACAGCATCAGACGAAGATCATCGGCGGCGCCGACCTTGATCCTGGCTGCGGCGGACAGGCCCCAGCCCGCGGTCGAGGAGTCGATCGCGCCGACGCCTGTCGTCTGATACCGCAACTGGCGCACGAGGCCCGCGACCGAGGCCTCGCCCCATGGCCGGGAGATCGCATAGCGGGCGGTCAGGTCAGGCAGGCTGTTGTCGTCGGCCACGATCCGGGTCGCGCCGAGATGGGGCGTGACGGTCGTTTCGGGATTCTCCAGCGCGATCGAGAACGGTCCGCGCGTGTAGCGGACCTGGACCTGACGGTTGAAGACGGTTCCCTCGGAAGCCCCGACATAGTCGGCCGTGTCGGGCAGGACGGCAAGGTTCTGGAAGTTCGTCCACTCCTGGCCGAACAGCCAGTTGTCGATGGTCACGAAGGCGCGGCGCAGCGCGGGAGTGGACGGGCTGGTCGTCCGCTGGTCGCCGGTCCCCGGCAGGACCTGGAAGTCCATTTCGATCCGGGTGCCGACCTTGTGGCCGCCGATCATGCCGTCGGTCGTCAGCCAGAACCGGGTCTGACGCGCGTTGAAGTCGGTCGCTGTACGCTCGTCCGCGCCACCGACGGGGATCGCCCCCGGCAGGTAGAAGTCGCGCAACAGGTCGCCGTTCGCAGGGTCGCCGCCGCTGTATTGACTGGCCATGAAGTCGGCCTTCACATAGCCGCCGATTTTCAGGACGTTGTTGCCGATGCGGAAGCCGTCCGCCGGGGCGACGACGGGCGGGGGTGCCGGCGGCCCGGCGACGACGGTCTGGTCGATGCGGATGATGTCCCGCGCCTGGGCTGTCTGCTGGGCGTGCGACGCCTGGACCTCGCTTTTCAGCGCGTCCAGCTGGGCCTCCAGCAGGGCGATCCGGGCCTCCAGCGCGGCGGCGCCGTCCTGCGCCCGGACCGGAGCGCCGATCAGGGCGAGCGTTGCGACGCCGGCCATCAGGATGTGTCTGAGCATGGTTTCCTCCCGGGGCGCGTCTGATGCGCGCCTGTCGAGACCTTTCCGGAAGGAACCGCTTTGGAGCCATTAGCCATTGGTCTAGTTACGACCAAGGTCGGGGGGTGTCAGAGTGGCGCAGGGCACGCGCCGCCAGAGCGCGGCCCGGGAGCAGACGTCATCATGGACCGCATCGTCATTGCCGATGATCACCCCCTGTTCCGGGCTGCCCTCGCGACGGCGCTGATGCGCGCGGCGCCCATGGGCTTGATCGAGGAAACGTCCAGCCTCGCCGGGGCGCGCGCCGCCCTGTCGGCCGGCCCGGTCGATCTGCTGCTGCTGGACCTGAAGCTGTCGGACAGCGAGGGCTTCGCCGGCCTTGCCGGCATTCGCGCCGACTTTCCGGCTGCACCGGTCGCGATCGTCTCCGCCAGCGAAGATGAGGCCACCGTCCGTCGGGCGCTTGCATTCGGCGCGGCGGGCTTCATCCCCAAGTCCGCCACCCTGGCGATGATGGTCGAGGCGCTGGCGTCCATCCTGGCCGGCGAGGTATGGGCTCCGGTCCTGCCGGATGCCCCGGTGGTCGAGTCCATGGAGGCGCGGATCGCCAGCCTCACGCCATCCCAGCTGAAGATCCTGATCGGATTGCAGCATGGACGTTTGAACAAGCAGATTGCCTTCGACCTCGGCGTCACCGAGGCGACGATCAAGGCGCATTTGACCGGCGTGTTCCGCAAGCTGGGCGTTCATAACCGGACGCAGGCCGTGATCGCAGCCCAGGCTCTGACCACGGGGGGCTGAGGTAGAAGGCGAACGCCGCTCAGGTCCCTCTCTTGCTGGACAGGAATGCCTTCAGATTCGCCGGCTTGACCGGCTTGGACATCAGGACGGCTCCAGCCGCCGCCGCCCGCGCGGGGAGGGTCGGGTCGGCATCGGCGCTGATCAGGGCGAGATGGCCGACGCCGCGCGCCTTCAGCGTTTCGATCACGACGAGGCCATCGGGGCCTTCGCCCAGATGGAGATCGATCAGGGCGGCGTCGAATGCGCCCTTGACCGCGACGGCGGAGGCCGCGTCCGGGGCCGTCACGACGGTCATGCCCCAGCGCGTGAGCAGGGCGCTGAGCGCCTCGAGGATGACCGGCTCGTTGTCCACGCAAAGGACCCGCAGCCCCGTCGACAAACGCTGCAGAGAAAGCTGCGGCGTCGGCGCCGAGGCGATGGCCTCCGCGAGCGGTGCGGTGACCGAAAACGCGGACCCGCGACCCGGGCTGGATCGCAGCGCCAGCGGGTGATCGAGCAAGCTGGCGACCCGGTGCACGATGGCCAGACCCAGTCCGACGCCAGGCTCGTCGCCGCCCTGTCCCGGCAGCCGGGTGAACTCGGTGAAGATCGCCTCCCGCTGATCTTCGGCGATGCCGCGACCGGTATCCAGGATGTCGATCCTCAACGTCTCGCCGATCTTGCGCGCCCCGACGAGGATGCGGCCCTTGTCGGTGTATCGGATGGCGTTTCCGACCAGGTTCTGAAGCAGGGAGCGCAGCAAATCGGCGTCGGACAGCACCCATCGACCTGATGATATGACGCTCAGTCGCAGCCCCTTCTCGACCGCGAGGGGCGTGAACTCGCGCCGTATGTCGGAGAACAGGGCCTCGACCGACAGGGCCCCGACGGTCGGCCGTACGCCGCCGGCCTCGAGCCGTGAGAGGTTGAGCAGGGCTTTCAGCAGGCCGTGGGCGGATTCGATCGAACGATCCGCGTTGTCCACCAGACGCCAGGTCTCGGGCTCCTGCGCGCCCTTGCCCTCCTTCAGCGCCGCGATGAATAGCCGGGCGGCGTGAAGCGGCTGCAGCAGGTCGTGACTGGCGGCGGCGAGGAAGCGGGTCTTGGAGGCCGTGGCGTCTTCAGCCGCCTGTTTCGCCTCGACCAGTCGTTCGGTCCGGTCCGCCACGCGGGCCTCAAGTTGCTCGTTGGCCTCCTCCAGCGCGAGGGCCGCGCGGCGCAGCTCAGTGATATCCGTGTAGCTGGTGACATAGCCGCCCCCGGACATCGGCGCGCCGGTCGATTTGAGGATGCGACCGGTCGGCTGAGCGCGCTCGTGGTCATGCGGCTCGCGGCGTCGCAGCGCCTCCAGTCGCCGCTCGATCCAGGCTTCGAGATCGCCTTGTTCGACTTCACCCCGCTCGGCATTCAGCCGATAGACCGAGGCCACCGGCTGGCCGACGTGGACGAAGCCTGACGGCAGGCCGAACAGTTCGATATAGCGGGCGTTCCAGGCGATGAGTCGCAGGTCCTCATCGACCACGCTGACACCCTGGTCGATGTTGTCGAGTGTGGCCTGCAGCAGTTCCCGGTTGAACTGGACTGCCTGGGACGCCTCGTCGAGCATGCGCACCACGTCCTCCGGCGCGCGACCGCCGCCGGCGAGCGCCGCAGAGATGACCCGTCGGGCCGAGGAGGCCCCGACCGCGCCCGCCAACATCCGCTCGGCCGCACGCGCCAGGCCCGCATCGGCCGGTTCGGCGTCCTTCAGGACGCGGCCGGTCTCTCGCCCGAAGGCAGCAAAGGCCCGCTCGGCCCCGGGATCGCCTACGAACCGGGCGACCAGAGTCTTCAGATCGCCTACCGAGGCGCCGGACGGGGCGGACGCCTGTTCCCGCCAGTCCGCACTCAGGCGATCGACGAAGGCGCGAGCCTGGATGCGATCGATCAGTCGTGGCTGGGCGGCGCGCGAGACCAGGACATAGACCAGGGTATTGAGGCCCAGGCTCACGAAGACGGCGGCGGGGAGGGCGTCATCCAGACCGAACGGCCGGATCGCGCCGGCGCCAAGAGTGGAGCCGATTTGCGGCAAGGCCAGCAGCAATAGCCAGATCGCCGTGCCGCAGATGATCCCGGCGATGGCCCCGCGTGCATGGCCGTCTCGCCACATCACCGCGCCGAACAGCGCGGGCGCCAGCTGGGCGAGGGCGGCGAACGACGTCAGGCCGATCGACGCCAGGCCGGACGAGCGATCGATGGCTTGGAAATAGAGCCAGGCCAACAGAAGGATGCCGCAGATGACGATCCGACGAACCTGCAGGATGGTCTTGGCGACGTCCGAGGAATCCTCTCGCCGCCGCCACCGACCGCGGGCCAGCAAGGGCAGGATCAGGCTGTTGGACGCCATGGCAGAAAGGGCGACGGTCTCCACGATCACCATGGCGGTGGCTGCCGAGAAACCACCGACGAAGACTACGGCGGTCAGCAGCGTGGCGCCCTGGGAGAAGGGCAGGTCCAACACATACAGGTCGGGGTTGGCGATCCGCGTGAACACGCCGCCTGCCGCGAGCAGCGGCACGACGGCCAGGCTGGTGATCAGGAGATAGATCGGAAAGACCCAGCGCGCGCGGCGAATCTGGGCGGGCTGCGCCTCCTCCACGAAGGCGACGTGGAACTGGCGCGGCAGGCAGAAGATGGCGAGCGTCGCCAGCACGGTGATGGCGATGAAGCGCGCGTCGATCACGGGGGGAGCGGCGAGATCCTTCAGGGCGGCCGTCACCGCGTCGGGCGAAGGCGAGCCGAACAGGAGCAGAGCCGCGAAGATCGCGACGGCCACGAGCGCCGCCAGCTTGACGATCGACTCCAGGGCGATGGCCTGGATCAGGCCGCGATTGTGCTCGGTCAGGTCCGGGCGACGCGCCCCGAACAGGATGGTGAACCCGGCCAGAATGCAGGCGATGACGCTGACCGTCAGCCGCTCGGACCCGGCGACGGGCGTGCCCGCGGTTACCAGCTGCCAGGCCATGGACAGTGATTTCAGCTGCAGCGCGATATAGGGCAGCGACCCCATGATCGCGACGCTGGCGACCAGGGCCCCGAGCGTCTGGCTCTTTCCATATCGGGCGGCGATGAAGTCGGCGATCGAGCCGATGTTCTCGCGCCGGGCGGCCGCAGCGATTCGTTGCCAGATCGGGAACAGAACGACGATCCCGAGGGCCGGACCGATGTAGATCGGCAGATACTCCCAGCCGTCGCGGGACGCCGTGCCGACCGCGCCGTAGTAGGTCCAGGAGGTGCAGTAGATCGCCAGCGACAGGGCATAGGCCCAAGGGCCCGGTCGACGGACGGGCGCATGAGGCCCCGGCCGTTCCGTCCGCCAGGCGACTAAGAACAGCACCCCCATATAGGCGGCGACCATCGCCAGGATCAGCAGACTGAACATCAAGATCATCTAGAGGGGTTTGGGTCTGGCCCTGCAAGGCAAAGGGCGGGGGATCATTGCCGATCCACCCGCCCCTGCCTTTGCCGCCCTGCGTCGTGTCAGGCGTTCAGGTCGACGTCCTTGCCTTCCTTGACCAGCAGGACGCCCAGCACCACCGTCGCCAGGGCGACGATGATCGGATACCAGAGGCCGTAGAAGATGTTGCCGGTCGCCGCGACCATGGCGAAAGCCGTGGTCGGCAGGAACCCGCCGAACCAGCCATTACCGATGTGATAGGGCAGCGACATCGAGGTATAGCGGATGTTGGTCGGGAACATCTCCACCAGCGCCGCCGCGATCGGCCCGTAGACCATCGTCACATAGAAGCCGAGGATGAACAGGATCAGCACCACCATCGGCTTGTTGACCTGATCGCTGTCGGCCTTGGCGGGATAGCCTGCAGTGGCCAGCGCGCCGCCCAAGCCGGTTTCCCAGGTCTTCTTCGCGGCCGCGAACTCGGCCGTGGGAAGCGCCTCGCCCCTGAAGCTGGGGTAGACCACGCTGTCTCCGATCCGGACCTCGGCGACGGCGCCGGCAGGCGCCGCCAGGTTCGTGTAGTTGACGCCGGCCTTGGCGATATAGGACTTGGCCAGGTCGCAGGACTGGTTGAACACCGTCTTGCCTACCGGATCGAACTGCACGTTACAGTCGGCCGGATCTGCATAGATGGTGACCGGCTGGGACGCCGTCGCATGGGCGAGGGCCGGATTGGCCGCGGTCGTCAGGGCCTGGAACAGCGGGAAATAGGTCAGGGCGGCCAGAAGGCACCCGGCCAGGATCACGGGTTTGCGTCCCACCTTGTCCGAGAGCCATCCCCAGAAGATGAAGAAGGGCGAGGCGGCGATCAGGGCGATGGCCAGCAGGATATAGACCAGGGTCGCATCGACCTTCATGACCCGTTCCAGGAAGAACAGGGCGTAGAACTGGCCGGTGTACCAGACTACCGCCTGGCCCGCCGTCAGGCCTACGAGGGCGATCAGCACCAGCTTCAGGTTCGGCCATTTCAGGAACGAGTCCTTCAGCGGCGTGGGCGAGCCCTTGCCCTCGGCTTTCATCTTCTGGAACGAGGGGCTCTCGTCCAGCTTCAGGCGGATCCACAGGGATACGCCCAGCAGCAGGATCGAGACCAGGAAGGGGATGCGCCAGCCCCAGTCAGCGAACGCTGCCTCGCCGACCGCCAGGCGGACGCCCAGGATCACCAGCAGGCTGAGAACCAGACCGGCGGTCGCCGTGATCTGGATGAAGGAGGTGAAGAAGCCCCGCTTGCCCTTGGGAGCGTGCTCGGCGACGTAGGTTGCGGCGCCGCCATATTCCCCGCCCAGGGCCAGGCCCTGGATCAGGCGCATGACGACCAGGATGATCGGCGCCGCGATGCCGATGGCGGCATAGGACGGCAACAGACCAACCACGAAGGTGGACAGGCCCATCAGCAGCATGGTCACCAGGAAGGTGTTCTTGCGACCCCAAAGATCGCCGAGCCGTCCGAAGAAGACAGCTCCGAAGGGGCGCACCGCGAACCCGGCCGCAAACGCCATCAGCGCGAAGATATAGCCTGTGGTCTCGTTCACGCCCGAGAAGAACTGGGCCGTGATGATCGCGGCCAGCGAGCCGTACAGATAGAAGTCGTACCATTCGATCACGGTGCCGACGGACGAGGCGAGAATGACAAGGCGGGATCGCTTGTCGAGGGCTCGCTGGTCCATAGCGGGCGCACCCACGGCGCTGTCGGTCATAGAAATCCTCCCAAATCTCGCCGTTGATCGGCTGTTCTGTCGCCGCGCAGGCAGCGTCGATCCGGACCGTGACAGCGATCGACCGCTTCGGGCAGATCGACTTTCGTCGAACAGCCTGGGTGGTGCTGTCAGTCCAACGCTAAAACGTCTCCACTTATGACTGCCTAAACCGCTGTTGGAGATGATGTTTCGTGAAGCCGATTTCGTTCAAGCGCCACCGGTTTCCGGCAGATGTGATCCGCCATGCTGTCTGGCTGTACTTTCGTTTCAGCTTGATTTTGCGGGACGTCGAGGAGCTCATGGCTCAGCGTGGGATCGACGTCAGCTACGAGACGATCCGCTGCTGGACGATCAAGTTCGGACCGTTGATCGCCCGACGTGTGAAAAAGCGGCGGTGGCCCCCGACGCTGCGCTGGCACCTGGACGAGATGGTCTGCCGGATCGGTGGAGAGCGGATGTATCTCTGGCGCGCGGTCGACGATGAAGGCGAGGTCCTCGACGTCCTGGTCCAGCGCAGGCGGGATACAGACGCGGCGATGAAGCTGCTCAAGCGGCTATTGCACAACCAGCCGGTCGAACCCCAGACGATCACGACCGACGGCTTGGCCTCATACGGCGCAGCTCTGGATCAGCTGGATCTGAGGCATCTGCATCGACCGGGCCGGCTTCGGGAGAACAATCGGGCGGAGAATTCCCACCTCCCGATCCGACGACGGGAGCGGCAGCAGCAGCGGTTCAAATCCCAAGGCTCAGCCCAGAGATTCCTCACCACCCACGCGGCGATTTACAACACCTTCAACGTCCAACGCCATTTGATCAGCAGACCCACACTTCGCCGCTTCCGCGCCGACGCTGATGCCGCATGGGCGGCCGCCGTTGCCTGATCGGGCCACGGGGTAGGGGGCTTTCGACTTGGCAAAGTTAACCTGTCAACGCCCAACATCACCTCGGACCGTACCAGACGGCCAAAGGCTAGTTCGCCCCGTGCGACCCTAGTCAGCAGATGACGATAGAGCCCGTCGTTGGGGTCGATGTACCAGCCGTTCTGCTCGATCAGGTGCTCTGCGATCCATTCGGTTTCGCGTTCGCGCCGTTTAGGGCCGTGGCCGGGTGTCAGGGCGCTGCGGAGCAGGCTTCCGTAGGCCGCATCGTCGTCTAGTCGCGCGATGATGTCCGGGTGCTGTCATCTGTGGATGGCCCCTGCGCTGCAAGAGTGAATTTGGTTTGATGTTGAGATCTGTCGGGGTGCGGTCATCTGTCCGGCCTGTTGGCGCGGCGCTGATGTCCGCTGGC
>NZ_JAFCWC010000029.1:0-8022 GCF_049897365.1 Brevundimonas sp. DC300-4
CACCATCAGGGCCAGCGGACATCAGCGCCGCGCCAACAGGCCGGACAGATGACCGCACCCCGACAGATCTCAACATCAAACCAAATTCACTCTTGCAGCGCAGGGGCCATCCACAGATGACAGCACCCGAGCGCAGCATGAACGCCCAAGCCTGATCGAGCTGACCGACGCGCGCCGCTGTCGCGACATAGGCGGCGCAGGCACCATTAGCCCGCTCCCTACACGCCTGCCGCATCTCGGCAAGTTGGCGCTGATACACTGACCTAAATCGAGCTTGCGCCGAGACGTCTCTAACTTGTCCGTCGCCGAACGACATCACGACCGTCGGCGCCCAGCTCCCTGCGTAGGAGTCGAATGTATACAGGAACGACTGGTCTCCGAAGAGAAACTCCTTCACCCCATCGCCATCAACGTCCAGCGGTAGCGTCGGCGTATCGCCGTCCCACTGCCCCAGCTCCGTAACTCGCCAAGCGCCGTTTTCGACCTCGAGCAGCGTCAGCGACGTGCAGCAGTGAGCGCCCCCGCTGAAGCTCGAAAACAGCACCTGCCGATCTGGTTTGCTTGCATCGAGCTGAACGACCGCAAATTCAGCGCCTGCGTCCCACGAGACAGCTTGACCAGTGACCTCCGTTGGAGAACCGTTGGAAGTCGTGACCCGCATCCGCGCGGCGTTGAGGCCGTCGTCGACGATCGGCCGAAACGAAAACTCGAAACCGCCGACGCGATAGGTGTTGAGCGGTTTGTCCGAGGCCCACTCTATCCAGGTGTTCTGCGGCGCGGTGTCTGCGCTTGCCGTCTCGGCGACAACCGCGGGAGCGGTCGGCGCGGCGCTGGTGTCAGCGGCCGACGGCCTTTCGGGCAGCCTAAACTTTGGCGCTATCGCCGCCACCCCAGCCCCCGCCAGAACAGCCAGCAAAACGCCACCAGCCACAAACGGCGCTACGCGCTCCCAGCGCGATTTCGGCTCTTCGAGCATGCGGCCGCCTTCCCCTGCCTCACCGCATCTTCGACCAGAACGCTGCGCGACCAAAGTGTGATTGTCGCGATCTACCCTGAGCCTTCTCTCTGAGAAAGTAAGGCTATCGTATCGTCCAGAACGCCGCGGTCTTCGCCACTGATCCCTCGGGCATCTTTTTCTGGCTCTCGATCGTATAGCCCTTGCTCAACATCATCCCGCCGACGATCGAACCAGCGGTCACCGTCATCATGCTGAACTGACCGTACCGGACACCCATTCGTTCAACGATCATCGGTTCAACGCCAGCAAGCGCCGGCAATCCACCAGCAGTCGCCGCCAAGCAGGCCGCCTGCCCTGCTGGTGACTCGATAATCTCGCGCATCTCGATCACGCGAGGGTCAGACATGCTGATGCCGCCAGTCGGCGTGTAGTTGAGCCCCGAGGATTCGATAAACGCGGCGAGATCGTCAGCTTCAGGCGTGCCCTTGGCGCGCGCATTCGTCCAAACATTGAACCGCTCTTCAGGTGTCTTCGCCTGGAGTTTTTCGAGCGTCCAACCACCGGCCAATTGCGCCACGAGATGCCTCCCAGAGTCCCGCCTTCACACTACGCTGAACCCTCGCTCGGTGTCATTTTCCGATTCCGCACTCGGCACTCATCTGCTGGCGTCGGCAATCCGCGCGCCGTGGTGCTAAGCTCCGCTAGTCTCAGCCGACCGACGTCAAAGTTTTCCATAAGATCGCAGATGGTTATCCGATGAACGTCGCCCCGTCGCTCAAAGACATCGAAGACTTGCTCTTCGCAGTCGAGCAGTTCAGGCAGCGGCACCAAGCCGAGCAGCGCATGGCAGCAAGATCCTCGGCACCGGCGTTTAACCCAATCGAACTGCTGTCGCCCAACGAATTACGGCTTTCGGCCATCCTCGCCTGGATGCTCAGCCCTACAGGCTCCCATGGGCGTCCGCCAACAGTCGTTGCAGGCCGGGACGTGTCAGGCTCGCGCCGGAGAAGCCTCCGTCATCGTAGCGCTGGCGAACCGTCGTCCAACCCTCCCCGCCTTGGGACTTGATGTAGGCCTCGCAGTATTCACGCTGCGCATGGAGGGAGTTGAAGGTCTGGTTCAGACCCTCCTCCGAGCTTTTGCGAGTGTAGATGGCGCATCGCACCTTGGGTTCATCGCGCATGGCCGGCTCCCGGTCGCAGGCCGAAGAAGCGAGGCCCGTTCCATCGGACACCGGTGATCTCGCGCGCTATCGCCGATAGGCTTCTGTAGTCGCGTTCGCGGTCGCGGAAGCCATGGCGCTCAGCGGTCACCTCGTGGATGACGCCCTGATATTCCCGAGCAACGCGGCTGCCTTCCTTCAGGGTCTGAAGCTTCGGCAGAGAGCATGCCTTGAGCCGGCGCCGGTCGTCCAAGGTCAGATCGCCGTAGGCTGCGGCCTGAACGCGCCACGCAATGAGATGGCGAACGAGGCGGGGTGATCTGAGCCTGGGCGGCGGTCCCCATCGCTCTCGCCACTCCGCGCGGAGCGCCGCCAAGGGCATCGCCTCAAGATCAACCAGGAACGCTTCGAGCTCATTCTCGACAGCCACCATCCTACCCTCCCTAAGGTCCGAGGCGGCGACGCTCCCACGCCAAAATATCACAAAACTCACGTCACAAAAGCGAGTTTTTGCAATCACTTATCGATTAAAACTGGAGACAAGTTGTCGAATGACTGGGCCCACCCCGCTCAGTCGGAGCACTAGTCTCTGGTCGCCGAACTGCACGATGGAGACGACTTTTCCGGCGACGTCGGCGTGCCTAGTGCGCCTTCATCGATAGCACAAACTGGCTCTAACAGTCGACGCTGAGCCGCCCAACTCAGGGGGATTTCGGACTGCAGTTCGAGCCTCGAGATCGTCTCGAGACTCAGTTACGTTTCGGCACAGCCCGGTCCAACATCGGGGTTAAGGTCATCCGCATTCCGGAGACAAGTTGTCGCTGGACGGATGGGGGTGGTGAGATCCCATGGGTCCGCGCTCAATCAGCGTGAAATCGCGCCGTTGAGAAATCGACACCCAGCGCAAAATTTTTGGGAGGGGATAGGCGGGTTTCTGCGTATTGCGAGTTCCAACGCCAACATCGCCGTGATTTGGGATTTTGCGCGCGCCAGTACCTTTGCACACGTTTTTCGACTGAACTCGAAAAAGCCACGTCCAACCCTGACGGTCCTCAACGGTGGTAATTTATTGCTTTAGACCGGCCACTTCTGACAATTGTTAGCTAATTTTCCGCCATTTTGGCATTTCGAGAAGAACTTGTGACCCTTTAATATGTCTATACATGTCTTGACTCGACAGGGTGTGGGTCGGACTTTGTTCCGCACGGGGACGGCTATCGGGAGCCGAACCGACAGGGGGAACCACGATGAACCGTACGAGAAAGAGGCTCTTGTTCGCAGGAGCGGTCATCACCTCGACCTTGTGTGCTGGGACCGCCTCAGCCCAGGATGTGACGACCAGCGTCGATGAAGTCGTCGTCACCGGAACCCGCATCAAACGCGCGGACATCAGCGGCGTAGGTCCCGCCACGGTGATCACCGAAGAGCAGATCGCCAACACCGGGATCACCAATCTGGAAAACCTGCTGCAGCGCTTGCCCGCCTCGGCCGGGAACGCCGGGGGGCAGACCAACGCCTACTGGACAGGCAATGGCTACGGCACCGCCCAGGTCAATCTCCGCGGTCTAGGCATCAACCGGACACTCACGCTGATCAACGGTCGTCGTGTGGTCAATGGCGGCACCGGCGCCAACAGCGCCCCCGACTTGAACATGATCCCCACGGCGATCATCCAGCGCATTGACGTGCTCAAGGACGGCGCTTCCGCCATCTATGGCGCCGACGCCGTGACCGGCGTGGTCAACATCATCACAGCCAACGACTTCGAAGGCCTCAAGCTCTCCGGCAAATACGGCATTGCCGATGAAGGCGATGGCCAAGACTACACCCTGGACCTCCTCTGGGGGATCCACAGCGACAGGGGTCGCGTGGTCGCCGGCCTGTCTTATCAGCAAACCGAAGCGGTCAATCTGGCCGACCGCGCCGCCTGCGGTCTCGGCGAGGTCGGCGGACAGCTGGTGTGCGTTTCAAGCGCCTCGACAATCGGCGGGCGCGCCGTGCTGCCGAATGGCCAGCAGATCAACTTCAACCAGACGCAGGGAGGGAACGGAAATTTCTACGAGCCCTACAGCGCGGCCCGGCACAACTTCAACTCCAACCCCTATCTGAACGCCGTCTCGCCGATCGAACGCTTCAGCACGGCCTTCCTCGCTGACTACCGTCTGACCGACAACGTCACCCTGTTCGGGGAAGCCTTCTTCACACATCGCAAGTCCAACCAGGTGGCTTCGCCGGGAACGCTGCGCAACTTGGCGATCCTCTCAACCAACCCGACCAATCCGACGGGTCAGAACATCACCCTGATCCAGCGCCGCCTGCTGGAACCGGGACCGCGGCAGTTCTTCCAGGAGACAGACACCTACCGCTTCGTGGGCGGCGCACGGGGCGACTTCATGCGCGACTGGAGCTGGGAAGTCGCCGCCAATTGGGGACGTAGTTCCGGTGTCGACGGCAGCACCAACATCGCCAACCTTGAGCGAGTCCGCAACACGCTCAACACGGCGGTCTGCAGTCCCGCCGCCGGCGCGGCCATTCCCTGCGGCGACTACCTCGGTTTCGGCGACGTCAGTCCCCAGGTCCTCAACTATATCCTGTTCACATCCCGCGACACCGGCGGCAATGAACAGCGGAGCGTGACCGCCGACGTCACGGGAACGGTCCTTCAACTCCCCGCCGGTCCCCTCGCCGCAGCAGCCGGGCTCGTCTACCGCGAGGAGGAAGGCTATCGGAACCCGGACGCCCTGACGGTTCTTGGCATCGCCAACACCAACCAGCAGTCGCCTATCGCGGGCAGCGTCACCGCCAAGGAAGCCTATCTGGAGCTGTCGGCCCCGCTGCTCGCGGACCTGCCCTTCATTCGGCGGCTCGATCTCGACGCGGCGGTCCGCTACTCGGACTACAATCTGTTCGGCGACAACACGACCTACAAGCTCGGCCTCAACTGGACGGTCATCAATGACCTGCGGCTCCGGGCCACCTTCGGCACGGGCTTCCGGATCCCGAGTGTTCCGGAACTCTTCGGTGGTGTCGCCGAGGGCAATCTGACGACCTCCGATCCGTGCAGCCGCTATTACACCAGCACCAACGCCAACCTGGTCGCCAACTGTCGCGCCTCCGGCGTCCCGGCGAACTATGTCCAGTTGGGCAACTCGATCCTGACAACGGTAGGGGGAAATTCCGCTCTCCACCCGGAAGCCACGGAAACCCTGACGCTCGGCTTGGTCTGGCAGCCGTCGCAGGTGTCCGGCCTGTCGATGACCGTCGATTATTTCGACATCAAGATCACCGATGCGATCCGCTCCATCCCGGGCTCGACGCGCTTGGCGGTCTGCTACGCCTCGGTCGGATTAAGCCACCCCTTCTGTGGTCCTACAAACTTCACCCGCAGCACCCTGACCGGGGAAGTCAACTATCTGTCGGCCCAGCCCTCCAACGCGGGCCAGGAGCGGATGACGGGCGTCGATATCGGTCTGCGTTACGCTTTCGATCTTTGGGACCGGCAGGTCAGCCTGGACTGGAACACGACGTATCTCGAGGAATACACGATTACGCCGTTTCAGGACGGGGCCCCGATCCAGTTCGCTGACCATATCGGCGGCGGCAACGGTGGCTATCCGCACTGGCGTTCCCTCGCCAGCGTAGCGGTGGCTGATGATCGCTGGACCGGCGCGTACTCGGTGCAAATGATCGGCGAGGCGACCGACTTCAACGCCGCCCCGACCGACATCGGCTACTCCGCGCCCAACGTCTTCTATCACAACGCGCAGTTCGCCTATCGCCTGGGAGAAAGCGCAGACATCGCCGTCGGCGTCGACAACCTCTTCGACAAGAAGGCTCCGTTCATCAAGAGCTGGACCGACGGCAACACCGACACCATGACCTATGATCTCCTCGGTCGTCGTGGCTACGTCCGCCTGACCTACCGCTTCAACTAAGCCCTGCACCCGCCAGACGGCTTCGAGCCGCCTGGCGGGTGAGCTTCGCGCACCCGCTTATCGAGAGACCGCCATGCGATTGCCGGCCCTGGCCAGAACATCCCACAAGTGGCTCGGCCTTCTGCTGGCCATCCAGGCCGTGTTCTGGACGGCGGGCGGTCTTTATATGACCGCCGTCCACATCGACATCATTCATGGCGATCGGCTCGTGCGGTCGATCCCGGCCACGCCGCTGGACCTGTCGTCGCTGAAGGAGCCCGGCACGGTCGCGCATGGCGGCGCCGAGACCGTCAGGCTGGAGACCCAGTTGGGCCGACCGGTCTATGTCGTCGGCGGACCAGGCGGATCGCGCCTGGTCGACGCGCAAAGCGGCGCGCAACTGTCGCCGCTGGGCGAGGCAGCCGTTCGTGCACGCGCCACTGCCCATTTCGCCGAGCAGGGCAGGATCGTCAGCGCTGAACTCCTCAGAGAAGCGCCCGGAGAACTACGCGGTCGACCCGCGCCGCTCTGGCGGGTCCAGTTCGAAGGGGCGTGGAAACCATCCCTCTATATCTCGCCCCAGACGGGGGAACTGATGGCCCAGCGTCACGACCTGTGGCGGACGTTCGACTTCGTCTGGATGCTCCACGTCATGGATTATGAGACGCGGGACAATGTGAACAACATCCTGTTGCGCATCACGACCTGGATGGCCTTCGTCAGCTCCCTGACCGGCGCCTGGCTCCTTTTCTACAGTTTCCGTCGTCGGCGCCGTGCGCGTCCGGCCAAAGCGTGAGGCCGCTCCGATGTTCCTGATCCGCACGCTGCACAAATGGGTCGGCCTCATCCTGGGCCTGCAATTCATCCTATGGAGCTTCAGCGGGGCGATGATGGCGCTGCTGGACAGCGACAAGGTCTCGGGCGCGACATCGGTGCGCGAATCGGCCGCCGTCGTGTTGCCCCGCCCTGTCCTGCCGCTGGCCCAGGTGACTGAACGGATCGGCCAGCCCATCACCAGCCTTCGTCTAACGCCGCTGGGATCCGTCTATGTCTATCAGGCGGCGACGCCGTCCGGCGTACGGTTGATCGATGCGGTGACGGGCGCGCCCGTCACCATCGACGCCAGCCGCGCCTCGGGCCTGGCGTCGGCCGCCTTCAACGGCGCCGACCCCGTCGCCTCTGTTCGCAGGGTCACCGAAGGCGACGTCGAGACGCGAAAACTGCCCCTCCCGCTTTGGCGTGTGGAGTTCGCCGATTCCGAGAGCACGACCCTGCTTCTGTCCGAGGCGACCGGCGAGGTTCTGGAACGACGGACCGACACCTGGCGACTCTGGGATATCTTCTGGATGATCCACATCATGGATTACACCAAGCGCGAGAACTTCAACCACCCGCTCATCGTTACGGTCGGAACCGGTATCCTCTGGCTCGCGCTCAGCGGACTGATCCTGCTAATTCGCGCCTTCCGACCATCGGACTTTAGCTATGTACTGGATCCTCTTGCACGGGCTCGCGCTGCGATCGCGGCGCGTCGTCCCTAGCGACGGCGTCAGGGGGATTCACAGGGTCGAAATCGGTACGCCATGACAGTCCCCCCGGAGGCCAGGCCGCGATTTCACGCGTGACGCCACCTAAGTTCGTCCTGGGCGTCGCTGTCCGGTCGGCGGCGAGCAAGATCGTCGAGATCATCGAGATCATCGAGATCATCGAGATCATCGAGATCATCCCAGGATGCCGGGCAGGTCGAGCCCTTTCTCGCGTGCCGTGTTCAGGGCGATATCATAGCCCGCGTCAGCGTGGCGCATGACGCCGGTGGCCGGGTCGTTCCAAAGAACACGCGCGATCCGCCTCGCTGCCGCCTCGGTGCCGTCGCAAACAATGACCAGACCGGCGTGTTGGGAAAAGCCCATGCCGACCCCGCCGCCGTGGTGGAGCGAAACCCAGGTCGCGCCCGAGGCCGTACTCAGCAGGGCGTTCAACAGGGGCCA
>NZ_JAFCWC010000030.1:0-7901 GCF_049897365.1 Brevundimonas sp. DC300-4
CGTTGCCTTCAAGGGCAAGGATTTTGGTCTCATCTTCGTTCCTTCGTCACTACGACGAGACCAAAATCCTCCTCTAAACGGAACCCTCAATCTGTCTCATTGGCGCTGACGGCGGACAAGCGTCGGCGGAGCGAGTCGAAGCTCCACCGCGCCGCCGTAGAAAAATCAGCCCGGATGACGCTCAAGCCAAGATTCGAGGTCGGCGATTTCTGGCGTCACAGAATCAACTACGGCCTGAGCCATGCGGCGGGCTTCGGGGTCTGGCGCATCACTTGCCAGTAGAGCCTGCGACATCGCGATGGCCCCTCGATGGTGGGCGATCATTTTCCGGGCCCACGTGCGCTGTGTGTTCACGTCGGTCGCCATCATCATGGCGCGGTGCATGTCCATCTCGGCCTCGGAGAATGCGGTCCGAGGCATGTTCATCCCTGACGGCATCGCATGATCCTGGCCCATCATGCCACCACCAGAAGCGGCTTGCGGCATAGCCATGCCCGGCGGCATCGCGCGACCCTGACCCATCATGCCGGTGCTCGAGCCTGAATGTGGCATACTCATGCCGGACATCGGCCGATCCGGCATCGCCATACCGGATTCAGATGCGTTGGCGGCGCACCCGGCGGTCGCGAGCAGGGAAAGCATCGACAAGGCTATCGCGGTCCGCCTGACGGGCCGCTCTGTGAGTTTTAACATGGGGTAGATCCTCTGGATCAAGCCACCTGCCAGCCGAACGGGGCGTCCGGAACGCGATGGCTGCGGCCGAGTTCGGCTGCCCTCTGAACGAACGCCGGTGTCGTTGGTTCAGATCGCCGGGCGAAGTGCGCCGAGAGATTCAGATGCGGCGGTCTTGGCCCAGGTTCCCGAACAAACCGATGCCGAGCACGACGCCTATTTGTAGGTGCGATTTAAATGCTGGAGCGCAACGTCGAGGCCTTCTGATGGTTCAGAACGGGAAGGAGCCTTCCATGACCTACTACTACAGCAAGACCAGCGACCTCCCGTTCGCAGAGGCCGTCGCACGCACACGCGAGGCTTTGAAAGACCAAGGCTTCGGGATCATCACCGAAATCGACGTCACAAACACCTTCAAGCAGAAGCTGGACGTCGACTTCCGGCCTTACGTGATTCTTGGCGCCTGCAATCCGAAGGCGGCGCATGAAGCGCTCCTTCAGGAAGACAAGGTCGGCGTCATGCTGCCGTGCAATGTCATCGTCCAACAGCGAGCAAGCGGAGGCGGCAGTGAGATCGCTGCGGTCGATCCAGTCGCCTCGATGTCGGCGATCCAGAACCCGGGTTTGAAGGCGAAGGCCGAGGAGATCGGAGCCAGTCTCCGCCGCGCGCTGGATGCAATCTGAAAAGCACGAGCGGCTGAGATCGGTTCACTCCACTCGGCAGAAGCAATACATGAACTGCTGAGGCGTCCCCCAAGGCGTCTCGTGCAGCTCTGTGACGCTGTCCAACAGACGGAACTTCGGGCCGAACTCGCCGTGCAGATTTTCTGCGTCGTAGCGAACGACATCCAAACCGCTGCACTTCTTCGGCCCATCCAGGCCGAATGTGGCGACGATGACGTGACCGCCCAGCCGAACTGCGCGGGCGACCTGACGCACATACGCGGCTCGGTCGTCTGCACTTGTCAGGAAATGGAAGACCGCCCGGTCGTGCCAGAGATCGTAGCGAGCGGCCTCCAACTCGACGGAGGTGATGTCGCCGGTGATCCAATGCACAGGGGCAGCAGCAAGGCCCAATCGGTCCTTCGCCACCTCTATCGCCGCTTGAGAAATATCGAGCACAGTTACGTCCGTGTAGCCGCGCGAGACGAGATCATCGACCAGGGTCGCCTCTCCGCCACCAACGTCGATGACCGCGCTATCGCGATCCGTTGCGGCGTCTTCGATGAGCCTCAGCGATGTCTCCAGGTGGGCGCGATACCAGCTTACCTCGTCCACCGCCTTGGTTTGGTAGACGTTTTCCCAATGGGCCTTGGTAGTCATCGCCGCCACTCCGGAACTGTCCCTGAAAGCTGGGGCTAAGATCATCTGAACGCCAGAGGGGCACGTTCGAATAGCCTTCTGCGCCTAAATCACATTCAGCGGCATCTTCAGGAACCGGCGGCCATCCCCTTCGGGCGGCGGCATCGCCCCCGCACGGATATTGATCTGGAGCGCAGGCAGGATCAGTTGCGGGGCCTTCAGTGTCGCGTCGCGGGCCTCTCGCATGGCGACGAACGCGTCCTCGGACACGTCGCCCCCGATGTGGATGTTGTGTGCGCGCTGATCACCGACCGTGGTCTCGAACCGGAAGTCTGTGCGACCGGCGGGCAGATAGTCGTGGCCCACAAAAACCCGTGTCTTGTCCGGCAAGGCGAGCAGCTTCTGGATAGAACGATACAGGATGCGGGCGTCGCCGCCGGGAAAGTCGGCGCGGGCGGTGCCGTAGTCGGGCATGAACAGGGTGTCGCCGGTGAACAGAGCGTCACCGATGCGATAGCTGACGCAGGCAGGGGTGTGGCCGGGCGTATGGATCACCTCCACCGTCAGGCTTCCGAGAGGAAAAGTGTCGCCATCGGCGTGCAGCCGGTCGAACACCACGCCGTCATGCGTGACATCATGTGCATCGAACATTGGCCCAAAGGTCGACTGAACCACCGTGATGCGCTCGCCTATGCCGATGGGCACGCCTTCGGTCCGCCGCAGATGGTCCGCAGCAGTCAGGTGATCGGCGTGGGCGTGGGTTTCCAGAACCATGGTCAGGGTCAACCCGGCCTCACGCAGCACTTTCATCACGGCATCGACAGAGTTGGTTGAGGTCCGCACCGAGGCTGCCTCATAGTCGAGCACCGGGTCGATGATCGCGGCCTCGTGCGTGTCGGGGTCGCTGACCAGATAGGTGACGGTATGGGTCGCCGGGTCGAAGAAACCTCGGATGTCGGGATGTGCAGCCATGGGATGGGCTCCTTTCAAGACGCTATATATTAGGTATTGCTTATTTAGCAAGCCCGCATATATTGCCTTCCATGACCGACCCCCATGCCCTCCCGCTCGAACTGTTCCAGGCCAACGCTGGGCAGGCCGCTAACCTGCTACGAGCGCTGTCTAATGAGAAGCGCCTGATGGTGCTGTGTCAGCTAGGCGATCGCGAACTTTCGGTGGGGCAGCTTCTGCCCGTCGTCGGCCTATCGCAGTCGGCTCTGTCCCAGCATCTGGCCCGGCTGCGTGAGGAGGGGCTGGTCGACACCCGCCGGGACGGCACGACCATCTTCTACCGCATCGTCGACCCCTCGGTGCTGAAGGTCATCGCCGTGCTCGCCGAGATTTTCTGCCCCCCGCTTTCACACAACAAGGACTGATCCCATGACGACCCTCACTCCCCTGAAGCCCGCCGATGTAGCAGAGCGACTTAAGACGCGCCGGGCGATCCTGATCGACATCCGTGAACCGGACGAGTTCGCGCGTGAGCACGTGTCGGGGGCCGTGCATGCGCCCCTATCGCGGATCGACGCCCTGACGTTGGAACGCCACGTGGGGCGAGACGTGATCTACACCTGCCGGACCGGCAATCGCACCGGGGTGAACGGCGTGAAGCTGGCGGCTTGCGTCCCTGCCGAAGCCTTCGTGCTGGAGGGGGGGCTGGACGCCTGGAAGGCGCAGGGTCTGCCGATCCATTCGGATCAGTCGCAGCCCATCGAGTTGATGCGCCAGGTCCAGATGACGGCGGGCGGGTTGATCCTGATAGGGGTGGCGCTGGGTCTGCTGGTGCATCCTGCGTTCTGGGGACTGGCGGCGTTTGTCGGGGCCGGACTCTTCCTGGCCGGGGCGACGGGTTTCTGTGGCATGGCGCGGATGCTGGCCGTGATGCCTTGGAACCGCAAGGCGCTCGGGGCCGCGTGAAATCATGACGACCGAGATGTTGCCTTTGCTTCTGGCGGTGCTCAGCGGCGGTCTCGTGGCCCTGCTGCTGACGCTGTTCGGTGGCGGGGGATCGGTGCTGGCAGTGCCGCTGCTGCTCTATGTCGTCGGCGTTACCGATCCCCATGTCGCCGTCGGCGTGGCGGCGGCGGGCGTGTCGCTCAATGCCCTGACGGCCCTGGCCGGTCACGCGCGCGCCGGACGTGTTCGTTGGCCGTGCGCGACCTTGTTCGCGGTCACGGGGGCCGCCGGGGCCTGGGTCGGGTCGTCTCTGGCTAAGGCCATCGACGGGCATCAGTTGCTGCTGATCTTCGCGTTCGCCATGGCAGCGGTAGGCGTATCAATGTTGCGGCCGAGCACGGCCGCTGTCCGACCCGAGCCCAGACTGAACTGGGCGATGTCGCCGCGCGTCGTCCTCGCGGGCGCGGGCGTTGGATCGGCCTCCGGCTTCTTCGGCATAGGGGGCGGCTTCCTGATCGTGCCAAGTTTAATGGCGTCCACGGGCATGAGTCTGGCCACCGCCCAGGCGACCTCGTTGGTAAGCGTGGCCGCGTTCGGAGCGACGACGGCTGGCAACTATGCTCTGTCCGGCTGGGTCGATCTGGGCCTGGTCGCCGCCATGACGGTCGGGGGCGTGATCGGGACTCTTGTCGGGCTGCCGCTGGCACGCCGTCTGGGAGCGAACGCGGCGTTGGGCCGAACACTGTTCGCCGGGCTGATCCTGATTGTCGCAGCCTACGTCGCACTTCGCGCGACGTCTGGCACCTAGTAGCCCTCGTCGACATTCGGGCGGAGTGTAGACCTGCGCATTTGTGCCCCAGCCAGCCGTAGAGCCTCGATTTGACGCTCGGCTGTCTGATCCAGAGTGGCGATCAATTGGACCCCGACTTCATCGCCCCGTTGCCAAACGACATCCGCAATATGTTGAGAACCTGAAGGCTGTATCTCAATTTTGATCCGGCCCGACATCTTGCTCTGAGAACGCACGCGAAGACGTGCGCCGTCACCATGCAAATCTCTGACAACTCCGTCGAAGACCTCCCCCCAGAGACCGTGCGTAATCTCGCAACGCAGAATACACCGGTCCCGTCCAACCGAACGGCGGTCAAGGTGGGGCCGCGCGGAGTTCGATCCCGTCTTCATCTGCTCAACCTGCCGACAAAGTTCTTCGAAACCATTGAGGGCCAGTTCGACGCTAACCGTCGGGTGACTTCAATTTCCGAAACGGGTCGGACTCAGCGGTTGGCTGTCGGCCCCAAAACAGACGTTGGGGCTACCGCCGCAAACCGGACCCGCCGGAGGGCTGTTCGGGGTGGAAAGGGGACTCAGACCACTGATCGTGATCTGAATAGGATAATGCTCGCGCTGAGGGGCCAGACGACGGCCCCAGATTGTCACAACGGTCTGGACGGAAGCCTTGCACCACGCCGTCAGAAATAAGCCAAGTTGCACCTTAGAACCGCGCACTAACCGTCAGCCGGGCATTGCGCGGCGCACCCGTCGATATGTTGGCGTTGTTGTGTGCGTCCGGGAAATAAGTCTCATCGAACAGGTTCTCCACGTTAACCTGCAACTTCACAGTGTCCGATAGGTCATAGAATGCAGCGGCATCGACCCGCACAAATCCGGGCAGTCGAGTGGTCGCATTGTTGGTCCGTATCGCTGCGAACTGGTCGGACTGATGCGTGACGCCCAGGCCCAAGCCTAGCCGCTCGTTGACGTCGTAACGGGTCCATAGGCTGAATTGCTGCTCGGGCATCTGGGCAAGGCGCACGAAATCGTTGCCTGCAAGCACCGCATCCTGCCACGCATAGCCGGCACTGATTTGCCAGCGGTCGGTGATGTTGCCGGTCGCCGACAACTCCAACCCTTGGGTCCGGGTCTTGCCGACATTGATGGTGAGCGTCGGGTTGCTTGGATCCGGCGTGGTGGCATTGGTCCGGTCAAGCTGGAACAGGGCTGCAGTCAGGATCAGGTTCGGCCGTGCCTGCCATTTCACGCCGACCTCGGTGTTGGTGAAAAGCTCTGGCTCGAGATTCTCCTGCGTCGTGGACAGGCTGAGAAACTGGTCGCCGGAACGGGGGAGGAAGGACCGGCTGTAGCTGGCATAGAGCGACAGATCCGGCCGCGCCTTGTAGATCAGGCCAAGACGCGGCGACACTTTCTCATCCGTGCGTGAAAAGGGCCGAGCAGGGGTTGGCTGGAAATCAGTGCCCTTGATGTCGAACCGGTCGAAGCGCAGGCCTGCGACGGCGTCGAACCGCTCCCCGAGGCTAATCTGGTCCTGAACATAGGCCGAAACGGTTTCGACCGTCGAAGCTGTATCACGCACAAGAGCACCGAAGGTCACCGTCGGAAACACGGGATTGACAAGGTTCAGGCTGGAAGTGGACAGGACCCCATTGCGGCGCTGGTTGGCAGACGTCTGATCGCCGTATTCCAAGCCGAACAGGATGCGATGATCAACCGGGCCGGTGCGCGTTTCCCAAAGCAGATTGCTCTGGACCAGCAGGTTCTCGCGGGCCGTCGGATCTGTATAGGCCGCCAGCGGGACGCTTCCAGTCTGGCCCGTCGCCGGACCGTTGGGGAACACATTGGCATAGACCTTGTCGAAATCGCCATACAGAGCCGTCGTCGATACCGACAGGCCGGGCGCAATGTCCCCATCGATCCTCGCCTTCAGGATATGGGCTTGAAGTGTTGTCCGGTTGACGCCGGGCACGCCAAAGAACTGGTCGCGGTAGCCCTCGATCGGTCGACTGTTCAGTGAGGGCACCCCGCGGTCGGTGACCCGGGTGTCGTCGATGTATTCATACGATAGGCCGGCACGCCAGCTACCCCCGAGGTCAGCCGCCAGATAGGGATTCACCGCAAACCGCCGGCCATCATAGAAATCCCGATGGTTGTTCAGTTCTTCGTAAACCGCGTTCAGACGAAAAGCTGCCTTGTCTCCGATAGGCGTGTTGAGGTCGGCCGACAGATCGAAGGCACCGAAGGTGTTGGCCGATAGCCGCCCAGATGCAAACGAGCCTGCGTCGTTCGGTGTCTTCTGGACCCGGTTCACGATGCCGCCCCCGCCCCCCCTACCGAAGATCAGGGCGTAAGGCCCCTTGAGCACATCGACACGTTCTAGGTTGTAGAGCCCACGATAGTATTGAACGTCATCGCGAACACCATCCAGGAAGAAGTCTGCGGTCGTGTTCTGCCCGCGCAGCGTAATCTGGTCGCGGTTTCCTTCGCCCTGACCCACAGTCACCCCTGGCACATAACGAAGGACGTCCGATAGGCTATGGGCGGCCTGATCGTCCAGCTGTTCTCGGGTTATCACGCTGACGCTTTGGGGCACATTAATCAGCGGCGTGTCGGTCTTCGTCGCCGTCACGGAGTTGATCGCGACATAGCCCCTTGTCTGACCGGTCACTATGATAACACCCAAGTCCGAGGGCGTTTCCTGCGCATTCGCCCCTGTCGGCACAGCTATGGTCAGAGCAGCAGAGGCCAGAAGAAAACGCATCGCAGTCGAACGCCCAGATATGGAAAGATCGCCCCTGATACTGCGACCCATTATCATTAGCAACATCAGATTTTGGCGGCATGCGGGCATCCGACGATAACCGGTCTGAGGAAGGGAGCGACCCCCTGTGGGGACAGGGCATGACGTCAATCCCGCTTCAAATGTCTGATTAAGGTCGACATGCGTCTTTGACATCAGGCCGAAAAACGGACGTTCGCCAGCGGGGTCAACACGACGGAGACGACCGCGAAACTTCCTCGAACAGTCAGTGCGATTTAGACGTCGTCACGACTTTGGAGTCTTGGCCTTGCGCGCCGGTTTCGCCGCCATCTCAGCTGTCTTCGGCTGACGCCCGCCTACTCCCAAGCCCATCGACTTGGCCAACGCCGACCGTTTGGCCGCATATTCGGGGCTCACCATCGGGAAGTCCTTCGGCAGGGAAAAATGCACCCGATAGCTTTCCGGGGTGAAGCCCTGGA
>NZ_JAFCWC010000031.1:0-7415 GCF_049897365.1 Brevundimonas sp. DC300-4
GCAGACCCACACTTCGCCGCTTCCGCGCCGACGCTGATGCCGCATGGGCGGCCGCCGTTGACTGATCGGGCCACGGGGTAGGGGGCTTTCGACTTGGCAAAGTTAACCTGTCAGGCCCCCGGGGCCTATGTCTTCTCCGAGACCGTGGATGCCAATCAGCGCTTCGATCAAGGCAGCAACGGCACGCGTATCCTGTCCGACCTGGGCACCGACAGCTCGGCGGTCTTCGGTCAGGCGACCTACAGCATCACGGACCGGTTCAGGCTCACCGGCGGCCTGCGCTATACCAAGGACGAGAAGAGCCAGGTGACCGAGGCCCACACATTGCCGTTCGTCGGGTTCGTACCGGGCCGCTTCCCGCTGGTCCCGATCATTCTCGACATCCGCTCGGACGTTACCGCTGACATCGACTTCGACAAGGTGACCTACAAGGCGGGCGTCGAATACGATGCTGGCGACGCGTCACTCCTCTACGCAACAGTCGCCACAGGCTTCAAATCGGGGGTCCTGTTTCCGGCCCTGGTCAATGGTTCCTCGGCCCCCGAGAGTATGGTCGCCTATACGCTGGGGTCCAAGAACCGCTTCTTCGACAATACGCTTCAGCTGAACGGCGAGGCCTTCCTCTGGGACTATACCGACCAGCAGATCTCTCACCTTGGTCCCGTTCAGGTTGCCTCTACACCCGGCGGGCCGATCTACGGCCCCATCTATCTGACCGAGAACGCAGGGGCTGCGACCATCGCCGGTGTGGAACTTGAGCTGGTCTACCAGCCCACCGCCTCGGACCAGTTTTCGGCCAACCTCCAGTACCTCGACGCCACCTACGACGAGCTGAAGTACCAGGCCTATTCGACCACCGGTGGGGCTCCCGCGATCGGTTGTCCGATCACGCCGACCACCCTGACCGGGGCCAGCTCTGCGGCACGGATCTACAATGTCGACTGTTCGGGCCAGCCTCTGGTCAATGCCCCGGAATGGTCGCTGCAACTGGGCTATGTGAAGACTCTGGAGCTTGAGGACCGGGGGCACCTGATCCTGGCGGCCGACACGCGGCTGGAATCGTCGCGCTACCTTTCGCTCGATTACCTCGAGCAGGGTCGTCAGGACGGATACATGATGTCGAACGCCCGGGTGACCTGGGAAACTCCGTCCGGAAACCTGGCGATTACGGGCTTCGTCAACAACATCGAGGATGAGCTCGTCTTCGCCAACTCGTCCCAGAGTCCGGCCAAGCCCGGCGTGATCTACAACCAGGTCCGCCCGCCCCGGACCTATGGCCTGCGTCTGTCGCTGCGGATGTGATCGCCCGCCTGTTTCGTATTCGAGAGATCTCCCGACTTGGGGCGGGACCTGCATCGTCAGCGCCCGCCCCAAGTTTGAGCTGACCGTTATTCGGGACAGCGGTGCCAGCCGACGAACTTGCGGCACCGTTTCGCAGAATGGGGCTTAGGCGCAAAGCGGGGGGAGGGGGATGTCCGATCCTGACTCACAGCGGGTTTCAAAAATTTCCGCCTTCTGCGCCCAAAGAGACTGTTTTGTCCCACTCACCCTTCGGGAAGGGTTAGCCCGCGCCGATCCGATCCAACCTCGCCACGGCCTCCGCCGACAGCACAAGATCGGACGCCTTTAGGTTTTCTTTCAGGTGGCTGACCGACGAGGTGCCGGGGATCAGCAACAGGTTGGGCGAGCGTTGCAGCAGCCAGGCGAGGGCCACCTGCATCGCCGTTGCCCCCAGTTCGGCCGCGACTTCCGACAGGGCGCCGGATTGCAGCGGCGTGAACCCGCCAAGGGGGAAATAGGGCACATAGGCGATGCCTGCTTGGGCAAGATCGGACACCATGGCGTCATCCTCGCGGTGGGCGAGGTTGTAGAGGTTTTGCACGCAGACGATCTCGGCCATGCCCCGCGCCTCGGCGATCTGGGTCGGGGTCACGGTGCTGAGACCGATGTGGCGAACCAGGCCCTGTTTCTGCAGATCGACTAGGGTCGACAGGGGTTCGGCGATCGACCCCTCGCCCGGTCCATGGCCGTCGCCCGACCCCATGATGCGCAGGTTGACGACGTCCATCGCCTCCAGACCGAGGTTCCGCAGATTGTCGGACACCGCGCTGGTCAGTTCCGCCGCCGACATGGCCGGCAGCCAAGCCCCGGTCCCATCCCGTCGCGCCCCGATCTTGGTCACGATCGTCAGGTCGTCGGCATACGGGTGAAGGGCCTCCCGGATGATCTGGTTGGTCAGGTGCGGGCCGTAGAAGTCCGAGGTGTCGATGTGATTGACCCCAGCCTCGACCGCGGCGCGCAGCACGGCGACGGCGCCCTCGCGGTCGCGCGGCGGACCGAACACGCCGGGTCCCGCCAACTGCATCGCGCCATAGCCCATGCGGCGGACCGTGCGGTCTCCCAGGGTGAAGGTTCCGGCTTTGTCGAGCGTTGTCATTGGAGATCTCCTCGTCTGGTGAAGCCTATGTGCGCCTCTCGCTTTCGTGCGATAAGTCGAGGCAATCAGAACAGGCTGTGCGGAAAAACGAACAATGGCGGCGGACCTCGGCGACCTGAACGCCTTCGTCGCGGTGGCGCGCGCGGGCGGCTTTCGACAAGCAGGCCGGGCTACAGGGCTCAGCGCCTCCGCCCTAAGCGAGACGGTTCGGCGGCTGGAGGACCGGTTGGGCGTGCGCCTTCTGAACCGCACGACCCGCAGCGTGGTTCCTACCGAGGCCGGCCGTCGCCTGCTCGACCGCCTCGGCCCCGCGATCGGTGAGGTCGAGGCTGCGTTGGACGCGATAAAAAGCTTGATCGACCGGCCGGCGGGTACCCTGAAACTGAACGTACCGGTTAGCGCTGCTATCATGGTTCTGCCCGACATCGTGCCCGCCTTTCTGAAGGCCTATCCGGACATTGTGCTGGAACTGGTTGCCGAGGAGCGGTTCGTCGACGTGCTGGCCGCCGGTTGCGACGCCGGCATCCGCTACGAAGAACGGCTGGACCAGGACATGATCGCCGTCCCCATCGGCCCACGCCGCCAGAGGTTCGCCGCCGCGGCCTCACCCGCCTATCTCGCTCAGCGCGGCAAGCCCAAGCAACCGCGCGACCTGCTGCAACACGACTGCCTGCGCGGCCGGGGCTCCAGCGGCGCCCTCTTGCCCTGGGAGTTCGAGCGCGACGGCGAGATCGTCATGATTGATCCGCCCGGGCCCCTGATCGTCAACCTGGGCGCGGCCGTCGAGGTGATCGTTCAGTCCGCCATCGCAGGGACAGGCGTCGTGTTCCTGTTCGAGGACTGGCTGCGCCCGCATCTGGACAGCGGCGCCCTGGAGCCTGTCCTGCCCGACTGGTGGCAGGAATTCTCGGGGCCGTTCCTCTACTATCCCGGTCGCCGCCACGTCCCGGCCCCGCTCCGCGCCTTTGTGGACTTCATCAAGGCGGACCGGGCCTTGCCGATCGGCGACCGCGCCGCCGCACAAGCTTCCTAGATGACCGTGGCGCCCGACAGTATGCGGGCGCTCTCTTCGCGGCGGGCCTCGTCGTCGAGCGTGTCGACCGTCGTCGTAGTCATCCCGGCGGCATCGGCCTTGCGCGGCTACCAGGGGGGGCTGTGGTTCACGACCAGGACCTGGGCCCGAATCAATAGGCAGAGGCGGGCTCGGCAAAGCGGGTATTTCGGCGAAGGCTTACACAGCCATCAGCGATCGGTGCGGGAGCGAGCCTCCCAGCAAATCTGAATGTCGCCTTTCAAGATGGCTCCCGAAGTCCGCTTCTGGCGCTTATCCAACCTAAATATCTGACGGCCAAACACTTCGGGTTTCAGTAGCCCGTGTTCCGGCCCGGGACCGAGAAAGTCCTAGGCCGTAAAGGTCACGTAATCTCGTCGTCGAGACAAGGTCGTCACTCGCGCCCAAGAGGCGGACCGTAGCCGGCCGCACCGCGCGACAAGGCGGCTTCAGAATGCAAATCGAACCGGCTCATTGGACGGGCTTCCTTTGAAGGGTTGGGCTTGTGACGGCCTGCGGCTTTGCAAACGGCACGGTGCAGAGCGCAACCAAGGTCAGAACGGCAATCATCGCCCAGGCCTCGTTGATGGCGTGAACGAGCGCCAGTTTCTCGACGAGCGGGGCCAGTACGGCGGCCGTACCTGCGTCGATCGGCTGGCCGATCCGGCTGGCGAAGACCGATGCGGGAATACCCAAGGCTTGGGCCGTCTCGACATCTCCGGCTTGCAGCCGCGCGACGATCTGGCGGCCCAATACCGGTGCCCGGCCGTAGATGACGGTGTCGATCAGGGCCAGACCGATGGCGCCGCCCAGGTTTCGCATCAGATTGAACAGGCCACTGGCGTCCGGTACCTCGCCCGGCGGGAGGTTGCCGAGTGCCAAACGCGTCGGGGGCAGCAGGCACAGCATGATCGCGACGCCGCGAAGAATCTGAGGCCAAAACATCTCGTCGAAATCGGTCGTAGACGTCTGGAAGGCGCTGAGACCGAGGCCCAGGGCGAACAGGGCGAACCCCATGGCGGTCATCAACCGCGCATCCATCCGGCGCTCCATGACGACGGCGACCGGCGCCGTGGCGAGCTGTGCCAAGCCCGTGACCAGCATGATCGTTCCGATCGCCAACGGCCCATGGCCCCGCACAAAGGCCAAAAAGACCGGCATCAGATAGACCGAGCCGAACAGACCGATGCCCAGCACGAAGCTCAGAACGCAGCCGATCGCGAAGCTGCGGTTCGACAGGGTCTTCAGCTCGACCACGGGATGGATGGCAGTCAGACTTCGCCTCACGAACGCGACGCCGGAGGCCAGCGACAGAGCCGCCAGGCCCATCACCAGGGGCGACGCCCAGCCGCGTTGAGGGGCCTCCTTCAGCGCAATCTCAAGTGCGGCGAGCGCCAGGGCCATCAGGATCAGGGAGACGAAGTCCAGGCGGCGGACCGACGCAGGGTCGGCGCGTTCACGCGGCAGCAGCCAGACCGCCAGCACGGCGCAGATCATGCCGGGCGCGAGATTGATCAGAAACAGCCAGTGCCAGGAGTAGGTCTGTGTGATCCATCCGCCCACGATCGGACCAACGGTGGGTGCCAGCACCGCAAGGACGCCCGCGATGGTGGTCGCGATCCCCTGCCGGCTCTGCGGGAACAGCAGGAAGACCGCGGAGAAGACGCCTGGAATTAGAGTGCCGCCCGAGAAACCCTGGATTACCCGCCAGAAGATCAACGTCTCAAAGTCATTGCTCAGCGCGCAGCCCAGCGAGGCCAGGCTGAACACACTGATCGCGATTACGAACAGCCATCGCATGGTCAGGGCGCGAGTCAGGAAACCGGTCAGCGGGATCGCGATGACCTCGGCGACGAGATAAGCGGTCTGGACCCAGCTCATCTGGTCGGGCGCGACGCCGATAGCCGCCTGGATCGTCGGCAGGGCAGTCGCCACGACCTGAATGTCCAGGATCGCCATGAACATGCCGACGCACATGACGATGAAGCCAACCCACAGGGTAACGGCATTGCCCGGGTTAGGCGTGACGCTTGATGTCATCGAAACTTGCGGGGAGATCGGTCGAGGGCGGTTTCACTATGCATGATCAATCCAGACGCCTGCCGCGTGATAAAGTCACGCCCGATCAGTCGACTGGAACCGAGGCCGGACGCATGATGTTCCGCAACGTCGCCGCTCGCGATGATTTCCAGATGGAGATCGATAAGGCGGTGGGAGCCATTGATGACCGCGCCCGTCGCCCTGCTGTCCATCGGGACCGCTGACGCCCCCCATGATATGCCCCAGGCCGCCGTCGCCGAGGTGGCCCGGCGGTTGTTTCAGGACCGGTTCCCGCAGTTCGACCGCATGGCCAAGGTGTTCGACACGGCTGGAATTCGTCATCGCCAATCGGTCATGCCGATCGAATGGTACACGACGCCGAGGACCTGGCCGGAACGCACCGAAGCCTATCTGGTCGGAGCGGTCGATCTCTACAGCCGGGCGGCGGAAAACGCCCTGTCCGGTGCCGGGCTAACCGGGGCCGAGGTCGATATCATCGTCACCGTCTCGTCGACCGGGATTGCCACACCCAGCCTCGACGCCCGTGCCATGGGGCGTCTGGGGTTCCGATCGGATGCGGCGAGAATCCCCGTGTTCGGACTAGGATGCGCCGGAGGCGTCGCAGGTCTGGCGATCGCCAGTCGCCTGGCGCGGGCCAGTCCGGGCGCGGTGGTGCTTCTGGTCGCGGTGGAGGTCTGTACGCTGTCGTTCCGGATGGAGAACCTGACCAAGGCCGACATCGTGGCCACGGCCCTGTTCGGTGACGGCGCTGCGGCCTGCGTCCTGCGTTGCGGAGAGGGCGGTTTCGCCCACGTCGAGGCGACCGCAGAACACACCTGGCCCGACACGCTCGACATCATGGGCTGGCGGGTTGAACCCGAAGGGCTGGGGGTCATCTTCGCCCGTGCCATCCCACCTTTCGCGCGCGAGCATTTGCGTCCGGCCATGGACCGGATGTTGGCCGCCGATGGAAACCGCGTCGAGGACATCGACCGCTTCATCTGCCATCCTGGCGGCATGAAGGTGATCGACGCAATGGAGGCTTCGCTGTCGATGGACCAAGGCAGGCTGGATCATGAACGCGCGGTGCTGGCCGACCATGGAAACATGTCGGCGCCGACCGTGCTTCACGTCCTGAACCGTGCCCGGCACTCCGGTCTGCCCGAGCGGTCTGTGGTCACGGCTTTGGGACCGGGCTTCACCGCCAGTACCGTCACATTGAGCAAGGCCGCATGATCGCCTCGATCGTCATTCTGGTGCTGGTGACGGTCCAGCGGCTGGGCGAGCTGGTGCTGGCACGGCGCAATACCACGAGGCTGCTGGCAAACGGTGGGCTGGAGACCGGGGCAGGCCATTACCCGCTGATCGTAGGGTTGCACGCGGCTTGGCTGATAGGCCTATTCGTCCTGGCGTGGGATCAGCCGGTGAACTGGATCTGGATGGGAGTTTTCGTCCTGCTGCAGCTCGCCCGCATCTGGGTCATAGCCTCGCTCGGCGGCCGCTGGACGACGCGGATCATCACGGTTCCGGGCGAGACCCTGGTGCGTCGCGGTCCCTATCGGTTCTTGTCCCACCCAAACTATGTGGTCGTGGCGTTGGAGATCGGCGTGTTGCCGCTGGCGTTCGACCTTGTGGCCTATGCCGTCGTGTTCTCCATTCTGAATGCCGCTGTCCTAACGATCCGCATAAGGGCAGAGAGCCGCGCGCTGGCGGGGACCGGAACCCCGGAAGTTTAGCATATGCTTGTGTCGGGCTTGGGAGCATTAAAGGGTGCTGTCATCTGTGGATGGCCCCTGCGCTGCAAGAGTGAATTTGGTTTGATGTTGAGATCTGTCGGGGTGCGGTCATCTGTCCGGCCTGTTGGCGCGGCGCTGATGTCCGCTGGCC
>NZ_JAFCWC010000032.1:2500-5848 GCF_049897365.1 Brevundimonas sp. DC300-4
CATTAAGCAAACCCGGGGAACTGAAACATCTCAGTACCCGGAGGAAAGGACATCAACCGAGACTCCCGTAGTAGTGGCGAGCGAACCGGGACCAGGCCAGTGCTCTTGTGATATAAAGCCGAACGATCTGGAAAGGTCGGCCATAGCGGGTGAAAGCCCCGTAGGCGTCAAATAGCAAGAGACTCGAGTAGGGCGGGACACGTGAAATCCTGTCTGAACATGGGGGGACCACCCTCCAAGCCTAAGTACTCCTCTACGACCGATAGTGAACAAGTACCGTGAGGGAAAGGTGAAAAGCACCCCGACAAGGGGAGTGAAACAGATCCTGAAATCGGAAGCCTACAAGCAGTCGGAGCCCCCAAGCGGGGTGACGGCGTACCTTTTGTATAATGGGTCAGCGACTTCATGTGTCGAGCAAGCTTAAGCCGTTAGGTGTAGGCGCAGCGAAAGCGAGTCTGAATAGGGCGCTAAGTTCGACGTATGACGACCCGAAACTAGGTGATCTATCCATGAGCAGGATGAAGGTAAGGTAACACTTACTGGAGGTCCGAACCCGTGAATGTTGAAAAATTCTGGGATGACTTGTGGATAGGGGTGAAAGGCCAATCAAACCTAGACATAGCTGGTTCTCCGCGAAATCTATTTAGGTAGAGCGTCCGACGAATTCCTCAGGGGGTAGAGCACTGGATGGTTGCGGGCTGCGCGAGTGGTACCAATACTAACCAAACTCCGAATACCTGAGAGAACTATCGGGCAGACACACGGCGGGTGCTAACGTCCGTCGTGAAAAGGGAAACAACCCTAACCATCATCTAAGGCCCCCAAGTCATGGCTAAGTGGGAAACGATGTGGGATTGCTTTGACAATCAGGAGGTTGGCTTAGAAGCAGCCATCCTTTAAAGAAAGCGTAACAGCTCACTGATCAAGCGATCCTGCGCGGAAAATGTAACGGGGCTCAAGCCATGCGCCGAAGATATGGGTTCGCGTAAGCGAGCGGTAGCGGAGCGTTCCGTAAGCCGGTGAAGGTCAGGCGTGAGCCTGGCTGGAGGTATCGGAAGTGAGAATGCTGACATGAGTAACGATAAGGAGTGTGAGAGACACTCCCGCCGAAAGACCAAGGGTTCCTGCGTAAAGCTAATCTGCGCAGGGTTAGTCGGCCCCTAAGGCGAGGCTGAAAAGCGTAGTCGATGGGAAGCAGGTAAATATTCCTGCACCAGCCAGAAGTGACGGATGGCGTAACTTGTCAGGGCTTATTGGATTGTCCTGGCAGGGAAGTTGTCCCTGGAAATAACTCTGGCAGAGACCGTACCCGAAACCGACACAGGTGGTCAGGTAGAGCATACCAAGGCGCTTGAGAGAACTGTGCTGAAGGAACTCGGCAAATTGCACGCGTAACTTCGGAATAAGCGTGACTCTGCTTAGGGCAACCTTTGCAGAGTGGCACAAGCCAGGGGGTAGCGACTGTTTAGCAAAAACACAGGGCTCTGCGAAGCAGCAATGCGACGTATAGGGTCTGACGCCTGCCCGGTGCCTGAAGGTTAAAGGGAGTTGTGAAAGCGACGAACTGAAGCCCAGGTAAACGGCGGCCGTAACTATAACGGTCCTAAGGTAGCGAAATTCCTTGTCGGGTAAGTTCCGACCTGCACGAATGGCGTAACGACTTCCCCACTGTCTCCAGCACAGGCTCAGTGAAATTGAATTCCCCGTGAAGATGCGGGGTTCCCGCGGTCAGACGGAAAGACCCTATGAACCTTTACTATAGCTTCGCCTTGGCGTTAGCGACCGTATGTGTAGGATAGGTGGGAGGCTATGAAACCGGGGCGCCAGCTCTGGTGGAGCCATCCTTGAAATACCACCCTTACTGTCGTTGACGTCTAACCGAGGACCGTTATCCGGTCCCGGGACATGGCGTGGTGGGTAGTTTGACTGGGGCGGTCGCCTCCTAAAGTGTAACGGAGGCGCGCGATGGTGGGCTCAGACCGGTCGGAAATCGGTCGTCGAGTGCAATGGCATAAGCCCGCCTGACTGCGAGACTGACAAGTCGAGCAGAGACGAAAGTCGGCCATAGTGATCCGGTGGTCCCGCGTGGAAGGGCCATCGCTCAACGGATAAAAGGTACTCTAGGGATAACAGGCTGATTTTGCCCAAGAGTCCATATCGACGGCAAAGTTTGGCACCTCGATGTCGGCTCATCACATCCTGGGGCTGGAGCAGGTCCCAAGGGTTCGGCTGTTCGCCGATTAAAGTGGTACGTGAGCTGGGTTCAGAACGTCGTGAGACAGTTTGGTCCCTATCTGCCGTGGGTGTTCGAAGCTTGAGAGGATCTGTCCCTAGTACGAGAGGACCGGGATGGACATACCTCTGGTGGACCTGTCATGACGCCAGTTGTGCAGCAGGGTAGCTAAGTATGGAATAGATAACCGCTGAAAGCATCTAAGCGGGAAACTAACCTCAAAACAAGGCTTCGCTGAGGATCGTGGAAGACTACCACGTTGATAGGCCAGGTGTGGAAGCGCGGCGACGCGTGAAGCTTACTGGTACTAATAATCCGATCGGCTTGATCGTTTCTCAGCAAAACTCATTCGATTTTTCGAATACGACAATGTCTTCTCGTCACAATCTACATATCCGCTTGGTTGACCTGGTGGTTATGTCGGAGGTTCCCCACCCGATCCCATCCCGAACTCGGTCGTTAAGCCCTCCAGAGCCAATGGTACTATGTCTCAAGGCATGGGAGAGTAGGTCGCCGCCGGGTCTACCAAGCGGATATGTGGATTGTGACGTCTTTTCCGGGCTAACGCGCTTTGCGCTGCTTGAGCCCGGGTCTTCTCGAACATCTTCCTTCACAACGCCGCTCTTGCCGCGGGATGGAGCAGCCCGGTAGCTCGTCAGGCTCATAACCTGAAGGTCGCAGGTTCAAATCCTGCTCCCGCACCCAAGATCTCAAAGCCCCGCCGGTTCGCCGCGGGGCTTTTTGCTGTCCGCAGCAACGCTCCGACCCCTCCTCAGTCTTAGCCACGCTCATCTCGCGCGCGGAAATCGCCCGGGCGCAGGCCGTGACGGCGGAACTTGTCGTAGAGGGTCTTGCGTGGAATCCGCAGGGCGTCGGTCATGGCGACGATGTCGCCCGCATGGCGATGCAACGCCTCCTCCAGCACCGCCTTCTCAAACCGTTCGAGCCGGTCGACGAGGCCGGCGCCCGCGTCTTCGGTCGCGCCGAAAGCGGCTGGTGCGTCGATATCCAGAGCGACCCGATCGGCGAAATGCGCCAGCTCCCGCACATTGCCCGGCCAGTCATGCTCAATCAGGGTGCGCCGGACGGCGGTGCTCATCGGCGGAGGCGTCCGC
>NZ_JAFCWC010000033.1:0-3797 GCF_049897365.1 Brevundimonas sp. DC300-4
TCGCAAACAATGACCAGACCGGCGTGTTGGGAAAAGCCCATGCCGACCCCGCCGCCGTGGTGGAGCGAAACCCAGGTCGCGCCCGAGGCCGTACTCAGCAGGGCGTTCAACAGGGGCCAGTCGGAGACCGCGTCAGATCCGTCGCGCATGGCCTCCGTCTCACGGTTCGGCGACGCGACAGAGCCGGAATCGAGATGGTCGCGGCCGATGACGATGGGACCCTTGAGCTCGCGTGAGGCCACCATCTCGTTGAAGGCAAGGCCGAGCCGGTCGCGGTCGCCCAGACCGACCCAACAGATGCGCGCAGGCAAACCCTGAAACCTGATCTTCTCGGCGGCCATGTCGAGCCAGTTGTGCAGGTGCGGATTGTCGGGGATCAGCTCCTTCACCTTGGCGTCGGTCTTGGCGATGTCCTCGGGATCGCCCGACAGGGCCACCCAACGGAACGGGCCGATGCCCCGGCAGAAAAGCGGGCGAATATAGGCAGGGACGAAGCCGGGGAAGTCGAAGGCTTTTGCGACGCCGGCCTCCTTCGCCATCTGGCGGATGTTGTTGCCGTAATCGACGGTGGGCACGCCGGCGGTCTGGAAGTCGAGCATCGACTGGACATGTTCGGCCATCGAGGCACGGGCGGCCTGTTCGACCTGGTCGGGCGCCTGGGCGCGCATCGCTGTCCACCGCTCCATCGTCCAGCCCTTCGGCAGATAGCCGTTGATCGGATCGTGGGCTGAAGTCTGATCGGTGAGCAGATCGGGCCGGACGCCGCGCCGGAACAGTTCGGGCAGAAGTTCGGCCGCGTTGCCGAGAAGGCCGACCGATATCGGCGCCTTCGCCTCACAGGCGGCGTGGATCAGGGCGAGGGCCTCGTCGAGATCCTCGGCCGCCTGATCGAGATAGCCGGTGCGCAGACGCATGGCGATCCGGCTTGGGTCACACTCGATCGCGAGACACGATGCGCCCGCCATCACCGCTGCCAGCGGCTGGGCTCCGCCCATTCCGCCGAGTCCGGCGGTCAACAGCCAGCGGCCCGACAGGTCTCCACCATAGTGCTGGCGGCCCATCTCGACGAAGGTCTCATAGGTGCCCTGAACGATGCCCTGGGCACCGATATAGATCCACGACCCGGCCGTCATCTGGCCGTACATGGCCAGACCCTTGCGATCGAGCTCATTGAAATGCTCCCACGTCGCCCAGTGGGGGACGAGGTTGGAATTGGCCAGAAGGACGCGGGGGGCATCGGCATGGGTGCGGAAGACGCCGACCGGTTTGCCTGACTGGATCAGCAGGGTCTCGTCGTCCTCGAGCCGGCGCAGGGTGTCGACGATGGCGTCGAAGCTCTTCCAGTCACGGGCGGCCCGACCGATGCCGCCATAGACGACCAGTTCCTCGGGCCGTTCAGCAACGTCGGGGTCGAGGTTGTTCATAAGCATCCGCAGCGCCGCCTCGGTCAGCCAGCTCTTGCAGGTACGCTCAGCGCCTCGGGCAGCGCGAATGACGCGGGTGGGGTCTTTGCGGTTCATGACGGGCTCGGAGTTTCAGTAAAGGTCAGGCAGGCGATCAAGATCGCCTGCAAGGTGGCCCGCAGAGGCTCAGCCTGTTGAGGGTCGGAGGGAGAGGGCCATGTCGTGGGCTCCGGCGCTTGAGCCGGGTCGTCCATGTACCAGCGACAGGCCAATTCCATCGGGATCGCATTGATCCCCATTTCGGGCCTGCCGTAGTGTCGTGTGATCGAGCCGCCCCGAAACCGGCCGTTGATGACCCGACTGAACGGTCCGGCTTTGCAGGGGGAGGCGCCCGCCGGATCGCGGTTCACGTCGATCACGCTCCGGCTGTCCGGGTGCGGATCGTGGTCGCGCCCAGGTCGGTCGCGAAGCCATAGAGTTTATCGACCCACCAATCGGCGTCTCTGGTCGCCAGCCAGGGTGAGACGAACCTGCCGGCGAGTTCCGCCGGAATATCCGAGCCGGTGTGCGGCAGGCTGACGATCAGCGGCCCGGGGCCGCGATGACCCTCGAGCCATTTCATCAACAGACTCCAGGCAAGGAGACGCCAGCGGCCGTGACTATGGCGCCGGAGCGAATGAGGGCGAGCGCGGCCTCGATATCGGGATGGAAATGGCGGTCCTCCTCCAGGTGAGGAACGGTGTTGCGGAGCAGGGCCCGCGCGGTTTCCAGAGCCGCGCTCGACCGCAGCGGGCGGTGGAAGTCGCAGCCCTGCACGGCTGCCAGAAGTTCGATGCCGACCACGGCGTTGGCCGATTCGACCATGGCCAGCAAACGACGCGCGCCGTGGGCGGCCATGGAGACGTGGTCCTCCTGATTGGCTGAGGTCGGGATGGAATCCACGCTGGCCGGATATGCCTTCTGCTTGTTCTCCGACACCAGGGCCGCAGCCGTCACCTGGGGGATCATGAAGCCGGAGTTCAGGCCGGGCCTTGCGGTGAGGAAGGCGGGCAGGCCGGACAGGGCGGGATCCACCAGCATGGCGATCCGCCGTTCCGACAGAGAGCCGATTTCGCAAATCGTCAGCGCGATCATATCGGCGGCGAAGGCGACCGGCTCGGCGTGGAAATTGCCGCCCGACAGGGCTTCGTCGGTCGCCGGGAAGATCAGCGGGTTGTCACTGACGCCGTTCGCCTCGATCGACAGGGTCGTCGCCGCCTGACGCAGGACATCTAGCGCGGCACCCATCACCTGTGGCTGGCAACGCAGGCAATAGGGGTCTTGCACGCGTTCGTCATCGATGGCGTGGGACGCCCGGATGGCTGACTCGTCCATCAACATCCGAAGCGCGGAGGCGGTCTCGATCTGGCCGAGATGACGCCGCAGCGCATGGATCCGTGGATCGAACGGCGTGTCGGATCCCTTGGCCGCCTCTGTCGACAGGGCGCCGGCGATGAGCGCGCTCTGGAACAGGGTCTCAGCGCCGAACAAGGCGGCAAGCGCATTCGCGGTCGAGAACTGGGTGCCGTTGAGCAGGGCCAGACCTTCCTTGGGGCCGAGGATCAGGGGTTCGAGACCGGCGAGGGCCAGGGCCTGGGCGGCCGGCCGGCGCACGCCGTCGACCTCGATCTCGCCGACACCGATCATGGCGGCGGCCATGTGAGCGAGGGGCGCGAGATCGCCCGAGGCGCCGACAGAGCCTTGGCAAGGGATGACCGGGGTCAGGCCCCGCACGAGCAGGGCCTCCAGCAGGGCGACAGTGGCCGGCTGAACGCCCGAGGCGCCTTGCGCCAAGCTTGCCAGTTTCAGCGCTATCATCAGGCGGATGACCGGCGTGGGCGACGGCTCGCCGACCCCCGCCGCGTGCGACAGGACGATGTTGCGCTGCAGAGTCGCCAGATCGCTGGCCTCGATGCGGACACTGGCCAGTTTTCCAAAGCCGGTATTGATCCCGTAGACCGGTTCGCCGCGCGCAAGAATCCGCTCGACGGCAGCGGCGCTGGCGCGGATCGGTTCGGCTGCGTCTGCATGCAGGACCGCAAGGGCGCCGCGATAGATGGCGCGCCAGTCGGCCAAGCTGACCTCGCCCGGCTTCATCACGATCGTGGCGGTCAGGGGGGTGTCAGTCATTGGCCTCTCCAGACACGGGTATGGAGCGGATTGAACCCCATACGGTAGACAAGTTCGGCGGGTCGTTCCTCGGCGGTGGTCGCGCCTTCGGCGATCAGGGCAGCCGCATCGGGCGCGACCACCGCCAACCGGGCATTGGTCCAGACGCGATCACGCTCCATTGTTCGCCCTCCGCCACCCACAGGAAACGCTGGTCGCTTGCCCTGATTATTGTATAGACATAAT
>NZ_JAFCWC010000034.1:0-3204 GCF_049897365.1 Brevundimonas sp. DC300-4
GATCCACCGAAAGCGCCTTGCTCATTCATGCTGGCCTCCGCCTCCAGCAGGAATGTTGAATCAGAACCCGGCTCCCTTGGGAATCCCCTGCGATTCAATCAGATCGCAAAGTGCTCTAGATCGAGAGATGCTGCAGGATGTGATCAAGCGAAAGCTTTAGGGCCTGTCCGGCGTCGCCAGCTCGTGGATCATCTGCGGGCCACCTGGCAGGTCAGTATCCGACGGGCGTGCGGAGCGTTGCAGGCGGAACGTTCCAGCTACCATTACAAGGGCAAGAGATGTGGATCGGCGTCCAAAAGGGGCTCTGACGCAGTTTTGGTGACGGGATCATGGTGTCGAGCCGATCAGCCTGGCCTGTAGGAGATCGAGCTTTCCGCGGCCGTACATCTGGCGTTTGACGAGCTTGAGCTTGGTGATCTGACCCTCGGCTTGGCCGTTGGACCAACCAGAGGTGATCGCCGCGCGGACGGCGTTGATATCGCGGTCTATGCCGTTGGCGAAGGACGCCACCAGGCTGGGCCGACCACGCTCGATCCAGGCGCACAGGTCGCCCTCAGTCTTACGACTGATCATCAGGTGGAAGGCGGCGATGATCTCGCGAGCTTCGATCAGCGCCGGTACGCCGGTCTCGACTGCAGCGACGGTGACTGTCTCGGCCTTTGTGAGCGTGTCTCGAGAGACCGTCATCAGCCGGCTGATGGTTCGGGCCGAAGGGATGCGGCTCAGCGTGTCGGCGTTGATCTGGTCCGCACGCCGCCGTCGGGTCGCCCACTCGGTCACCACTCTAAGCGAGCCTCGAAAGCCCTGTGTCCTGAGCCGCCGCCACAGCTCGGCACCGTTGCGGTGTCCGGCCGACCATTCGGCGTCGAGCCAGGGAAGATAACTTTCCAGAGAGCTCTCACGCAGCCTGAACACATCGCCGCGTTGATCGCGAAGGATCCGGTGCACCAGACCGCGACTGTGGCCGGTGCGGCGGACGATCTCCTTGATCGCGATCCCCTCCCGAGCCAGTGCTGAGACTGCGGCGTTGACCTCTTCGCGCCTAAGATAACCCTCGTACTGGAGACGCTCAGCGGCGCTGAGTAGGGCCGGGGTGATGGTCATCGCGCCGATGGCGCTCCGGATCTGGCGCATCGACTTGCGAACCGCGTCAAGAAAGGCGTGGCTGGCGTTTTCCATCAAATGCCAGCGGTCGGCGACCTGGACGGCATTGGGGAGCGCCCTGGCTGCCGCCAGGGCATAGGCACCGCCCCGATCGCGCGCGACGATTGCGATCTGGGGCTGCTCGCTCAGCCACGCCTGGGCCGTGGCCGCTTCGCGGTCGGGGAGCAGGCAGATGGGACGCCTTCGCTCCAGATCGCAGATAATCGTTCCATAGCGATGGTTGCGCCGCCAGGCCCAGTCATCAATCCCGATCACTGTAGGCGGAGGGGCCTGAGGACAGCCGCGCCGGCGGACCACGCGAAGCAGGGTGTCGTTGCTGACGGGCAGCATAAGACGTTTGGCGAAACTGGCCCCAGGGCGACCGCCAAGCGCCAGGCCGAGGTGATGGACCAGGCCCTCCAGCCGTCCTGTCCGTCGTGCCCAAGGCGTCAGCACGGACGGATCGAACCGCTCGGCGAAAATGCGCCTGCCACAGGCTGTGGCCTCACAGCGAAGTCGCCTGACGCTTGCCTTCAGCACCACGGACTTACCCGCTATCGGCAGATCAAACAGGTGGCGATTGTAGCGGCTGTGAACCCTCCGGCTCGCGGTCCCGCACCCTGGGCATCGACTGGTCGAGCCCGTGCTCTGAATGTGGATGGTGGTGCGATCACCGTCGGGCCACGCACCGGTCAGGACGAAGCCCGCTGGGATGAGGCTGGACGAAGAAAGGGCTTTTGCCATGACGCTGATCCGGACGTGAACCCCGCGCCAGTCAGCCAGCCAACTTCATCAAAACTGAGTCAGAGCCCGTTTTGGACGCCGATCTACAGTCCTCGACCTCGTGGTCCAGCGCCGGCGGGACACAGAGGCCGCGTTGAAGCTGCTCAGGCGGCTCCTTCACAACCAGCTGGTCGAGCCAGAGATGATCACGACCGACGGCCTGGCGTCATACGGCGCAGCTCTGGATCAGTTGGACCTGAGGCATCTGCATCGACCGGGCCGGCTTCGTGAGAACAATCGGGCGGAGAATTCCCACCTCCCGATCCGACGACGGGAGCGGCAGCATCAGCGGTTCAAATCCCAAGCATCAGCCCAGAGATTCCTCACACCCGCGCGGCTATCTACAACACCTTCAACGTCCAACGCCATTTGATCAGCAGACCAACCCTTCGCCGCTTCCGCGCCGACGCTGATGCCGCATGGGCGGCGGCGGTTGCCTGAAGGGCGGCCGGGGAGGGGGCTTACGACTTGGCGAAGTTAACCTGTCAGGCTCAACCTGTCAGGCACCTCCCATCGACTAGGGCTGGCCCGCACAAGGAAAAACGCGGCTCAATCCGTCGATGAATATCTGTGCCAAGGGCCGGTCATCGATGTCCTCACCATCTTTGCCGCGTTTGTCGATCTCCGAATCGAGGACGTCCACGGCGAGCGTGGCTGATAGGGGCAGCTCTCCAGGCGGACAGTAGAGCGCAGCTTCGCCGCGCTTTCAAGATTTGCGTTTGCATAGGTGAGAGCCGTGAACATGCCGATCAGATAGACCTCGGTAGGACGACTCGTCTCTCCGGAGCGGTTTCGCCACTCCCTCACGGTTACCCCGGGGGAGTCTTGGAGTGGGTTGTTCGTGTCCTGCAGAGCCGGGCCTCCCGCCAGTGAGATCGCGGCTGCGGTTATGAGATATGCGAGCATGGAAACCCTTTTTGGTTTGACGGCCTACGCGCCCGACGGCGTTCTTGGACAGCGCATCGAAAGCCCCCAGCCACGCCCGCCGAATAGAGATAATTCAGGCCAAGTCAGCACTTGTTGCGACTGTAAAACTCAGGCCCACGGTCTGGATTGATAAACGGCGAGGTCGGTCTCACACTTTAGCTGGTCGGCCATAAGTGTGGTTCGGGCTCGACCGTACTCCTCGCTAAAACTTCCATCCGAGGCAGGAAACCCACGTGATCCTCCCTCGTTTCAGTGGACACCCATGCTAGCTTTTCGGAGCTGGAGAGGAGTGTCTGATGAGTGTTCAACGCCGGGTGTTTCCGGAATCGTTCAAGCGGGAGGCCGTTGATC
>NZ_JAFCWC010000035.1:0-2850 GCF_049897365.1 Brevundimonas sp. DC300-4
CCACCACCATCCGGACCGCTCGCTCGCGAACCTCGGGTGAGAACTTGTTCGTCGTCTTGCTTGTCATGGCCTCTTCCTCTCAGGAGTTAAGGCCTCCGGCAAACCCGGGGCGGTTCAATAGTGCACTTTTCATGAGGTGCACTAAGGGGGCGGGCGCTGCTCCATTTCTTCACCATGCCGAAGCCCCGGGGTTGGGGCATCCATCGCGTTCCCGATTCGTGAAGCTGGAGCCGCAATCGCCGGGACAGGCAGGCCCTTCGCGCTTAAGCTGCGGAATCAGCTAGTTGGTGGGACATGGCGGTGTTGATGTTTGAGCGTGCGAAGAGATCACTAGCGCGCGCGGTATTGGTGGCGACAGCGTTCGGCTGCGTCGCGACTGCGCTGCCAACGGGGGCAAACGCTCAGGAGGCACAGGTGTACCGCAGTGCCCCTCGTCTGCCCGACTTCCAAGGTGCGGACCGCAGGTTCGGGACCTACAGGACTCGCATTAGCGATGAGATGCGAACGGGCCCGAACTTCGCATGGCGCTACGCTATCGTCGAAATCGGATGCGGCACGTCTTGCCGCTTCGTGTTCGTCGGAGACGTCTCGACAGGGCGGGTCTACGACTTTCCGTACGGCGGGGAAGAGTTCTACATGCTCAACCTCCGCTACAATGTGAAAGAGAACTACGTGACCGCCCGTTGGATTTCCGACGGCGTATGCATGGAAGATTTTCTCGAGTGGGACGGCGCGCGCTTTATGTCGGCGAACATGCGCGTTGTCGGACCGCGTACGATTTGCGAAGCGCTCTGACAGGCGGGCTCTCAGGGTAGGTCGTGCACTCGACCGCCGCAGCAGCCATTACACATCCGGTGGCGCTCCCGGCGCGTTGACCGGCCCACATCTGTCTAAGGAGCAACCATCGTGAAGCTGAGTCTGCTGATAGCTTTCCTCCTCTGCGCTCCCGCCCCAGCTTTGGCGCAGTCCAATTCTGCTCCCATCATCGCAAGCGGAGCGTGCGATGCGCAGTCGGGCGTCACTATCGATGAGGGCGACCTAAGCCGGCTGTACTGCGACACCGTGGTGATCATGCGCAGCGAACGGGGGACCGTGCTGATCCAGTTCACAGACAAACAAGGTGATGACGGACGAATTCTCGGCTTCGCCGGGACCATCGAGGGCAGGCAAGGTTTTGGTGCCGACGCTACGCAAATAATGGCGGTGGAGCGGGTTTACCTCGGAGGAGCCGATCCGATCCCGACCGAACGTGGCAGCTGCATCATGAACTGGACAGGTCTGCATAGAACTGGCGGACATTTGACCAGCGTCGTATGCGGCGGGCGAGGCGAAGCCGAGGGCTCAGACATCATGGCCATGGCTGCGCTAGAAACCCGGTAACCTTCAGACGCCCACGATCGATACCCAGCCGGCGGCAATCGATACCCCCTTCGATTTCGCCTGGGCCCTGCACAGAACGCCAAAGCCGAGGAGCCCTCCTCTCCTCCACCTCAGTGCACTTTTCGTATTCTGCACTGAAGGCCGGATTCTGGCTCAAAGGGCGGTTCGGAACGTCCGCTCCACGCCGAAACGCCGATGTCGCTTGATCCGGCTGGACCTGAACGAGAAGAGAAGGGGAGGGTCGGGTTCCTTGGCATTCGGACCTCTCGGAACGAGGTAGCCGAGAAAAATATACTCGACGCCGATCCTGGACGACGTGCATGTCTGGCTTGACCGTTGGTTGTTTGTCGCCGATCTAGTTTGGGTTGCGCTTCTTTGAGGAGCGAGTCGCACCCGCCACCAGAAACTGGCTCAATCAGGACATTTTCGGTTGGAAACGGGTTACGCATTAAAGGACGTCGGCAACACCAAGGCCCGGGATTTAGCGCGTGGGTTGCTCGACCGGAAGTCAGGACGGCCTGAGCAGAAGAAGACGCTTAAAAGGCTGTTGGACATCATCGAGATCGAGGATCTCAAGAAGTTTGACTTCGTCCTTCGTGGCAATTCGCTTTTCGTCCACTTGGAACTGATCGAAGAGTTTCCTGCGGTAGCCCCGTTCGATGGCGGTCAGAACTTGTCGCTAGTCGCCGATGGTCAACTGGCTGTCGACTACGTTGCTTACAGGATAAGCCAGAACGCCGACCGGATATGCGCCGCTTTCGAGCGGCTTAAACAGCTGAATACGGCTCTGTCGGTAGGCGACGGCGAAGCGATCGTCTTGTTGTTCGAAGCTATTCTGGATGAGTTCGGTCACTCGTTGGCGGTCGCGCGAAAGGCAGCCGTGGTGGTGGGCTATGCGCCCAAGGACACACTGTCATTCCGCTACTGCACAGAACTGCTGTCTTCCTACGGGACCAGCGGCAAAAACTACGGGATCATGGCAACGATCGATACGATCGCGGCCGACTTCAACTATCTAGACCTTAAGTCGACGTTTCGACCATTCGCCAGCATCGCGGAACAAGCCTCGCTCGTACGCAAGGTGTCCCACCTTTGTTTTAGCCCGCTGTCCGCTGACGCTTCGGAGGCGGTTCGATTGGTCGCTGTCTCATCTGAAATCAGTCTCATCGACGCCGCCCTTGCACTGCTTGCGCACACGTCGGACGGACTTCTAAACGTCGAACTGCCAGCGAGCGTCACTTCCGCCTGGCATGCCCTGTCCGTCATGCCGGATGGAAGATTGCTCTTTCTGGAGGCCCACGAGCCGTATTCTGACCTGCACGCCTTTCGCTTGGCTCCTGCGTTTCTCGAATGTCCGCCGTCAGCGCCAATGAGACAGATTGAGGGTTCCGTTTAGAGGAGGATTTTGGTCTCGTCGTAGTGACGAAGGAACGAAGATGAGACCAAAATCCTTGCCCTTGAAGGCAACGC
>NZ_JAFCWC010000036.1:0-1961 GCF_049897365.1 Brevundimonas sp. DC300-4
CGAGGGAACCAACCGACATGGTTGTATCTTTCAAAAAGACCGCAGAGTGTCAGTATCATCGTAATGACCATCACTGGTCATCGCTAGGACACCGCCGCCTGCGTTTCTCTTTCCAAATCTACAATGTCAAAGACCAGACCGGCTGGGCCGGGGCACACTGTTTAACGCCGGTGTCCGGCGGAGGCGGGGATTTAGGCGGGGGCGGCGTTCCGGTCAAGCGGCCATTTCGTGTTCCGCCGAAAAAAGACTGCTGGGGTCCAGATGGCCGCAACGCGGACTCCTGCGCCCACCTGCCGTCTGACGTTAAAGAAGCCCTGCCATCGGTCGCAGGCCGCGCGGCTCGACCCGACCCGACCCGACCCGACCGCGGAGGATCCGCTCCATGGCTTGTCGATGGGCCTTTGACAGAGTCGCGAAGAATGCGGCGTCTCGCTGGTCGACAATCGCGGCCAACCGGAGAACACGCGTTTCGGCTTCTGCCGTGAGCATTATGGAATGTGTACGGCCGTCAGAGTGATGCCCGCGACGGGTGAGCAGGCCTTTGTCGGGGCTGACAGGTTAACCGTGCCAAGTGGAGACCTGCCCTACCCTGCCTGAAATCAGTCAACGGCGGCCGCCCAGGCGGTCGCCGCATCGGCGCGGAAGCGCCGAAGGGTGGGTCTGCTGATCAGATGCCGTTGGATGTTGAAGGTGTTGTAGATCGCCGCGTGGGTGGTGAAGAATCTCTGGGCTGAGGCTTGCGATTTGAACCGCTGCTACTGCCGCTCTCGTCGTCGGATCGGAAGGTGTGAGTTCTCTGCCTGATTGTTCTCCCGAAGCCCGCCCGGTCGGTGCAAATGCCTGAGTTCCAACACATCGAGCGCTGCGCCATATGAGGCGAGGCCGGCGGTCGTGATCGTCCGCGGCTCGATCGGCTGGCTTTTAAGGAGACGCCTGAGCCGCCTCAACGCGGCCTCCGTGTCCCGCCGGCGCTGGACCACGAGGTCGAGGACCTCGCCTTCGTCATCCACAGCCCGCCACAGATACATCCGCTTTCCGCCGATCGGACAAACCATCTCGTCCAGGCGACAGCGAGGCGAAGGCACAGGCCGAAGCCGCTTCAGCCGCCTCGCGATCAGCGGGCCGAACGTGAACGTCCAGCACCTGATCGTCTCATAGCTGACGTCGATCTCGCGATGCGCCAGGAGCTCTTCGACGTCGCGAAAACTTAGGCCGTACCGGAAGTACAGCCACATGGCATGGCGAATCACAGCCGTCCGAACCCGGTGGAGCTCGAACAAAATCGGCTTCACGAAATGTCTTCTCCCCCAGTGGCCTACAGCCGAATTACTGGAGAACTTTTAGCGTTCGCCTGACAGCACCCGACGGTATCAGGGGGCGTCACAGGGTCGAAATCGGCACGCCATAACAGTCCCGGTCACCTTAAAAAGCGTACGGCTCTGACCGGGCGTCCACCGACACTGTGGTCTCGCCGTCGAAAGTCAGGCGCAGTCTCCCCGCGATCACCTACACGCAGCGTTCGACGTCAGGGAACAGGGAACGGGCGCCGGGTCCGAGGACATCAGCGACGCTGAGGCGCCAGTCGAAGTCGTCCAGGTCCGCTCCCGGAGGCCAGGCCGCGATTTCACGCTTGAAGCCGCCTAGGTTCTTCCTGGGCGTCGCTGTCCGGTCGCCGGCGACCAAAATCGTCGAGATCATCCCAGGATGCCGGGCAGGTCGAGCCCTTTCTCGCGCGCCGTGTTCAGGGCGATATCATAGCCCGCGTCGGCGTGGCGCATGACGCCGGTGGCCGGGTCGTTCCAGAGAACACGCGCGATCCGCTTCGCTGCCGCCTCGGTGCCATCGCAAACAATGACCAGACCGGCGTGTTGGGAAAAGCCCATGCCGACCCCGCCGCCGTGGTGGAGCGAAACCCAGGTCGCGCCCGAGGCCGTACTCAGCAGGGCGTTCAACAGGGGCCA
>NZ_JAFCWC010000037.1:0-1957 GCF_049897365.1 Brevundimonas sp. DC300-4
TCCAGGGCTTCACCCCGGAAAGCTATCGGGTGCATTTTTCCCTGCCGAAGGACTTCCCGATGGTGAGCCCCGAATATGCGGCCAAACGGTCGGCGTTGGCCAAGTCGATGGGCTTGGGAATGGGCGGGCGTCAGCCGAAGAAGGCTGAGGTCGCGGCCAAACCGGCTCGGAAACCGAGGGCTTCAAAGTCGTGACGACGTCTAAATCGCGTTGACCGCTGGAGGAGGCTTCACGGTCTTCTCCGTCGTGTTGACTGCGTTGGCGAACGTCCGTTTTTCGGCCTGATGTCAAAGACGCATGTCGACCCAAAGCCGACATAGGAAGGGACCGGTGTGACGTCCGCTTACGACGGATTGTCGAGTGTCGGCTTCGCATCAGCCTTGTAATCCGACCATAGCGGGCTCCCGATGGTAGGCACCCCAGCTAAAACGCAAGTTTGGCGCTCAACATCCCTCTGGCATGACCATTGCGGTCATCCCGATGGGTCTGAAGACCCAGTGCCAAGTTGAGACGGGTGTTTAGCTCAGACGCGCAGAGCGGCGGTCCCTTAAACCGCAGGTCCGTGGTTCAAGTCCACGAACACCCCCCAACGTGCCAGGTTGGAGAGAGTAGCGTGCAGTCAGCGGCAAGTTGTGCAAGCGATCCGGATGTGGACACCGGCGGTATCGAACGCGGTGGGGCCGCCATTCCTAGGGCGAGACGGGGCGAGCATCGTTCATTCGCTTCACGGATTGAACGGACGTCGCACATGGACGGTTACGTTTCGGGCGAGCCTCGGGCGTTCGAGGATGAGCAGCTCGATGACCTTGTTCACAGCTGGCGGCGGTTGACCGATCCCAGGCTCAAGAAACTGGCGATTCAAATCATCCAGTCCATGGAGGACTGAGGGTGCACCGCCTGTGGGTGTCAGCTCAGGTCCCTGGGATATTCCCCTTCAAGGCTCCACCAAGCTTGGCGGCGCGTCAGGTCCCGTCAGTTAACTCGCAACGCCGCATGGCCCATTGGCACCGCTCTCAAAGTTTGGCCTGCAGTCGCCGGCCGTCAAGGATCACACGATGAATACGAAACTATTTCTGGCTGCCTCGACGGCTGCCCTTCTTCTCGCCACGGCCGCTGCAGCCCAAGCTACGATGACCGTCACCAACGACGGCGAAGTCGCCATCGTCGGCCTGGCCATCTCGGGCGAGTCTTCGGACGATTTCGGCGACAACCTGCTCGACGAGGAGATCGCTCCGGGTGAAGGCGTGGAAGTGACTTTCGACGTGGGCGACGACTGCGTTCAGGACGTGCAGGCCACCTATGAGGACGGCGACACGGAAGAAGTCATGGGCGTTGACCTTTGCTCGGGCGACGGTTTCGAAGTCGAGGATGAAGACGGCAGCGAAGAAGCCGACGAGGATGAAGAAGAGTAGTCTTTCCAACCCAGCGATACGGAAACGGCGGCTCCCGGAAGGGGGCCGCCGTTTGCATTTGAGCGGGATTAGGTCGCTTCTGTAGGTTCGCTGACAGCAATTCGAATGTCCGCTATCCGGCTTGAAGGGATTGGCCGCGCTCGACCCATTGCGGACATGCCGCCGGTCGGTGATGGTTCGGGATGGCCGAGACACCTCAACAGGTTCCAGACTTCTTCCTCCACGATGTCCGGTATGACGTTGGGTCGCTCGTCGTCACGTTGGCCGTTGAAGGTGTTCCCCACTTCGAGGTGCAGTTCGATCCGCCTAGGGCCTTTCGCTCCTACGCGGAGAGCGACTTCTGGGCTTATCTGCAAGCCTTCGAAGGCCAACCGCTGATCACGACTCAGGACGGCGGAACCGGCGTCTTCATGAGCGAGAACGCACCTGTACGTCGTCAGATGTTTTGGGACAGTCGGGGTGCGGATTTAGTGGAGAGTTGGCCTTGTCTGGGTTCGATATTTAGGCGGCGATTTTGCGGTGCTGCAAGCGCCGATGTTGGAGGG
>NZ_JAFCWC010000038.1:0-1928 GCF_049897365.1 Brevundimonas sp. DC300-4
CCGGTTCTTCACCAGATCATCGACCACCGACGGGTCCGCCAGGGTCGACGTATCCCCCAGCGACCCCAGATCGTTCTCGGCGATCTTTCTGAGGATCCGCCGCATGATCTTGCCGGACCGGGTCTTGGGCAGGCCGGGGGCCCACTGGATGGCGTCGGGCGCGGCGATCGGGCCGATCTCCTTGCGGACATGGGCGACCAGGGCCTTCTTCAGGTCGTCGTGCGGCTCGACCCCCTTGTTCAGGGTGACATAGGCGTAGATGCCCTGGCCCTTGATGTCGTGGGGGAAGCCGACCACGGCGGCCTCGGCCACGTCTTCGTGCAGGACCAGGGCGCTCTCGACCTCGGCCGTCCCCATCCGGTGGCCCGAGACGTTGATGACGTCGTCGACCCGGCCGGTGATCCAGTAATAGCCGTCCTCATCCCGGCGGCAGCCGTCGCCGGTGAAATATTTGCCGGGATAGGCGCTGAAATAGGTTTCGAAGAAGCGCTGGTGATCGCCCCAGACGGTGCGCATCTGGCCCGGCCATGAGTCGGTGATGCACAGGTTGCCGGACGCCGCACCCTCCAGCACGCCGCCTTCCGCATCGACCAGCTCCAGCTCCACCCCGGGCAGGGGCCGGGTCGCCGACCCCGGCTTCAGGTCGGTCGCGCCGGGCAGGGGAGAGATCAGGGCCCCGCCCGTCTCGGTCTGCCACCAGGTGTCGATGATCGGCAGCCGGCCCTCGCCGACCACCTCGTGGTACCAGCGCCAGGCCTCGGGATTGATCGGCTCGCCGACCGTGCCGAGCAGGCGCAGGCTCTTGCGGCTGGACGCCTTCACCGGCCCGTCGCCGTCGCGCATCAGGGCCCGCAGGGCCGTAGGCGCGGTGTAGAAGATCTCGACCTGGTGCTTGTCCACCACCTGCCAGAAGCGGCGGTTGTCGGGATAGTTGGGCACCCCCTCGAACATCAGGGTCGTGGCCGCGTTCGAGAGCGCGCCATAGACGACATAGGAGTGGCCGGTGACCCAGCCCACGTCAGCCGTGCACCAGAAGACCTCGCCCGGCCGATAGTCGAACACCAGCTCGTGGGTATAGCTGACCCAGAACAGATAGCCGCCGGTGGTGTGCAGCACGCCCTTGGGCTTGCCGGTCGAGCCCGAGGTATAGAGGATGAACAGCGGATCCTCGGCGTTCATCGGCTCGCACGGGCAGTCGTCCGGGACCGTCGCGACGGCGACCTCGAACCGCACATCCCGGCCCTCGACGATCGCCACGTCGGCGCCGGTGTGGGCGATGACCAGCACCGTCTCGACCGCCACCTTGGTCAGGGCCTCGTCGACATTGGCCTTGAGCGGGATCCGCTTGCCGGCGCGCAGGCCCTCGTCGGCGGTGATGACCAGCTTCGAACCGCAGTCCTCGATCCGCCCGGCGATGCTGTCGGGAGAAAAGCCGCCGAACACCACCGAATGCACGGCCCCGATCCGCGCGCAGGCCAGCATGGCCACCGCCGCTGCCGGGATCATGGGCAGATAGATGGTTACCCGGTCGCCCTTCACCACGCCCAGGGCCTTGAGCACATTGGCCATGCGGCACACCTGTCGGTGCAGCTCGGCATAGGTGATCGCGCCCGAGACCGACGGGTCGTCGCCCTCGAACAGGATGGCCGTCTGGTCGGCGCGTTCGGCCAGGTGCCGGTCCACGCAGTTCCAGGCGACATTCAGCACCCCGTCGGCGAACCAGCGGATGCGGAAGTCGTCCTTGTGAAACGACACGTCCTTGATGATCGTCGGCGGCGTGATCCAGTCCAGCCGCCCGGCCTGTTCGGCCCACCAGGCGTCCGGCGTCTCGCGCGCCGCGAGCCGCGCGGCCTCGTAGGCGGCGGCGTCCATATGGGCGCGTTCCGCCCAGTCGGCAGGGACGGGATACAGGTCGGGGTCGGTCATGG
>NZ_JAFCWC010000039.1:0-1514 GCF_049897365.1 Brevundimonas sp. DC300-4
TGTCCGCCGTCAGCGCCAATGAGACAGATTGAGGGTTCCGTTTAGAGGAGGATTTTGGTCTCGTCGTAGTGACGAAGGAACGAAGATGAGACCAAAATCCTTGCCCTTGAAGGCAACGCCCGGCGAGCGGGTTGCCAAGGACATCCGGCGCGCGACGCGCCGGCATTTCTCGGCGGAAGACAAGATCAGGATCGTATTGGACGGACTTCGCGGGGAGGACAGCATCGCTGAGCTTTGCCGCAAGGAGGGTATCGCCCAGAGCCTGTACTACGTTTGGTCCAAGGAGTTCATGGAGGCGGGCAAGCGCCGGCTGGCGGGGGATACGGCCCGGGCCGCGACGACGGACGAGGTGAAGGATCTGCGCCGGGAAGCCACGGCGCTGAAGGAGGTGGTGGCCGAGCAGACGCTTGAGATCCGCCTGCTCAAAAAAAGCATGATCGCCGATGGGGGCGACGAGGCATGAGATATCCGGCTTGCGAAAAGACCGAGATCATCCGCCTGGTCGAGCAATCGAGCCTGCCCGTGCGCAAGACGCTGGAGCAGATCGGCGTGCCCCGCGCGACCTTCTACCGCTGGTACGATCTCTACCAGATCGGCGGTCCCGAGGCGCTGGAAGATCGTCCGGGACGACCTGGCCGGGTGTGGAACCGCATCCCCGACGATGTCCGCGCCGCGATCCTCGAACTGGCCCTGGAACAGTCGGAGTTGAGCCCGAGAGAGCTGGCGGTGCGGTTCACCGACAGCCAGGGCTACTTCGTCTCGGAAGCCAGCGTTTACAGGCTTTTGAAGAGCCATGACCTGATCACCAGCCCGGCCTTCATCGTCATGAAGGCCGCCAAGGCGTTCACCGACAAGACCACGGCCCCCAACCAGATGTGGCAGACCGACTTCACCTACTTCAAGATCATCGGGTGGGGCTGGGTGTATCTGTCGACGATCCTGGACGACTTCTCGCGCTACGTCATCGCCTGGAAGCTGTGCACGACCATGAAGGCCGGCGACGTCACCGACACGCTGGAACTGGCGCTCAAGGCGTCGGGTTGTGACCAGGTCAGCGTCCGGCACAGACCACGACTGCTGTCAGACAATGGCTCCAGCTACATCTCTGGTGACCTGGCCAAATGGCTGGGCGAGCAGGAGATGAAACACGTCCGAGGCGCGCCCTACCACCCCCAGACCCAGGGCAAGATCGAGCGCTGGCATCAGACCCTGAAGAACCGCATCCTGCTGGAGAACTACTTCCTGCCCGGTGACCTGGAGGCCCAGATCGGCACCTTCATCGAGCACTACAACCACGTGCGCTATCACGAGAGCCTCGACAACGTGACGCCTGCCGACGCCTACTTCGGTCGCGCCGCCGACATCCTGCGCCGCCGCGCCAGCGTCAAGCGACAGACCCTCCAACATCGGCGCTTGCAGCACCGCAAAATCGCCGCCTAAATATCGAACCCAGACAAGGCCAACTCTCCACTAAATCCGCACCCCGACTGTCCCAAAACATCTGACGACGTACA
>NZ_JAFCWC010000040.1:0-1453 GCF_049897365.1 Brevundimonas sp. DC300-4
CCATGCGCGACATCAACCATTTCATCGACGGCGCGTCCTTCACCGGCGCCTCGGGCCGGTTCGCCGATGTGTTCAACCCCAACACCGGCGAGGTCCAGGCCCGGGTGCAGCTGGCCTCGGTCGCCGAGATGGATCGCGCCGTCCAGGCCGCCCAGACCGCCTTCGAGGGCTGGTCCTCGACCAACCCCCAGCGCCGCGCACGGGTGATGTTCGAGTTCAAACGGCTGGTTGAGGCCAATATGAACGATCTGGCCGAACTGTTGTCGGCCGAGCACGGCAAGGTCGTCGCCGACTCCAAGGGCGACATCCAGCGCGGTCTCGAAGTGATCGAGTTCGCCTGCGGCATCCCCCATGTGCTGAAGGGCGAATACACCCACGGCGCCGGCCCCGGCATCGACGTCTATTCGATGCGCCAGCCGCTGGGCGTGGTGGCGGGCATCACCCCGTTCAACTTCCCGGCCATGATCCCGATGTGGATGTTCGGCGTCGCCATCGCCGTCGGCAACACCTTCATCCTCAAGCCCTCCGAGCGCGATCCGTCGGTGCCGGTCCGTCTGGCCGAGCTGATGATGGAGGCCGGCGCGCCCGTCGGCGTGCTCAACGTCGTCCACGGCGACAAGGTCGCGGTGGACGCCATCCTGGAGCACCCGCTGGTCCATGCCGTCAGCTTCGTCGGCTCGTCCGATATCGCCCACTATGTCTATCAGACCGGCGCGGCCAACCATAAGCGGGTCCAGGCCATGGGCGGGGCCAAGAACCACGGCATCGTCCTGCCCGACGCCGACATGGACCAGGTGATCAAGGACCTGTCGGGCGCGGCCTACGGCTCGGCCGGCGAGCGCTGCATGGCCCTGCCCGTCGTGGTGCCCGTCGGCAAGAAGACCGCCGATGAACTGCGCGAGCGGATGATCGCCGAGATCCCGACCATGCGGGTCGGCGTCTCCACCGACGCCGGCGCCCACTACGGTCCCGTCGTCACGGCCCAGCACAAGGCCCGGGTCGAGGGCTGGATCGAGCAGGGGGTGAAAGACGGCGCCGAACTGGTCGTCGACGGCCGCGGCTTCTCGCTGCAGGGGCATGAGCGGGGCTATTTCATCGGCCCGTCGCTGTTCGACCACGTCACCCCGGAAATGGAATCCTACAAGGAGGAGATCTTCGGCCCCGTGCTGCAGATCGTCCGCGCCGCCAGCTTCGAGGAGGCCCTGAGCCTGCCCAGCAAGCACCAGTACGGTAACGGCGTCGCCATCTTCACCCAGAACGGCCGGGCGGCCCGCGACTTCGCCGCCCGGGTCAATGTCGGCATGGTGGGGATCAACGTCCCGATCCCGGTGCCGGTCGCCTATCACACCTTCGGCGGCTGGAAGCGCTCGGCCTTCGGCGACACCAACCAGCACGGCATGGAGGGGGTGAAATTCTGGACCAAGGTCAAGACCATCACCGCCCGCTGGCCGGA
>NZ_JAFCWC010000041.1:0-1321 GCF_049897365.1 Brevundimonas sp. DC300-4
TGAACCGCCCCGGGTTTGCCGGAGGCCATTTGGCTTAAGTTAGGCGGCCAGGGGCTGTTCGGCTAGCATGGCATAGTAGGCAGCTTCGGCTTCGGCTGGCGGGATATGGCCTATGGGCTCGAGGAGCCGTCGGTTGTTGAACCAGTCGACCCATTCCAGCGTGGCGAACTCGACGGCCTCGAAGGATCGCCACGGGCCACGGCGATGAATGACTTCGGCCTTGTAGAGGCCGTTGATCGTCTCGGCCAAGGCGTTGTCATAGCTGTCGCCGACGCTGCCGACCGAGGGTTCGATGCCGGCTTCAGCCAGGCGCTCGGTATACTTGATGGACACGTATTGCGACCCGCGATCGGAGTGGTGGATCAGGCCCGCCCGGTGAGCCGGCCGGCGGTCATGAAGCGCCTGCTCGAGGGCGTCGAGCACGAAGCTGGCGTGGGCCGTGCGGCTGGCGCGCCAGCCGACGATCCGCCGGGCGTAGGCGTCGATCACGAAGGCGACGTAGACGAAGCCTGCCCAGGTCGCGACATAGGTGAAGTCTGACAGCCACAGCCGGTCAGGGGCCGGCGCGTGGAACTGGCGGTTCACGTGATCGCGCGGGCACGGCGCGGCCTTGTCGCTGATCGTCGTGCGCACCGGCTTGCCCCGGATCACCCCTCGCAGGCCCATCTGGCGCATCAGCCGCTCCACCGTGCAGCGCGCGAGGGAAATCTCCTCGCGCCGCATCTGCCGCCAGATCTTGCGCACGCCGTAGACGGCGAAGTTCTCGGCGAACACCCGGGCGATCTGCGCCTTCAGCTCCAGGTCCCGGCGCGCCCGCGCCGACAGCCGGGCCGGATCACGCCGCTGAGCCTGGCGCTCGTGGTAGGTGGATGGGGCGATCGGCAGGACCTTGCAGATCGGCTCGACCCCATAAGCCTTCCGGTGATCGTCTATGAAGGCGATCATCGCTTGAACGGGCGGTCGAGCTCCGCCTGGGCAAAATAGGCAGACGCCTTGCGCAGGATCTCATTGGCCTGTCGCAGTTCGCGGTTCTCTCGCTCAAGCGCCTTCACCCGCTCGGCCACGTCGCTCGGGACACCCGCCCGCTTGCCGGAATCGACCTCAGCCTTCTTCACCCACTCATGCAGGGTCTGCGGCACGCAGCCGATCTTCTCGGCGATCGAAACCACGGCCGCCCAGCGCGACGCATGGTCCCGTTCGTGATCCACCACCATCCGGACCGCTCGCTCGCGAACCTCGGGTGAGAACTTGTTCGTCGTCTTGCTTGTCATGGCCTCTTCCTCTCAGGAGTTAAGGCCTCCGGCAAACCCGGGGCGGTTCA
>NZ_JAFCWC010000042.1:0-1264 GCF_049897365.1 Brevundimonas sp. DC300-4
TCGAAAATGACCTATCAGAAAAGGCAGGGAGCCGCCGTGGCGGGAAGCTCTCTGTTGTCGCAGCTTGGGAAGCTCCAACGGGTTCGAGACAGCCTTCAGATGCGGGGGCCTAGTAGCCCGACGCCATATCGGAGCGCCCCAGTCGTGAGTTTGTTGAGGCAGTGCGTGGCGACGAAGGTTCCACCAAAAGACGAAAGTGTGCCCACCAGCACCAACCAGCCCTCACACCCGGCCAAATCCAGCCCCGTCGTGAAGAATGAGGTGGCTTAGGTTGTCAGGCGTAGCAGTCGGGGTAGCACCGAGCACGGTGTATCGAACGGCGCCGGGCGGACGGGGGGGTGATCTTCCCCCGCAAAAGTGGACGGGGTTAAGCCGCTCTACGTTCGGCCTCGGCGGGGCTGATATAGCCCAGTGACGAGTGCAGGCGACGGGGATTGTAGAAGCCCTCGATGTATCCGAACAGATCCCGCCGCGCCTGGTCACGGGTGGCGTAGATGCGGTGATGGACACGCTCGGTTTTGAGGGTGTGGAAGAAGCTCTCCATGGGGGCATTGTCCCAGCAGTCGCCCTTGCGGCTCATGGACGGGGTGATGCCGGATCGAGTCAGGGCGGAGCGATAGGCCTCGGCGGCATACTGGATCCCGCGGTCGGAGTGGTGGATCAGACCGGGCGCGGGCCGCTGGCGTTCGACGGCCATGTTGAGGGCGTCCAAGGCGATCTCGGTGTGCATGGTCTGGCGCATGGACCAGCCGACGATCTTGCGGGTGTGCATGTCGAGGATGGCGGCGAGGTAGAGCCAGCCTTCGCCGGTCGGGATGTAGGTCAGATCGGCGAGCCAGATCTGATTGGGGGCCGCCGCCTGGAAGTTGCGGGCCAGCCGGTTGGGCGCGATGGGATAGCCGTGGCGGCTGTCGGTTGTCCTGGCCCGTCGCGGCAGGGCCGCCAGACCCCGCAGACCAGCACGGCGCATCAGCCGTTCCACGCGGGATCGACCGACCCGACGCCCGTGCCGCCGCAGGGTGGCGTGGACACGCGGCGAGCCGTAGCAGCCGCTGCTCTCGGCATGGATCAGGCGGATGTCCTCGGTCAGAGCGCGGTTGGCAACGGACCTCTGGCTCTCGGGGCGGCCACGCCAGGCGTAGTAGCCGCTGGCCGACAGGCCGAGGACCGCGCACATCACGCGAACCGGCCAGACCTGACGATGCCCATCGACGAACCCGAACTTCACCGGGAGGCCGCTCCGAAGATGAGCGCGGCTTTTTTT
>NZ_JAFCWC010000043.1:0-1217 GCF_049897365.1 Brevundimonas sp. DC300-4
GCGTTGCCTTCAAGGGCAAGGATTTTGGTCTCATCTTCGTTCCTTCGTCACTACGACGAGACCAAAATCCTCCTCTAAACGGAACCCTCAATCTGTCTCATTGGCGCTGACGGCGGACAGTCGGGGTTTAGCCCGCTGGCGATACGCACCTTCTGACGCAGATCTTCGAAGACCGCGATAAAGGACAGAACGATACAGGCCCGATGGGCCCCGGCACCGTAGCAGACCAGGGCCTCCTTCATGAAACTTTTGATCTCAGCGCCGACGACGCGTTCGAGCAGTTCTTCCATATCGGTGAGGCCGGAAGCCATGTCGTGTCCAATCGCGGCTCGCCGGGTTGTGGCGAACCTCTGCTACCGAGCCACGTACAGGACGTCGAGCCTGCGTGGAAAAGGCGGGTGGCAAAGTGCCAGCCGATGGAATACCGGCTGCGCGAGCTTGCGGCGCCCTCTTTAAAAGGATCGATGCGCGGTTCGCATCGATTGCTGCGATACCGGCAGGGGCGTTCGGTGGGACGGCAATTCCACTGCTGGCGCTTTGCGTTGCTTTTTCGCGCATAACAGACATTATCCGCAGGGACTGCTGGGCTACCTGAGCTCTTCGTGAGAGCGAGGTTAGTGCGTTCGCCCCGAACTATGTTGTCGGCGATCGTGGCCGAGCTAGAGCATTTTCCGATCAGTCTGCATCGTAGCCTGCGGCGGCGAAGTAGTTTGCGCATTCCTGCGGTGAGTAGGTCTGGATGATGCGGGCGATGGCGTCCCAGAGCTGCTCGATGGATCTGGCGGCGGCCTTTCTCAGCAGGGCCTTGAGCTTGGCGAAGGCGTTCTCGATCGGATTAAGGTCAGGGCTGTAGGGCGGCAGGAACAGCAGTCGTGCGCCGACGGCCTCGATCGCGTCCTTGATGGGCGTGCTCTTGTGGGCGGCGAGGTTGTCCATGATCACCACGTCGCCGGGATTCAGGGTCGGGGCCAGCACCTGCTGGACATAGGCCAGGAACCAGGCCCCGTTCATCGGGCCGTCGAGCACCATCGGGGCGGTCATGCCCGTCAGCCGCAGGGCGCCGACGAAGGTGGTGGTCTTCCAGTGACCATGGGGCATGCTGCACCTCAGCCTCTGGCCGCGCGGCGCACGCCCGTGGCGGCGGGCCATCTTGGTGGAGGCTCCGGTTTCGTCGATGAAGACCAGCCGTTCCGGATCGAGATCGAGCTGGTTCTCGA
>NZ_JAFCWC010000044.1:0-1163 GCF_049897365.1 Brevundimonas sp. DC300-4
CCGCTGGTGCTGCTTCGGCTGAGCCGGACGGCTGGTACGGCGCGATTGACGCCGGTTACCACAAGATCGACGACATCAACCTGGAAGCGTCCGGCAACGGCGTGAACTGGAATGCCGAAGTGAACGACGGCTGGGCCGCGTTCGCGCGTCTGGGCTACCGGTTCAACCCGAACTGGCGCGTCGAGCTCGAAGGCGGTTACCGCTCGGGCGACATCGGTCGCATCCGTCACTCGACGGGTTCGGTTCCGTCGGGCGTGTGTAACTTCACGCCGGCCACTGGCCCCTGCTTCTCGCCGGAAGGCGACATCGAATCCACCACGCTCATGGCCAATGTCATCTATGACATCGGCGGCGAGTACTGGGGCGTTCGTCCGTTCGTGGGCCTCGGCGTCGGCGTGAACCGCGTCAACACCGAGTTCGTGGGCACGATCCGCGGCCAGCGCACGGTCTCGATCGCGGCTGACGACAGCTCGACCAAGTTCGCGGCGCAAGCCCTGGCGGGCCTGAGCTATGCGATCGGCGACCGCGCCAACATCGACCTGACGTACCGCTATCTGACGGGCGACATGGAGTTCAAGACGTTCACGAACTCCACGGCGGCCGTGAACAACTACGGCACGTTCGATGGCGACTACGACGAGAGCCACACGGTGACCCTGGGTCTGCGCTACGCCTTCGGCGCAGCCGACGCTCCGCCGCCGCCGCCCCCGCCGCCGCCGCCGCCTCCCCCGCCTCCCCCGCCGCCCCCGCCTCCTCCCCCGCCGCCCCCGCCTGCGCCGGCTCCGGTCGCGCGTGAGTTCGTGGTCTACTTCGACTGGGATCGCTCGGACCTGACGGCTGAAGCCCGTTCGGTGGTCACGCAGGCCGCCAACTACGCCAAGTCGGGCCGTCCGACGCGCGTGCTGGTCGTCGGCTACGCCGACACCTCCGGCTCGGCCGCCTATAACGTGGGTCTGTCGAACCGTCGCTCGCGCACCGTGGCTGACGCCCTGGTCGCTCAAGGCGTCGCCGGCGGCGTCATAGCTCTCGACGGCAAGGGTGAAACCAACCTGGCCCGTCCGACCGCCGACGGCGTTCGCGAGCCTCTGAACCGTCGCGCCACCATCGGCATCAACTTCTAGGACGCCTGGACAAGGATCCCGATCCCGCAAGGATCGGGATCC
>NZ_JAFCWC010000045.1:0-1143 GCF_049897365.1 Brevundimonas sp. DC300-4
CGTGACGACGTCTAAATCGCGTTGACCGCTGGAGGAGGCTTCACGGTCTTCTCCGTCGTGTTGACTGCGTTGGCGAACGTCCGTTTTTCGGCCTGATGTCAAAGACGCATGTCGACCCATCGCAGACATTGGTCACTTCCGCTAAACGGGGAGTAGCCGGATAAGCGCGGAGCCCATGGGACGCCACTACAGGACTACCATCTACTGGTTCGGCGGTATTGCAGCAGTGCTGGCGTCGCTTGCCGTCTGGAGCACCAGCTACACTGCAGGGATCAGCTTCGCTCTGGTTGCCGTTGCTTTCTTGGGAGCAGCGTTAGGTATGCGCTGTCCCCGATGTGGGTTGGGCGTCGATAGCCGAGAGCGGGCTGGCTACGAGGTTGGGTATCTGCCCTCAGGCGACTGCCCCAAATGCGGACGTTCGCGGCGAGGCGTATGGCCCTTCCAGTTTCTGCTGAGACCCGAGCGGTCGTAGGTCCGCTTTCCACCCGTTTCGGAAGTTCAGAACGTCCGCTTTCGGGTTGCCGCTATCCCGGCCAACGGGCAACGCCGAGGCAGACGAGCGCGGCAGCAAACACCAGTAGCCATCCATCGACCTTTGCGGCGTCTGGATGGACCGGCTTGCCGAGCTGCCGGCGGCGGATGCTCCAAAGGGCGAAGCTCATCCCCAGACCGCCCGCGATGATGTCGATGTCCGGCGACCAAAGCATCCGTGTTCGTGACACCTAATTCATCCGCCGGCACCCCAAATCAGATCACTGCAAGGGTGTCTGCCGCCAACGGCTGCTGCAGCGCCTTCGCCTCGTCCCACGGCGCGCGCATCCAGACATCGCGTTCCTCCTCCGTCGTCAGGATCACCGGCATGGCCTTGCGGTGATAGGTCTTCACCGGCTCGGCGGAGTCCGTCGTCAGGAAGGCGAACAGGTCGCAGGTCTCGGGGCCGGTCTTGATCTTGCGCACGCCGGACCACTGGAGAGCGTGAACCCCGGCGAAGAAGGCGAGCGGCTGATCCTCCGAGAGCGCAAACTGAACCGCCCCGGGTTTGCCGGAGGCCATTTGGCTTAAGTTAGGCGGCCAGGGGCTGTTCGGCTAGCATGGCATAGTAGGCAGCTTCGGCTTCGGCTGGCGGGATATGGCCTATGGGCT
>NZ_JAFCWC010000046.1:0-1022 GCF_049897365.1 Brevundimonas sp. DC300-4
ATCCATCGAGCAGCTCTGGGACGCCATCGCCCGCATCATCCAGACCTACTCACCGCAGGAATGCGCAAACTACTTCGCCGCCGCAGGCTACGATGCAGACTGATCGGAAAATGCTCTAGAACAAGAAAAGCACGTATACGCGCAAGTTGATCGGCGTTCTCGGGATCCCGCATCGTCCCTAAAAATTGATCTCATTCAATGAGGTAGTTCGAGTTCGGTAGGGTCCCGCGGTGAACGCCGATGGACAGGGCCAGAGATACGACCCCCGCCGCAGGAGACGACGGGGGCCACATCCGCAGTTCGTAACACCTGCATTCGGAGGGGCATCTATTGCCGGGCCACCCCTCGCACCAGCCGGCACCAGGGTTTGAACGGCGAACGGGCTTGCGGGTTCCGGACATGCAAAAGGCCCCGCCATCCCGAAAGACGACGGGGCCAATGATGACGCGGCCTTGCCGATGCTGCGTTCTGGCGAGAGGATCGACCTGCTGGTATCCGCCTCCCGAGCGCTGTTTTCTCAGAGCCTGTCCGCTTTCGGATCGGATGTCGTTGACCGTTTCCGATCCATAGGAGCCGTCGGTGATGACGGTGCGGGATAAACGCTCGGCTTTCCAGCTCTCAGGCCTGGCAGGAGACAAGTTTTATTGGATGGACGAGGAACAACGGATACCCGGCTGCGCTATGGCTGAGCTTGAGCGAGAGCTTAGGCTTGTCTCCCGGCCGACCAATCCAGCCCCCCTTCCAGGTCGGTCGGGAAACTGAGACCTCGCGCGGACGAATGGGTCTTTTGGCCTCCGGTCGCCGCCGCTGCATGTCCGGTCACCGAAGCTAATTTTGGCCAAGTCCGCTGCTGTGTCGGCGCACTAGAGCACTTCGCGATCTGATTGAATCGCAGGGGATTCTCAAGGGAGCCGGGTTCTGATTCAACATTCCTGCTGGAGGCGGAGGCCAGCATGAATGAGCAAGGCGCTTTCGGTGGATCTGCGGGATCGTGTGATCGCCGCGATTGAGGACGGGATGTC
>NZ_JAFCWC010000047.1:0-884 GCF_049897365.1 Brevundimonas sp. DC300-4
AGGACCTGGCCGCGCTCGACGTCTTCACGCTTGGTGCCGCGCAGCAGCACGCCGACGTTATCGCCCGCCTGGCCCTGGTCCAGCAGCTTGCGGAACATTTCCACGCCCGTGCAGGTCGTCTTCTGGACCGGACGGATGCCGACGATCTCGACCTCCTCACCGACCTTGACGATGCCCTTTTCGATACGACCCGTGACCACGGTGCCGCGGCCCGAGATCGAGAAGACGTCTTCCACCGGCATCAGGAACGGCAGGTCCAGGGGACGGGCCGGCTGCGGGATGTAGTCGTCGACGGTCTGCATCAGGGCCAGAACCTGCTGCTCGCCGATTTCCGGGTTCACGCCGTCGGTCGCGGCCTTGGCCGAACCCATGGTGATCGGAATGTCGTCGCCCGGGAACTGGTAGGACGAAAGCAGCTCGCGCACTTCCATCTCGACCAGCTCGAGCAGCTCGGCGTCGTCGACCAGGTCGACCTTGTTCATGAACACGACCAGGGCGGGCACGCCGACCTGACGGGCCAGCAGGATGTGCTCGCGGGTCTGGGGCATCGGGCCGTCGGCGGCCGAAACCACCAGGATCGCGCCGTCCATCTGGGCGGCGCCGGTGATCATGTTCTTCACATAGTCGGCGTGGCCGGGGCAGTCGACGTGGGCATAGTGACGGGCCGCCGTCTCATATTCCACGTGCGCGGTGTTGATCGTGATGCCGCGGGCCTTTTCTTCCGGCGCGGCGTCGATGTCGGCGTAGTTCATCGCCTTGCCGCCGCTGGCCTTGGCCAGAACCATCGTGATCGCAGCCGTCAGCGTCGTCTTGCCGTGGTCCACGTGACCGATCGTGCCGATGTTGCAATGCGGCTTGTTACGTTCGAACTTTTCCTTGGCCAT
>NZ_JAFCWC010000048.1:0-782 GCF_049897365.1 Brevundimonas sp. DC300-4
TTCGTGGTCGGCGGGCTGACGGCGCTGGGCGTTACGGCCCTGACCATCCGACTGGCCCAGCTTCAGGTCGTGCAGGCGCAGGAGTATTCGACCCTCGCCAGCCAGAACCAGTTCAACTTCCGCCTCGTCCCGCCGCCGCGCGGCCGAATCCTGGACCGCAACGGGGTCACCATCGCCGGCAACCGGCCCAGCTTCCGCGTCCTCGTCGTGCGCGACGAGACCAAGGATCTGGATCAGACGCTGGACCTGTTGGGTCGGCTGCTGCCGGACACCATCGACCGCCGCCGCGCCATCATCCGTGACGTCAACGCCGCACCGCGATTCAGCCCCGTGCCGGTCAAGAGCGACCTGAGCTGGGAAGAGTTCGCCAAGGTCAATCTGTACGCGCCCGAACTGCCCGGCGTGATGGCGGACATGAACGAGGCGCGCTTCTATCCCTACACCGGGGCCTTCGCCCATGTGATTGGCTATGTCGCCAAGGTCTCGGATCGTGACATCAAGGCGATCCGCGACAGGGGCGAGGAGCCGCCCCAGATGCTGTTCAACCCCGGCTTCCGCATCGGCCGCTCGGGCGTGGAGAAGGCGCTGGACACCGACCTGCGCGGCGAGGCCGGCGGCAACCGGGTCGAGGTCGACGCGCGCGGCCGCGTCGTGGCAGAGGATGTCGGCGGCTCTCGACCTGCCGTGCCAGGCAAGGACGTGGTCCTGACGCTGGACGCCGACGTGCAGAACCGGGCGCTCGAGGTGTTCGGCGACGAGTCCGGGGCCTGCGTGGTCATGGA
>NZ_JAFCWC010000049.1:0-747 GCF_049897365.1 Brevundimonas sp. DC300-4
GCCCATGCGGCATCAGCGTCGGCGCGGAAGCGGCGAAGTGTGGGTCTGCTGATCAAATGGCGTTGGACGTTGAAGGTGTTGTAAATCGCCGCGTGGGTGGTGAGGAATCTCTGGGCTGACGCTTGGGATTTGAACCGCTTCTGCTGTCGTTCTCGTCGTCGGATCGGCAAGTGGGAGTTCTCTACCCGATTGTTCTCGCGAAGCCGGCCCGGTCGATGCAGATGCCTCAGGTCCAGCTGATCCAGAGCCGCGCCGTATGAGGCCAGGCCGTCGGTCGTGATCATCTCTGGCTCGACAGTCTGGTTGTGAAGGAGCCGCCTGAGCAGCTTCAACGCGGCCTCTGTGTCCCGCCGGCGCTGGACCACGAGGTCGAGGACCTCGCCTTCGTCGTCGACCGCTCGCCACAGATACATCCGCTTGCCGCCAATCGAACAGACCATCTCATCCAGGTGCCAGCGAGGCGAGGGAGCTGGCCGACGGCGCTTCAGCCGCCTCGCGATCAGCGGTCCGAACTTGATCGTCCAGCACCGGATGGTCTCGTAGCTGACGTCGATCCCACGCTGAACCATGAGCTCCTCGACGTCCCGCAAACTCAGGCTGAAACGAAAGTACAGCCAGACGGCATGGCGGATCACATCTGCCGGAAACCGGTGGCGCTTGAACGAAATCGGCTTCACGAAATATCATCTCCAATAGCGGCTTAGGCCGTGATAAGTGGAGACGTTTTAGCGTTGGACTGACAGCACC
>NZ_JAFCWC010000050.1:0-727 GCF_049897365.1 Brevundimonas sp. DC300-4
TGGCGATGATGCCCGTGGTCATGGCCAGAAGTGCGGATTGATCGGTGTCAGCCATGCGTGCCTCCGGTTGGAAAGAATGGTGTTGATACGCCAGAACTCGTCATGGCGACAAACGCTCACCCGCTGCCCTGATCCTAGGCCGCTGGCACCACCCCGAAACCTGCTTCGTCGAACACTTCGAGGCCGCTCGGCTTCGGCAGCGAGGCGTCCCCCTGAAGGCACTCCAGTAAGTAGGTCACGGCAAGCACCATATCGGCGGCGTCGTACGGCTTCGGTAGCGAGGCGATCGCGACCGTCCTGGCCGACCGGGCGCGGCTGACCTGCCCGCTGATCAGCAGGACCGGAATGTCCAGGGCCTTGAGTTGCTTGGCGAGTTCGATGCCGTCGTCGCCGCCGACCAGATCGATATTGACCAGCGCGAGATCCGGCTGGCTTGCTTTGGCAACCTCAAGCGCCTCGGCGATGCGGTCAGTCAGGTGGAGGACATGGTATCCGGCGTCCTCCAGTTCAGACCTAAGGACGATCGCGACGAGCACCTCGTCCTCAACGATCATCAGGGTTTTGCCGGCTCGGGATGCAGTCATCGTCTTCCTTCAGGCGGCCAGCCACTGTACGTCGTCAGATGTTTTGGGACAGTCGGGGTGCGGATTTAGTGGAGAGTTGGCCTTGTCTGGGTTCGATATTTAGGCGGCGATTTTGCGGTGCTGCAAGCGCCGATGTTGGAGGG
>NZ_JAFCWC010000051.1:0-616 GCF_049897365.1 Brevundimonas sp. DC300-4
CCGTCGCCCATCTTGGAGATGCGGCCGAGCCGATCCTTGCCACCGGAGGAGTTCTGGCGCGGAACCAGACCCAGGAAGGCGGCGAACTCGCGGCCGGAGCGGAACAGGGCCGGGTCGGTCACGGCGGCCGAGAGCGCCGTAGCCGTGATGATGCCGATGCCCGGTATGGTCGCCAGGCGCTGGCTGGCCTGGTCCTGACGATGCCAGGCGAGCAGCCGACGTTCGAGCCCATGAATCTCGGCGGCGAGCGTATCGAGCTGTTCGGCCAGTCTCAGCAGGGCGGATCGCGCCTGCTCTGGAAGCTCAGCCGGCTCCGCCTGCCTGATGTGCTCGACCAGATCGCTGGCACGGCGAGCCCCTTGCGGCGCGATGATCCCGAACTCGGCGCAGTGGCCGCGGATGGCGTTGATCAGCATGGTCCGCTGGCGCACCAGCAACTCGCGGGTCCGGTGTAGAACCAGTACACCCTGCCGTTCGGCGCTCTTGACCGGCACGAACCGCATGGTCGGACGGGTGACCGCCTCACAGATCGCCTCGGCGTCGGCCGCGTCGTTCTTCTGTCGCCGCAGATAGGCCTTCACGTAAGAGGGCGGCATCAGCCGAACCTGGTGGCCCA
>NZ_JAFCWC010000052.1:0-563 GCF_049897365.1 Brevundimonas sp. DC300-4
GCTGCACCTCAGCCTCTGGCCGCGCGGCGCACGCCCGTGGCGGCGGGCCATCTTGGTGGAGGCTCCGGTTTCGTCGATGAAGACCAGCCGTTCCGGATCGAGATCGAGCTGGTTCTCGAACCAGGCTCGCCGTTGCATCAGGACGTCGGGACGGCTCTGCTCGTCCGCGTGCGCCGACTTTTTTTGAGCGTGATCCGGCGGCGCACGAAGAACCGCCACAGGCTCGACAGGCTGGTCGCCACGCCCTGCTCCGCCAGCGCCGCCCGAAGCTCCGCAAGCGTGATGTCCGTCTGCCGATCCAGCAGACCCAGAATCAGGCCGGCGTGGCTCTCGATGCGACCGGATCGACGGTCCCCGCCCAGCGGTCCAGGTCGTACATCGCCCTGCGTCCGCATCCGTGACCGCCAGCGGATCGCGCTGGCCGCGCTGACCCCGAACCGCGCCGCCGCCTGACGGCACGACATCCCGTCCTCAATCGCGGCGATCACACGATCCCGCAGATCCACCGAAAGCGCCTTGCTCATTCATGCTGGCCTCCGCCTCCAGCAGGAATGTTGAATCAG